>NZ_JBHWEL010000010.1:0-77936 GCF_042734135.1 Streptomyces sp. NPDC059668 | reverse complement strand
GCGCTCCCGCGCCCCCGCTCGCGGGCGCGGGGGGGGGGGGGCGCGGGCGCTTGGGGGGGGGGGCGCGCGGGGGGGGGGGGGGGGGGGCGGCGCGCGCCCCCCCCCCCCCCCCCCGTTCCGGTTCTGTGAGGTTCGGCCTCGCCCCTGGGGCAGCGCAGCCCCCAGGGGTCAGCGGAGTTCCTCGGGGCACGGGGTACCCCGGGGGAGCTGGTAGGGCGCGGCCAGGCGGTACGTGCCGGGACCCGGCGCCAGAAGCTCGGTCCACTTGTCGCCGGAGGCGTTCTCCTGGGTCTCCATCAGGCAGCCGTTGAGGTTGTCGTACGTCTTCGGGACGCCCTCGGCCCGGTGCTTGGACCTCTCCGTCTCCTGGGGCGGCTTCACGCTCTTGCCCTCGGCGTCGACGAGGCCCAGCCACGGGGAGTACGGAACCCGGATGAGCACGCGGCCGGCCTTCTTCACCTCGATGGTCAGCTCGCCCTGCTCGGCACGGTCGACGACGGCCGGCGGGTCGGCCAGCGGCGTCGGATCGGTCACCGCGAAGAGCTGCCAGTTCGCGTCGCCCCAGATCTGCCGGAGATAGGGCATGCCGCGCTGGACCAGCTCACGTTCGCGTTCGCCGCCGTTGCCGTCCGGCTCCCCCTTGGGCAGCACCACGTAGTGGACGGCCCAGCGCTGGAGCCACTCGTGGTAGTTCGCGGAGTTGAGCGTGTCGTCGTAGAAGAGCGGGTTGCGCTCCATGTCGGCCTGCCGGTTCCAGCCGCGGGCGAGGTTCACGTACGGCGCGAGCGCGGACGCCTCACGGTGGGAGCGGGCCGGGACGACCTCGACGCGGCCCTTCTCGGCACCGACGACCTGGAGCTGGTTCACCAGCGGGGCGAGTTCCCGCGCCCAGGACGCCGCCGGTGTCGTGTGCACGATGTCGTCGACGGACTTGAAGCCGATCCACCCGGTGAACCCGACGAAGGCGACGACGGTCACGTACCACTTGCGCGTCCTCGGCACGGTGAAGGGAAGGGCCGCCAGCAGCGCCACCCCCGCGAACAGCATCGCCAGCCGCGTGATGTTGGAGCCGATCTGCGAGCTGATCAGCCAGACGAGGAGTACGCCGAGGCCGTACACCGCCGCCGTGATCCGTACCGTCTTCCACTCCTTGGGCACGAGCGCGAAGACCAGCACGGAGTAGACGAACGGCAGCGAGGCCGAGCCGATGGACATGGGCTGGGTCCCGGAGAAGGGGAACAGCCAGGCCGAGGCGGCCACGACGAGCGTCGGCGCGATCCCGAGCGCGTACGCCCCCGGGCGCCGCTTCTGGAGGAAGAGGGCCGCCGCGACCAGACCGACGAACAGCCCGGCCACCGGCGACGCGGCGGTGGCGAGGGCGGCGAGCGGCGCCGCGCACAGGGCCTTCGCCCAGCGTTTGTGGCGCCAGCGGTAGGGCCAGCAGAAGACGACGGCGGCCGCGGCGAGCGCGAACACCATCCCCAGGCCGTACGTGACGCGGCCCGAGGCCGCGTTGCACAGCAGCGCGAAGACTCCCGCGAGCGCGGGCCACAGGGGTTTGCGTACCGCGCGGCTGCGGATCAGGATCATCGTCAGCAGCCCGGCGGAGAGCGTCCCCGCGATCATCATCGTGGTCCGCACACCGAGCACGGACATCAGGTACGGCGACACCACGCTGTACGACACCGGGTGCATACCGCCGTACCAGGCGAGGTTGTACGCGGAGTCCGGATGCCGCCCGACGAACTCCGCCCAGGCGTCCTGCGCCGCGAGGTCCCCGCCGCTGTTCGCGAACGAGAAGAACCATGCGAGGTGGAGCAGCCCCGCCAGCGCGGTGACGACCGCGACGGGGTGCCGGTCCAGGAAGAGCCTCAGCCGGACGGCGCGGGTCCCGAGGTCCTCGCCGGCGCCGTTCGGTCCGCCGGCTCCGTTCGGCCGGTCAGCTCCGTTCGGCCGGTCGGCTCCGTTCGGCCGGTCGGCTCCGTTCGGCCGGTCGGCTCCGTTCGGCCCTTCGGCGTCGGCGGAGGGCGCGGGCAGCCGTATTCGCGAGCCCGCCCCGGGGCCCGGATCGGCGTCGTCGGCGTGTGTCGGCTCCGCTGTCGCCACTACAAGGCACTCCTGTGTCCCGTTTCCTCGCGCTCGCCCCGGGACCCGCGGCCCGCGACCTGCCCCGATCTCGCGACGCTAGCACGCACCCCGCCGGGGAGCGCCCCGGTGGGCGCCCCCGACGGGGTGCGGCACGTTCGCGCGGTGCTCACCGCGCGTTCGCGTGCTGTTCCGGGGCGCTCGCGGCGTACGCCGCCACGAGCGCGTCCGCCGGATCGCTCACCTGTACGTCCGCTCAGCTCACGCGGGTCAGCTTGGCCCCGAAGCCCGGCTCGGCGAGATCCTTCTGGAGCGCGACGGGGATCTGGACGGCGCGGCTGGAGCCGTCGCCGACCGTCAGCACACCGACGGTCTCGCCCGCCTTGCCCGTGTGCGGGACCGTCTTGTCGCCCGCACCGATCGACAGCTTCGTCTTCAGACCCGGCCAGCCGACCGCCGTCATGTTCTTGGTGGCGACGACCGGGGTCCGGCCGCCGAGCTGGTCGTCCACGTACCCGACGACGTCGCCCTTCTTCACCACCGTGGCGGAGATCAGGCTCTTCTGGACCTTGTCGATCAGCTTCTGGCTGTTGGTGAGGGCGAGCTGGAGGCTGTCCCAGACCTTGCCGGTCCCGGCGTTCTGGCCGAGGACCGCGCCGTAGATCGTCTGCTGCTTGCCGTTCACCGTCTTGGTGGCGGCCCACACCAGATTGCCGCCGGCGGGGGTCGACGAGCCGGTCTTCAGACCGATCACACCGACCTGCTTCACCAGCAGGTCGTTGTTGTTGTAGATCTTGCTGTCGAGGCCGGGGATCTGGGCGCTGGCCATGCCGACGATGCCACGGAACACGTCGTTCCGCATGACCTCTCTGGCCAGCTTGAGCTGGTCGGTCGCGGTGCTCACCGTCGTCTTCTGCAGACCGCTCGGGTCCGTGTACGTCGAGTTCGTCATGCCGAGCTTCTCGGCGGCGGCGTTCATCTTGGCGACGAAGGACTTGTTGTCGGAGTCCCAACGGGCGAGCAGCCGCGCCGCGTTGTTGCCCGACGGGATCATCAGCATCTGGAGCATCTGGCGCTCCGTGAACTGCTGCCCCTTCGACATGGCGGCCGTCGACTCGTCCGGCAGCTTCGACTCGTCCTCGGCCTGCTGGTCGACGGTGATCTTCTCGCCTCCCTCGCTCCCCTTCAGAGGGTGCTCCTGGAGGATCACGTACGCCGTCATGATCTTGGCGACGCTCGCGATGGGAGCGGGTGCCTGCTTGCCGTCCGTACCGAGGCTGCCGACGCCGTCGACCTCTATGGCCGACTGTCCGTGACCCGGCCAGGGCAGGTCGAGGGTGCCGCCCTCGAAGGTGTACGTGGAGTCGGCGGTGAGCCCGAGAGCCGCGCTCGGCAGCGGACGTACGGCCTGTGCGATCGCGAAGATCACCACGAGCAGCAGGACCAGCGGGGTCCAGATCTTGACGCGGCGCACCAGCGTGCGCACCGGCGTCTGCGGGGGCGGCGGCGTGTTCGTCAGCTCGGCGAGCAGGTCCAGCGGCGGCTTCGGCGGAAGCGGCTGCTGGGTGGTGCGCTCGGGCCCGACCTGGGGCACGACGGCGGTGGCGTCGGCGGGGGTCGCCCTCGGCTTCGCCGGTGCCTGCTCGTCCAGGGACCTGAGGGCGACGAATCTGCTGGTGCGTTCGGCCGCGGCCTCGGCCTTCGGCTTCGGCTTCGGCTCGGCCTCGGGCTCCGCCCCGGTCTTCGCTCCGGTCTTCGCCTCGGGCTTGGCACCGGGCTTGTCCGTCGGCGTCCCGGTGGATCCGGCGGCGGGCTCGGAGGCGGCCTTGTCCGTGGCCGTCCTCGCGTCCGGCTCGGCATCCGCCTTGCCGTCCGCCTTCGCGCCCGGCCTCGCGTCGCCCAGTTTGAGCATGGTGGTGGGCTGGTCCACGGCCGGGCGCCGCGGCGCCTTGAAGACGGCGGTGGGCTGGTCGACGGGCGGCTCCGAGGCCGCGGGGCTCGAAGGGGTCGCTGATCCGTCGGAGTCCTTCGGGTCCTCGGAGTCGTCCCGCGAGTCCTCGGGCGAGCTCTTCGGGGAGTCCTCAGGAGAGTCCTTCGGGCTCGGCTTCACGTCGGACTTCGAGCCGGGCTTCGCGTCCTCGACCGGCTCGTCACCGGACGCGGAGCCGTCACCGGCGTCGGACCCGGTTTCGGCGTCGGCGTCGGCGTCGGCCTTCGTCCCGGCCGCCGCCTTCCCCTCGCCGGCGGCCGCGGGCTCGGCGTCGGCGTCCACATCCGTGTCCGCCTCGACGTCGTCCCCGTCCCCGGCACCGGCCCCGACACCGCCTTCGGCATCGTTGTCGGCCGCGGAATCGTCGGCTGACGCTCCGTCAGTCGCGCCTCCAGTGCCCCCGGTGTCTCCGGCACCGCCGTCGGTCCCGCCCTCGGCTCCGGCCTCCGCGTCCGCCGTCGCCTCCGCGTCCTTCTCCGCCCCCGCGTCCGCGTCCCCGTCCGCGTCGACCGTCTCCGAGTCCTCCGCCGCCGTCTCCGCGCCCTTCGCCGCCGAGGCGGACTCCTCCGCCTCCTCGGCGCCCGCAGCCTCGCTCGCGGCCTCCTGCGGAACCTCGGACTCCTCCTCGTCCGCGCCCGACACCCACGCGGCCACCGCGGCCCGCAGCCGGGCGTCCCCGCCGGGACCCTTCTCCCCGGAACCGCCGGAAGCCTTCTCGGCCCCGCCGGAAGCCTTCTCCCCGGAACCGCCGGAGACCTTCTCCCCGGCCCCCGTGGAAACCTTCTCCCCGGACGCGGCGGAAGGTTCCGCCGGCGCCCGCGTCGAGAACACCGCCGTGGCCTGATCCACCCGCACCGTGGCGGCTCGCTCACGGGCCACCGCCAGGCGGGGGTCCGCCGCTGCGGCCGCGGCGGACCGGACCGGCCCCGGAACCGCGGCGGGGGTCCCCGACGTCGCTTCTGCCGACGACGCCGACGACTCGTGCTGCTTCGACCTGTCGGGGGACTCGCCCGCCACCGATGCCTCCTCCGTGCGCCACCCACCGGGCGCCCAACGAACCGTGAAACCCTTGACCCGCTGCCCGGACATCGCTGTCCGAACCATGTACCAGTGTCCTGTGTGCGGGCTTAACCCCTGCGGTAGACGAGAACGACATACCTGCCGGTTCCACTACGAACCGGTCACGCACTCTCGACAGACCATTGTGAGAGGGGTCACCCTGTCATTCATCCACGCGGGGAGGCATGGATGGGCAGGAGCCGCAGAACACTTCCGGAGGAGCTTCTGCTGCTGGCGTTGGACCCGACCACGGGTACCACCGCACAGCCGCAGTCGCTCGACCTCGGTCTGGCCGGAGCACAGCTAGTAGAGCTGGCGCTGGCCGGACGGATAGCCCCAGACGGGGATCGTATCGCCGTGGTGGCACCACGGCCGACTGGAGATCCAACACTGGACTGTGCGTTGGAACTGCTTCGCCGGCGCGGAGCACCCGTACGCGCGGTCAACTGGATTGGCGGGCCCCGACTGGGACTTCGCCAGACCTACCTCTCGCATCTGGAGAGGTGCGGCATGGTGCATGCCGTGGCCGGCCAGATGTGCGGGGTGCTTCCGACGACTCGCTACCAAGCGACGGACACGGAGATCAGCCGGGAGATCAGGTCCCGGCTGGACAGCGCGATCCGCACCGGCGTACCGCCGGACCCGCGGACCGCGGCGCTCGCCGCGCTGGCCCATGCGGTCGGTCTCGGCAAGCACCTGTATCCGGGTAATGAGGGACGTTCGTCCCGCTCCCGGCTGCGGGACCTGATCCGACACGACCCCATGGGCGGCCTCGTGGCCCACGCGGTCATGGACGTTCAGAACGGTGCGGTCGCACAACCGCGCCGCAGCCCGGCACCGGCAGGCCGTCCGGCCACCGCCGGCGTCAGGTCCGCACCGGAACCCGCCCATGGTGTTCCGATGCAACCGCGCCACGGTTCCATGGCGCGCGCCGTGGTCCACTGAGCCGCAGTCCCACGGCACGCACCAGCAGGCACCGTCGTACGCACCAGCCGCGCCGCGTCCAACCGCGCGACGCACGCACCACCCGCAGGACCCAGCACCGCCGCACCATCCCGGCATCACCCAGCGCCGCACCGCAGTCCCCAGGATCCGGTTCGGGAGCCGCTGGCTCGCGCGGGGCGGTGGGCCGTACGTCCGGACGACGACACGGCTCCGCCGCCCCGCGCGGCCGCATTCGGGGGTGCGGGGCATATGCGTGCGGTATGCGCCTACGGGACGCGCGGGCGCGTGAGAGGGGTCCCGGTACACCCCGGATCCCCGAACTGGCCCGTACCCAGCGCATATCCGCTGTTTCCCAGCGGTAGAAAGCACCTTGGTGGCAATCTGCTCAACAGCAGATACGCAAAGTAGAGGCCCGCAGCCGGAGGTGCACGTCCCGTGGCGTCAAGTGTCAATCCCACCGTCCGGCGGCGCCGGCTGGGCCAGGAGCTGCGCCGGCTCCGCGAACTCAAGGGCATGACGGCCGAAGAGGTCGCCGAGCGTCTGCTGGTCTCGCAGTCGAAGATCAGCCGGCTGGAGAACGGGCGGCGCAGCATCAGCCAGCGTGACGTCCGCGACCTGTGCGGGGTCTACGAGGTCGAGGACCACCGGATCGTCGACTCGCTGATGCAGATGGCCAAGGACTCGCGCCAGCAGGGCTGGTGGCACTCCTTCGGCGACATCCCGTACAGCGTCTACATCGGTCTGGAGACCGACGCGGCGAGCCTGCGCGTGTACGACCCCCAGGTCGTCCCGGGTCTGCTCCAGACCCGGCCGTACGCCGAGGCGCTGATCGCGGGCGCGCTGCCCGAGACCGCGCCCGTCGACATCGACAAGCGCGTCCAGGTACGTCTGCGCAGACAGGAACGTATCTCCGCGCCGGACAACCCGCTGCGCCTGTGGACCGTCCTCGACGAGTCCGCGCTGCGCCGGGTCGTGGGCAACCGCTCCCTCATGCGCGACCAGTTGGAACACCTGGTGGAGCAGTCCCAGTTCCCGCACGTCACGGTGCAGGTGATCCCGTTCGAGATGGGCGCGCACCCGGGCCTCAACGGCCAGTACGCGATCCTGGAGTTCCCCGACGCGGCCGACTCCAGCGTCGTCTACATCGAGGGTGTCACCAGCGACCTGTACCTGGAGAAGGCGAACGACGTCCAGAAGTACAGCGTGATGTACGAGCACCTGCGGGCGCAGGCCCTGAACGTGGAGCAGTCGCGACAGCTCATCGCGGACATCGCCAAGGAGTACGCCCGCTGAGGCGTGTTCCCGTGCTCCGGCCGCACCTCTGAGGGTGAAGTGGGGCACCCTACACTGCCGTTGGTCAAGGACGGAAGACCCCACTGGTATATGCCACCCGGTCGAGTGAATAGTCGCTTCGCTCGCCGATGTTGGCGAGTAGCGTCGATCACGCCATCAAGCAACAACGTTGGCGTAAACCGCACCGCGAGTTCCTTAGCGGATCCGCGGTGCGGTGACAGCAACTCGACGACTGGCTATCGGAGCAATCATGGCAATCCAGCAAGGCGCCACGGACACGTGGACCAAATCCTCGTACTCGACCGGCAACGGCGCATGTGTCGAGGTCAAGTCCCCGGTTCTCGCGGCGATGGCCGTTCGGGACTCCAAGGTCCCCGAGGGCCCCACGCTGGCGTTCCCCGCGAACTCGTGGAACGCCTTCGTGGCAGAGGTGAGCCGGGGGGCTTTCGACCTCGCCTGATGCATCGACATCTTCGCCGACACCCACAACTGCACCGAACAACCGCATACGCACCACAGACAGAGCCCTCTCGACTGGCCCGCCGTCCCGGCCGAGGGGGCTCGGCCCTTTCCCGGGGACTTTCCCGCGGGTGCTCCGGGTTCAGCGCAGGAGGTCCACGTACCGGTCCGTTCCCGGCACCGTGGGGATGAAGGGCGCCACCAACTCGACCTTCCCCAGGCCTCCTTCGGCCACCTCGGCCTCCCGCCCGGCGAAGTGCCGGTCCCAGCACTCGCGCGGGTCCGCCTCCAGGAACCACAGCAGGGTCAGCCGTGTGTCGACGCCCTCGACCTGCTTCACGTACGTCATGCGGTCGCCGGGCAGCGGGGTGGGGCGGAAGACCGTGACCATGGCGGCCGGGGAGTGCGCGAGCCGGCCGGGGAGGTGGCGGGAGCGCAGCCATTCCAGCAACTCGGCCCGCCGGCCCGGACCTTCGGCGTCGATGACCTCCAGGACCAGCCCGGCGTAGGGGTGGTCGAGGGCGTGGAAGTCGCGGGGGCCCGCGGCGCCGTCCCGGTACACCGTCGCCTCGTGGTCCTGGAAGGCCGTGAAGACATGTGTCCGGTCCTGGTACACCCGGCCGTCGCGATTCAGCCGTTTGTTGATCCCGACGGTCCACTTCATGTGGTCGTCGTAGCGGCCCTCGGTGACCCAGTAGGTCGAGAGGTAGCACCCGGCGGTGACGGGCTGGGCGATCGCCGACTTCTCGGGCAGGCGCAGGAGTTGGAGGTCGCGGGTGGCGACCCAGCGGCGGCCCGCGTACATCCAGGGCATGGCCATCGCCCCGGCGTAGTAGTGGTCGTCCTCGTACCAGCGGTTGTACGCGTACTCGTGGCCCGGGTGCGGCTCGACCATGGTGATCAGCGCGTGGCCCGGGTGGACTCCGTACGGGCCGAGGGCGGCCAGTTCCGCGTACACCTCGCTGCGGGTGTCCTCACTCACGTCGTTCCCCTTCCGTCCTCCGCCGGTCGCCCATACTCTGACGCTCCGTCAGACAAAGCGCCAGAGCCGCGGCGATCCACGGCGAGCGGGCCGAAGGGCGCGCCGGCCGGGAGGCGGACCGGGCCGCGCGAGGGAGCGAGAGGGAGGGGAGAGCGTGATGTCACAGCTCGCGGGCAAGACCGTGGTCGTTTCGGGGGTCGGCGCCGGACTCGGCCACCAGGTCGCGGCGGCGGTCGTACGCGACGGGGGCAACGCCGTGCTGGGGGCGCGCACGGAGGCCAATCTGGCCAAGTCCGCGGCCGACCTCGACCCGGACGGCGCGCACACCGCGTACCGGGCGACGGACATCACGGACGAGGCGCAGTGCGAGGCGCTGGCCGCGCTGGCGACGGAGCGGTTCGGGCGGATCGACGCGGTCGTCCATGTCGCCGCCTGGGACAGCTACTTCGGCGGCCTCCAGGACGCGGATTTCACCACCTGGCAGTCGGTCATCGACGTGAACCTGCTGGGCACCCTGCGGATGACCCGCGCCTGCCTGCCCGCGCTGAAGGTGTGCGGCGGCTCGGTCGTGATCGTCGGGACGCAGTCGTCGGTGGCCGCCCCGTCACAGGTGCGGCAGGCGGCGTACGCGGCCTCGAAGGGCGCGCTGACGAGCGCGATGTACTCCATGGCGCGGGAGCTCGGCCCGCACCGGATCCGGGTCAACACCGTGCTGCCGGGCTGGATGTGGGGCCCGCCGGTGGAGGCGTACGTCCAGTTCACCGCGTACACCGAGGGCGTACCGGAGGCGGACGTCCTGAAGCGGCTCACCGAACGGATGGCCCTGCCCGAGCTGGCCACGGACGGGGATGTCGCGGACGCCGCGGTGTTCCTGGCCTCGGACCGGGCGCGGGCGATCACCGGGCAGTCCCTGCTCGTGAACGCCGGCGAGATCATGCGATAGCCGTCCCAGTCCCGCCGTCCCTTCCCGACCGTACGGGACCCGCATCCCGTACGCCCGTCGTCACCTAGGTCGTCCTGTCGATGTACTGGCGAAGTGCCCGCTCATGGTGTGGTCCACGTCACGGACACGACAACAGCCCGGGAGGTAAAGTAGAGGCAAAATCGTTCTGCTTTCTGATCTGCGTTCATATCCGTGACCGCGAAGGGTCTTGACCGCTCCCTCCGAACGGCGGTTCAATCCCCCAAGTCCCCGCTCCCGCACGGGGGCCCCGCCCTCCCCCAAACTCTCGGCTCCGCCCGAGCAGGGGGACACCGATGCGTACTGGCGAAGTGCCGTCCGGTATCTGCAGGTTCACAAGGCGGACCCCTGGAGGGGGCACATGAACGGTCTCGACTGGGCGGTCCTGGTCGCGTACTTCGGCGTCATGACCGCGATCGGCTTCTGGTCCCACAAACGTGTGGACGACGTCAGCGACTTCTTCACCGCGGGCGGCAAGATGCCGTGGTGGCTGTCCGGCATCTCGCACCACATGTCGGGCTACAGCGCGGTGATGTTCACCGGGTACGCCGGTATCGCGTACACGTACGGCATCACGTCGTACGTCACCTGGGCCCTGCCCATCGCCATCGGCGTACTGCTCGGCGCCAAGCTCTTCGCGCCCCGGCTGAACCGCCTGCGGTCCCGGCTGCACGTGGCCTCACCGCTCGAATACCTGAAGGACCGCTACAACGTCTCGACGCAGCAGGCACTCGCCTGGTCCGGCATCCTGCTGAAGATCGTGGACGTCGGCGCGAAGTGGGCGGCCATCGCCACCCTGCTGAGCGTCTTCACCGGGGTCACGCTCACCCAGGGCATCCTGATCACCGGCGGCATCACCGCCGTGTACTGCACGATCGGCGGCCTGTGGGCCGACGCGCTCACCGAACTCGGCCAGTTCATCATCCAGTTGCTGGCCGGGCTCTCGATGCTGATCATCGCGCTGAACAAGATCTCCGACCAGGGGGGCCTGTCCAAGGCCCTGGACTCGCCGAAGCTGCACGGCCACGCGAACGGCTTCGCGGGTCCCTACCTGACCGTCTTCTTCATCGCGTACCTCTTCATCAAGCTCTTCGAGTACAACGGCGGCATGTGGAACCAGGCCCAGCGCTACATGGCGACGGGCAGCGCGAAGCAGGCCACGAAGTCGGCCTTCCTCTCCGCGGGACTCTGGTTCGTCTGGCCGGTGATCCTCTTCATCCCCATGTGGCTGTCGCCGCTGCTCGTCACGGCGAAGAAGCCGGACGGCTCCGACGCGTACGGCCTGATGACCGAACAACTGCTCCCGCACGGGCTGTTGGGCCTGGTCGTCGTGGGCTTCTTCTCGCACACGATGGCCATGTGCTCCTCGGACGCCAACGCCATCGCCGCCGTGTTCACCCGGGACGTCGCACCGGTCCTCTCCAAGGCCGCGCGGGCCTGGGACACCCGGGCCGGGCTGATCGCCGGACGCGTCACGACCGTCGCGTTCCTCGGCCTGTCGATGGCGGTGGCCACCCAGGTCAACTCGCCCACCTTCAAGGACATCATCACGGTGGTCATCAAGTGGGTGGCCGGCCTGATGGGGCCGATCGCGATCCCGTTCATCCTGGGACTGCTGCGGCCGTTCCGGAAGTCCGGACCGACGGCGGCGCTCACCAGCTGGGCCTGCGGTCTGCTCGCGTTCTTCCTCGTCAACTACCACCTGGACTTCTCGCAGCGCACGGACGTGAAGCTGGAGTACCAGGTCTCCCTCCCGATGGTCATCTCCCTCGTCCTGTACATCGTCATCGGCCTGATCAAGCCCGAGGACACACCGGAGCGGGACGCGATCATCGAGAAGATCAACACGGACGACGACGGGGACGGGGCCGCCGCCGCGGCGATCCCGGCCCAGGCGGACGGGGCGTCGGCCAGCCCTTCGGGCGTCTGAGAACACGGCTTCCGGCGCCCGCGCGCGCCTCTTGAGGACCGGCCCCGGGGACGGCGTTCCCGTACGTCCCCGGGGACGGCTTCCGGTCTAGGCGCGCGGATAGCGGGCGAGCCACCCGGGGGACGACGCTCCGGGGCCGTGCAACGCGGGCCCCTGCGTCATCTCCATCGCGAAGTCGTCCGCGAGGACCAGCATCGTGGGACGGCCCTCCAGCTCGGCCAGCCAGGCCGGCGGGAGGGCCGTCTCGCCGTGCAGAGCGCCCAGCAGACCCCCGGTCAGGGCCCCCGCCACCGCGGAGCGCCCCCCGTGGTTCACCGCCAGGCACAGCCCGTGCCGGATGTCCTCCCCGACCAGGGCGCAGTACACGGCCACCGCGAGCAGCCGCTCCGCCGTGCCCGCCCCCGCCAGTTCCTCCACCCGGGCCGGCGACGGCATCCCCTGCCGTACGGCCCCCAGCGCCTGCTGCAGGGCGCCGCTGACGGGCTCCTGGCCCGGTCGCGCGGCCAGGATCGCGAGCGCCCGCTGCACGGCGCCGTCGAGGCTCTCGCCCCGTGCCAGCGCGTGCACGATGACGGCGTACGCGCCCGCCGCGAGATACGCCGTGGGGTGCCCGTGCGTCTGCGCGGCGCACTCGACGGCGAGTTGCACCACCAACTGCGGCTCCCAGCCCACCAGCAGGCCGAAGGGCGCGGAGCGCGCGGCGGCCTCGGGACCCAGCTCGCCGGGGTTCTTGGGCGCGTCCAGCGTGCCCATGGTCTCGTCGCCGAAGCCGGTCAGACAGGCCCGGGCGGGGTCGCGGCGGGCGTACAGCCACTCCTCGCGGGCCAGCCAGCCGTCGTCCTTGCGGCGTTCGTCCGGACCCCAGTCGCTCTGGGTCGCCGCCCAGCGCCGGTACGCGCGGTGCAGGTCGGTCGGCGGATGCCAGGCGCCGGTGTCGCGGCGCACCTGGGCGCGGATGAGGCCGTCCAGGGTGAAGAGCGTGAGCTGGCTGAGGTGGGTGACGGTACCGCGGCGGTCGTGCCCGGCGGCGAGGTCGTTCAGCCCCTCCGCGCCGTACTCCTGACGGATCTCCTCCAGGGTCAGCCCGTCGAGCGGTGTGCCCAGGGCGTCGCCGACCGCCGTGCCCAGCAGGGTCCCACGGACCCGGCTGCGGAAGTCCTGCTGTTCGGCACGGCCCCAGACGGCACCGGCTGTCGCACCCACCGAGACCTCCCCAGGCACCGTCCGCACGTCCGACAGCTCAGCACTGTAATCGACCGGGAACGGTCCGTTCAGAGCACGGAACGGTATGTGAAGTGTGAGCCGACTGAACCAAGTGATCGCTTATGGACACCGTTCGGTGGGCTTCTCCCTGATACCCGGCGCGGGTCATTCGGGACGCGGGGCGGACCGGGCCGACCGGGCCGACCGGGCCGCGGTGACACGTTCGACGAGCGGAGCGAGCCGGTCCCGGTCGGCGCCGGGCGCGCGCAGCAGGGCGTCGAGCAGGCGGGACAGGTCGTCCAGGGCCGGTCCGTCCAGCCGGTCCCCGGGGTGGGGCCCGAGGGCGCGGTCCAGGTCCAGGCGGGCCTCGTCGTGGCGGCGCAGGGCGATCAGGGCACGGGCGCGGCACAGCAGCACCGGCACCTCGTCGGGCCGCAGCGCCTTCGCCCGGTCGGCGTCGGACAGGGCGGCGGCGGGATCGCCCAGCCCGAGGCGGAGCTCCGCCCGGTGGCGCAGCGCCCACGGGTACTCCGGCACCAGGGCGATGGCCCGGTCGAGGTCCGCGAGGGCCTCGGCCGACCGGCCGAGGTCGCGGTGGCAGACGCCCCGGCTCGCGTACGCCGACGCGTACGCGCCGTCGATGCCGATCGCCCGGTCGTAGTCGGCCAGCGCCTCCTCGTGCCGGCCCGCCGCGCGGAGCGCGTCACCGCGCTCGCACAGTCCCCAGCCCCACTCGGGCAGCAGGCGCAGGCCCAGGTCGAGGTCGGCCAGCTGCCGGGCCGGCTCCCCCAGGCCCCGCCACACCCGGGCCCGGCGGCCCAGCGCCCACGGGTAGTCGGGCTTGAGTTCCAGTGCGCGGTTCAGATCCGCGAGGGCCTCGGCGAGCTGTCCGAGCCGCTGCCGGGTCGCTCCCCTGGACGCCCAGGCGAAGTGGTACGAGGGGTCGAGGGCGATCGCCCGGTCCAGATCGCCGATCGCCTCGGTGTCGTGGCCGAGGATGCGGTGGTACTCACCGCGTACGGAGATCGTCTCGGCGTCGTCCGGAGCGAGCGCGGCGGCCCGGTCCAGATCGGTGATGCCGTTCTCGTGGTCGCCCAGACCGTTGCGGCCGAGCGCCCGGCCGCGGTAGGCGCGCGCGAGGCCGGGATCGAGGTCGACGGCCCTGTCGTACTCCGCCAGCGCCTGCTCGTACGCGCCGGCGTGCCGCAGCGCGCTGCCCCGGACCGCACGGGCGAGGGCCTGCCGGCGGTCGTCCAGTCCGCCGCGGTCCAGCAGCACCCCGAGCGCACCGGCCACCCCGCCCTCGGCGAACGCCTCCGACAGGGCCCGCCCCCACGTCCGCAGGGGCTCCGCGTCCGCGTCCTCGCCCGCCTCCGCCAGGACGCGTGCCCAGCGCCGGGCGGCGACGTCCCCGCCGTCGCAGGCGTCCACGAAGTCCCGCAGCGCCGCGGGCAGCGCGGTCCGGGCGTTCGCGCACAGCAGGTGGTAGGTCTCGGCCAGCCGCAGCTCGCGCCAGCGCTCGTCCGCCCACAGCTCCTCGGTGCCCCGGTCGTCCTCGGCCTCCGCCTCTGCCCGCCACCGCCCGAACGTCTCCGCGAGCCGGGTGTGGCGCTGCGCCCACCCCCGTGGCGAGCGCAGCCGCTGGAGGCGCAGCATCGGGGCGCGTACGACGTCGTGGTACTGGACGCGGTCCCCGCGGTCGCTGACGAACGGGAGGCCGCGCAGCCAGCCGAACAGCGCGTCCGCCTCGTCCTCCGGGCAGTGCGCGGCGGCCCGGAAGACGTCGGCGTCCAGCCGCCTCGGCAGCGCGCACGCCAGCGCGGCGGCCCGCCGGACGGGGTCCTGTTCCCACTTCAGGAAGCGCTCCACGGCCGTCGCGCTGGGGTCGCCCACGTCGTCCGGTCCGGTGGGCCGTCCGGCGGCCAGGGTGGACACCAGCACCGGCAGTCCGCCGGTGAGCCGCAGCACCTCCTCGACGACCGGTTCGGCCACCACTCCCTTGTCGGCGAGCAGGGCCCGGGCCTCGGCCTCCGTGAAGGGCGCCAGCGGCACGTCGGCGACGAAGTCGGCGAAGCCGCCCCAGCGGGCGGTGTCGAAGGGTCGCTGTCCCGCGGTGACGACCACGACGTTCGCCGGCAGGGCGCCGTGCCGGTCGGTCGTCATCACCTCGTGCAGCCAGCCGTCGAGGAAGGGCGCGGTCCGCTCGTAGGTGTCGAAGAGCAGGACGAGCCAGGGGGCCCCGGCGGCGACGGACGCCAGCTCGTCGAGCAGGACCGGGGTGAGGACCCGCTCCGGTGACTGGACCAGCCGCACGTCCTCCTGGTTGCGCAGCCGGGCGCCGATCCCGGCCCTCAACCAGTCGGCCCCGTAGGCGAGTTGGTTCGGGTCGAGGGCTCCCGCGAAGGCACCGACACCGGGCAGCAGGCCGAGCCCGACCAGGCTCGCGCGGGCGGCGGCCAGACTCGCGGGCGACGGCGGGGAGGCCGGGGGTTCCGGTGTCTCCAGCGCCGCCGCCTCGGCTTCGTGCCGGCGCTCACGATGGGTGGCCAGCAGCCGGTCGAGGTCCTTGAACCGGTGTCCCTGCCGGGCGAAGCGCTCGCTGATCGCGGCCATCGCCTCGGGCACGCTGCCCACGCCCTCGTCGACGTACGCGGTCAGTGCCTCGCGTTCCCGGGCGAGCTGTTCCAACTCCCGGACCAGGAAGGTCTTTCCGACTCCCGCGTTCCCGTGCACATGGAACAGGAACCGGTGCCGCTCGTCCTCCGGCGACAGCTCGAAGTTCTCCCGGAAGGCGGCCCGTTCGGCGCCGCGCCCCACGAACCCCTGCCGTCTGCGCTGCCGGATCAGTTCCTGCATCGACGGCCGCCCCCGCACCATCCGCCCGTCCTCCCCGTCACCGCCCGCCCGGACCGGGCTCCAGTCTGGCGCAAGCCGCCGGGATCGACGTGGGTCCGGCTCCGGCGGCCGGCGCGGTCACTCGACCACCGAGACGGCCGTCCCCTTGCTGCCGAACTTCCACACCGCGTCCCCGTCGGCGCTGTGCATGCGGATCGCCCCGGTCCGTGCCCCGGCCGAGG
The DNA here is from genome assembly GCF_042734135.1 of Streptomyces sp. NPDC059668. Lineage (NCBI taxonomy): Bacteria > Bacillati > Actinomycetota > Actinomycetes > Kitasatosporales > Streptomycetaceae > Streptomyces > Streptomyces sp. NPDC059668. Next base: position 61,952 of record NZ_JBHWEL010000010.1, on the reverse strand, counting down.
GCTTGGGCGAGGAGCCGTCCTGGGCGTTGGAGAACGCGATCGAGACGCCGGAGCTGACGGTGAAATAGACGATGTTCTCGACCTTCGTCCCGTCGGTGCCCGTGGTCGAGGCGAGGGTGGACGACACCGCGTACCGGCCCGGCGCGGGGCTCACCGTGCCCGGCCACACCGTGAAGGTACGGCTCGCGGCGCCGGCCGCGTCGACGAGCCACACGCGGCGCTCGCCGAGGGAGTAGACGATGCGGCGGCCGGTGCCCGAGCCGCCGGGGACCGCGACCGGTGCGCTCTTCCTCGGTGAGGCGGAGGGGTGCGGGCTCGCCGACGCCGAGGGCTTGGCCTTCCGCGCGGAGGCGAGCGGGTGTGCTCCCTGGTCGGCCTGCGCGGCCAGGGCCGTGACGCCGACGAGCGCCGCCGCGGTCAGACCGGTGACCCAGACCCAGGAGGGAAGCCGTCGGGCAGGCACGGACACGCAACTCCTCAGCTCATGAAGCTTCCGGCTGACGAAGCTTCCGACCCTCGGCCGAGGGTCGGATCATCGTACTGCGAGACACCGGGCGCGAACGCCGCCCCCGGAAGCCCCGGCCCCCGGCCCCGGTACCCGGTACTCGGTACTCGGTTCCCGGCGGCCGCTCACCGCCACCGCCGGGTCCCTCACTCCAGCACGGGAAGCAGTTCCGGCAGGTGGCCGTCCGACGCCGCCGCCGCGCGCTGCCGCTCCTCGGGCACCTCGCCGTACAGGGTCGTCCGCGGCTTCGCCGGGCGCCCCGCGGCCTCCGCGACCGCGACAAGGTCCTTGACGGACTTGTAGGAGCCGTACGAGGAGCCCGCCATCCGGGAGATGGTCTCCTCCATCAGCGTGCCGCCGAGGTCGTTGGCGCCGGAGCGGAGCATCTCCGCCGCGCCCTCGGTGCCCAGCTTCACCCAGCTGGTCTGGATGTTGGGGATGTGCGGGTGGAGCAGGAGGCGGGCCATGGCGGTCACCGCGCGGTTGTCGCGGATCGTCGGGCCCGGCCGGGAGATGCCCGCGAGGTACACCGGCGCGTTGGTGTGGATGAAGGGGAGCGTCACGAACTCCGTGAAGCCGCCGGTCCGCTGCTGGATGCGGGACAGGGTGCGGAAGTGGCCGAGCCAGTGCCGGGGCTGGTCCACATGTCCGTACATCATCGTCGAGGACGAGCGGATGCCGAGCTCGTGCGCGGTCGTGACGACCTCGATCCAGGTCGCCGCGGGCAGCTTCCCCTTGGTCAGGATCCAGCGGACCTCGTCGTCCAGGATCTCGGCGGCGGTGCCGGGGATGGTGTCGAGCCCCGCCTCCTTGGCCGCGGTCAGCCATTCGCGCACCGGCATCCCGGTGCGGGTCGCGCCGTTCACCACCTCCATGGGCGAGAAGGCGTGCACATGCATGCCGGGGACCCGCTCCTTGACCGCCCTCGCGATGTCGAAGTACGCGGTGCCCGGCAGGTCGGGGTGGATGCCGCCCTGCATGCAGACCTCGACCGCCCCGACGTCCCAGGCCTGGGCGGCGCGGTCGGCCACCTGGTCCAGGGACAGGGTGTAGGCGTCGGCGTCCGTACGGCGCTGGGCGAAGGCGCAGAAGCGGCAGCCGGTGTAGCAGACGTTGGTGAAGTTGATGTTCCTGGTGACGATGTACGTGACGTCGTCACCGACGGCGGACCTGCGGACGTCGTCCGCGATGCGGCACAGGGCGTCCAGCGCCGGTCCGTCCGCGTGCAGCAGCGCGAGCGCCTCGTCGTCCGTCAGCCTCGTCGGGTCGTCGGCGGCCGTCGCCAGCGCGGCCCGGACGTCCGTGTCGATACGCGACGGCACCATGCCGGGGGCCGCCGCCTCCCGCAGCGCCTCCCAGTCGCCGTAGACGAGGTCGAAGTCCTCGCGGCGGTCGCCGGTGCGGCCCTCGGTGTCGATCGACGCGTGCAGGTCCGTACGCCCCGACGCCGTGAACGCCTCCTCGGGCTCCTGCCAGGGGTGTCCCTCGACGACGGCGTCCGGCAGGGCCAGGCCCGTCTCCGGGTCCGCCAGGGCCCGCACGTGCGGCAGCAGCCGCGGGTCCAGCCAGGGCTCGCCGCGTTGCACGAACTCCGGGTAGACGCAGAGCCGCTCGCGCAGTTCGAAGCCGGCGGCGCGGGACTGCTCGGCCAGCTGGTCGATCCGCGGCCACGGCCGCTCGGGGTTGACGTGGTCGATGGTCAGGGGGGACACCCCGCCCCAGTCGTCGATCCCCGCGCCGATCAGCCGCCCGTACTCGGAGTCCACCAGGTTGGGCGGCGCCTGGAGGCAGGCGGCCGGTCCCATGATGTGCCGGGCCACGGCCACCGTGGCGACCAGCTCGTCCAGTTCCGCGTCCGGCATCCCGCGCATCGCGGTGTCCGGCTTGGCGCGGAAGTTCTGGATGATCAGCTCCTGGATGCCGTGGTAGGCGCGGGAGACACGGCGGAGCGCGAAGAGGGAATCGGCGCGCTCCTCGTACGTCTCACCGATGCCGATCAGCAGCCCGCTGGTGAAGGGGACGGAGGAGCGGCCCGCGTCCTCCAGGACCCGCAGCCGTACGGCGGGTTCCTTGTCCGGGGAGCCGTGGTGGGGTCCGCCGGGCTCGCTCCACAGCCGGGTGGCCGTCGTCTCCAGCATCATGCCCATGCTGGGCGCGACGGGCTTGAGCCGCTGGAAGTCGGTCCAGGACATGACGCCCGGGTTGAGGTGCGGGAGCAGTCCCGTCTCCTCCAGGATGCGGATGGAGATGGCCCGCACATAGGCGATCGTGTCGTCGTACCCGTGCGCGTCCAGCCACTCCCGCGCCTCGGGCCAGCGGTCCTCGGGCTTGTCGCCGAGGGTGATGAGGGCTTCCTTGCAGCCGAGTTCGGCACCGCGCCGGGCGATGTCGAGGACCTCGTCCGGGGACATGAACATCCCGTGCCCGGCCCGGCGCAGCTTGCCCGGGACGGTCACGAAGGTGCAGTAGTGGCACTTGTCCCGGCACAGCCGGGTGAGCGGGACGAACACGCTCTTGGAGTACGTGATGACACCGGCGCGGCCCGCGGCGTCGAGGCCCGCGTCACGCACCCGTGCGGCGGAGGCGGCGAGGTCGTCGAGATCCTCGCCGCGCGCCTGGAGCAGGACGGCCGCCTCGGTGACGTCGAGCGCGACGCCGTCCCGCGCGCGCCTGAGCGCCCGCCGCATGGAGTTCGCCGTCGGCCCGGTCCCGGGAGTCGCGGAAGTCGTCATCCTTCGAGCATACGATCGCCGTGACCAGGCACTGGAGGGCGCGGGCGGTTTCCTCCGGCCGGGCGGCCCCGGTTCCCCGTCGCCGCGGGGTTCCCGGTTCGCGCGCCGCTTCGCCGAAAGCCGTCGATCCCCTTCCCTTGCACCACCGTTCACTGCCGGCCACGAGGGTGGTACGGGACACGCCCGCACCACCTCTGCACCACCCATGTCAGCGACGACACCCTGGGAGCGGCAGCATGTGCGAGGACGAGCACGGCAACGGCATGGCCAGGCGCGCGCTGTTCGTGACCGGAGCGGCCGCGGCGCTTACGTTGGGAGGCGTGACCTTCGCGAGCGGTTCCGGAGCGGCCGGCCGTACCGAGACCCGGACGGTGTCGGGCACGCTGCCCGTCGGCGCGCCGGACTTCGTGTACCTCCCCGTCGAAGTCCCGCACGGGGTGCGGGAGATCCATGTCGCGTACGCCTACGAGAGGCCGTCGGTCCCGGCGGGCACCGCGGGCAACGCGCTCGACATCGGCCTCTTCGACGAGCGCGGCACGGAGCTGGGCGGCGAGGGCTTCCGCGGCTGGTCGGGCGGGGCACGTACGGAGTTCTTCGTCCGGGCGGACGACGCGACCCCGGGATACGTCCCCGGCCGGATCCGCCCCGGCACCTGGCACCTCGCGCTCGGCCCGTACACGGTGGCACCGCAGGGACTGTCGTACGAGGTCACCGTCACGCTCACCTACGGGGAGCAGGCCGTGACGCCGGCCCCGGTGTACCCCCCGTCGCGCGCGAAGGGCCGCGGGCGTGCCTGGTACCGGGGCGACTGCCACCTGCACTCCTGGTACTCGGACGGCCGCCGCACCCCGGCGGAGATCGCGGCACTGGCCCGGGCGGCGGGCCTGGACTTCATCAACAGCTCGGACCACAACACGCACTCCTCGCATCCGCACTGGGCGGACCAGGCGGGCGACGACCTGCTGATCATGCTCGGTGAGGAGGTCACCACGCGCAACGGCCATGTGGTGGCGCTCGGTACGGACCCGGGCACGTTCGTCGACTGGCGCTACCGCGCGCGCGACAACCGGTTCGGCCGTTTCGCCCGCCGGATCCGCCGCGCGGGCGGCCTGGTCGTCCCGGCGCATCCGCACGCCACCTGCATCGGCTGCGGCTGGAAGTTCGGGTTCGGGGAGGCGGACGCGGTCGAGGTGTGGAACGGCCCGTACACGCCGGACGACGAGGCGGCCCTGGCCGAGTGGGACAACACCCTCGTCGCGTCCGTCCGTTCGGAGTCGCGGTCCTGGCTCCCGGCGATGGGCAACAGCGACGCCCATCGCGACCCGGACGCGGTCGGCTCGCCCCAGACGGTCGTCCTCGCCGACGACCTGACCCGGGAGGCCGTCCAGGACGGCATCCGCGCGGGCCGCTCGTACGTGGCGGAGTCCAAGTCGGTGGAGCTGGCGTTCACCGTGTCCGGTCCCACCGGTGAACACGCCGGCATCGGCGGCCGGCTGAAGGTGGCGGCGGACGCCCGGGTCACCGTGCGCCTGGAGGTCACCGGCGCCCCGCGCTGCACGGCCCGCTTCGTCACCGACCAGGGTGTCCTGTTCACCAGTGACGTCCTGCCGGTCTCCGGCTCGGGCACGGTGGAGTGGCGGACGACCCCGCAGTACGCGGCCTACGTACGGGCCGAACTCCGACACGAGACGGCGGCGGGCCCGGTCCCCGGAGCCCTGGCCGCGTTCACCAACCCGATCTTCCTGGGCGCCTGACCGGCGGGGCTCACGCCCGGCCGAGGGCCAGCAGGACCACCAGGAGGACCATCAGCGCGCCCAGTCCCGCCCCGGCCGCCTTCGCACCGCCCCGGGGCAGGAAGATCCCGGCGACCGTCGCCAGCGTGACGAGCGGCACGCCGGCCAGGGCGAGCAGGACCAGCGCGTCCGTGGAACCCGTCGTGCGCACGCCGTCCTGGCAGGTGTCGCAGGCGACGGCCAGCAGCGGACCGAAGATCGCGACGAGTGCGCCGGTTCCGAGTACCAGCGACGCGAGGACGGTCAGGACGGCCCACTCGGAGGGGGTGCGCCGGGCTCGGGTGGTGGGGGTGTTCGCCATGTCGCCGACGCTACGGAGGGCGGGGAACGGCGGGCATCCGTCGCCGTACTCAGGGCGCGGGGGCCCGGCACCTGAGTAGCGTCGCTACGGCCGGTCCGGCGCCGCGTTGGAGAGCCGGTCGAGCCACTCCGCCAGCAGGGCGGACTCGGCGGAGGTGAAAGCCGGACTGGGGGTCTGCCGGAGGAGCGCGCCGAGGCGGGTGGCGGTGACGGGGACCGGTGCCTCGCCGGGGTCGACCGGCGCGGGGGCGGGGGTCGCGGTGCCGGGGGCCGCGGTACCAGAGGCCGCGGTACCGGAGGCCGCGGTACCGGAGGCCGCGGTGCCGGGGGCGGAGTCCGCCATCACCTCCGGTACGAAGACCGCGGTGTGCACGGCGTCCCGCACCCGGCGCGACAGGGTCACGTCCTCGAAGGTCGCCGGGCGGGACACCAGCATCAGGCAGACGCCCACGTTGGCGGACATGATCATCTGCGCGGCCAGTTCGGGGGCCAGGCGCAGCTTGCCCTGCTCGGCCGCCCGCCGGAGGTCCTCCGTGAGGATGCGGTGGGACTCCAGGGCCGCGGCGGGCGGGGTGCGCATCGCCGGGGAGTTCATGAGCCGGTAGAGGTTGGGGTTGCGCAGGGCGAAGTCCGTGTGGGTGTCCCAGCCGTCGCGCAGGTCCCGGACGGGATCGGTGCCGGGGGTGCGCTCGCGCTTGGTCGCCAGGTACTGGTCGAAGCCGTGGTCGACGACCGCCGACAGCAGTCCCTCCTTGTCCCCGAAGTGGCGGTAGAGCGCCGGGGCACCGACCCCGGCGGCCTCGCACACCGCCCGGGTCGAGACGTCACCGTCCGGGGACTGGGCGACCAGGGCGGCCGCCACTTCCAGGATTCGCGCCTTCGTACTCACGGGGGCGACGGTAGCGGAGGTCACGCGGCTCCCTCGCGCAGGGCCGGACGTGGGGCCGGGCGTGGGGCCAGCAGGTCGTCCAGGCCGATCCGGGTCAGGAACTCGGCCCGGACGCGGTCCGCGACCCGGCTGACCTCCTCCGAGCCGTCGTCGGCGGGGTCCACGTGCACCCGGAAGGGCCGCTTCCCGTCGGGGGCGCCGACGACCTCGACGACGGCGTCGGCGACGAGGGACGCGTCCGCGCCGGCGGGCGCCAGGGCCGCGAGGCGCTGGGCGACCTGGTCCGTCAGCCCCGCGTAGCGCTCCTCGTACGCCCGGATCACCGTGGCGTCGGCGGGGTGGCCGCCGTTCGCGAAGTGGTCGGTGCCGGAGGTGAAGGCGCCCGGCACCACGATGCTGGTCTCGACGCCGAAGCGGGCCAGTTCGGCGGCGTACGACACGGCGAGCGCGTCCATCGCGGCCTTGGCGGCGAAGTACGGCGCCAGGTAGGGCGGGGTGCCGCCGCGCGAGGAGGTCGAGCCGACCCACACCAGCAGGCCGTGCCCCTGGGCGCGCAGGTGCGGCAGCGCGGCCCGGTTGACCCGCTGGGTGCCGAGCACGTTCGTGTCGTAGACCGCGGCCAGCTCTTCGGGTGTGAAGGCCTCCGCCGGTCCGGTGACCATGTGCCCGGCGTTGTGCACCAGCACGTCCAGGGAGCCGGACCGTGCCAGCACCTCGGCGATCGCCGCGTCGGCCGACTCCTGGGAGAGAACGTCCAGTTCGACCGTACGGAGGTCCACCCCGTGTTCGGCGGCGTACTCCTCGGCGACGGCGACCCGCACGGCGTTGCGGCCGGCGGTGTCACGCATCGCCGCGTACACCGTGTGACCGGCGTGCGCGAGGGCGCGGGCGGACAGTGCGCCGAAGCCGGAACCGGCGCCGGTGATGAGGATCGTCCTGTGCTGGACGGAACGCGGGACGGCGTCCATGGCGGAACTCCTTCGCGGTCGAGGGGGGCGGGCCGGGCGTGGCGGGTCGAGGGGGATCAGATGATGCCGCCGTTGGCACGGAGCACCTGTCCGTTGACCCAGCGGCCGTCCGGGCCCGCGAGGAAGGAGACGACCCCGGCGATGTCCTGCGGGGTGCCGAGGCGCTCCAGCGGGGGCTGGGCCGCCGCCCGGGCGATGGTCTCCTCGTCCTTGCCGTCCAGGTACAGGGCGGTGGCGGTGGGGCCGGGGGCCACCACGTTGACGGTGACGTCCCGGCCGCGCATCTCGCGGGCGACGATCAGGGTCATGGCCTCGACGGCGCCCTTGGTGGCGGCGTACCCGCTGTACCCGGGGAGGGCCAGCGCCAGCACGGAGCTGGAGAAGTTGACGAGGGCGCCGCCCGCGCGCAGCCGGCGCACCGCCTGCTGTCCGACGACGAAGGTGCCGCGGACGTTGGTGCGGTGCATCCGGTCCAGGTCGTCGAGGTCGAGGTCGGCCAGCGGGGCCAGGGTCATGACCCCGGCGGCGTGGACGACGACGTCGACGCCGCCGAAGCGGGCCTCCACCGCGTCGAAGAGGGCCGCCATCGCGGTCTCGTCGGCGACGTCCGCGCGCAGGGCGAGGGCCTCCCCGCCGGCGTCGGTGATCGCGGCGACGGCCTTGTCGGCCTCCGCCTCGTTGCCCGCGTAGTTGACCACGACGGTGTATCCGTCGGCGGCCAGTCGCCCGGCGGTCTCGCGGCCGATCCCGCGGGATCCGCCGGTGACGACCGCGACGCGCGGGGAGGTGCCGGTCCGCTCGCTCATGACGTTGCTCCTCGACCTTCGGGGGTAGCGGTGTTCGCAACCCGACGAGAGCAACGCTAACACTTATTCGATAGCGACGCTACCTTCCGGGGTAGCGGCGTTACGGAGTCGCGGGGCCCGGCGGTCACCTCCGCGGCACAGGAGTCACCCCGGCCACACGAGGGCCTGCACCTCGCTGTACGCGTGCAGGGCGTAGGAGCCCACGTCCCGTCCGACACCGCTCTTCTTGAACCCGCCGAAGGGCGCCTCCATGTTGCGGCCGACGGTGTTGATCCCGACCCCGCCCGCCCTGAGCCGCCGGGCGACCCGGAAGGCGCGGGCCACGTCGCCCGACCAGACGTAGTCGATCAGCCCGTAGTCGCTGTCGTTGGCGAGCGCGATCCCCTCCTCCTCGTCGTCGAAGGGCACGACCACGACGACGGGCCCGAAGATCTCCTCGCGCACCACCCGCATCTGCGCGGTGCAGTCCGCGAGAAGCGTGGGAGCGACGTAGAAACCCCGGTCGAGAGGCGGCCGTTCGCCCCCCGCGACCACGCGCGCGCCCTCCTTCCGGCCGAGTTCGACATACGCCTCGATCCGGTCCCGGTGGGCCGCCGAGATGACCGGCCCGACCACCGTCCCCGGCTCCCGCGGATCTCCCACCGTCAACCGCCCCGCGTACGCGGCGAGTCCGTCGACCAGCCGGTCGTACACGCCCCGCTGCGCGATCACCCGGGTGGGCGCCGTACAGATCTGTCCGCTGTAGAACGAGTACGTGGTGCCGATCCCGGACACCGCCGAGCCGAGGTCGGCGTCGTCGAAGACGAGGGCCGCCCCCTTCCCGCCCAGCTCCATCAGCTGACGCTTCATCCCGCGTCCGCACACCTCGGCGATACGTCGGCCGACGGCGGTCGAGCCGGTGAAGCTGACCATGTCCACGTCCTCGCAGTCCACGGCCGCCTCCCCGGCCTCCGCACGCGAACCGCTCACCACGTTGACCACGCCCGGCGGCACGCCCGCCGCCTCCAGCGCCTCAGCCATCCGGTACACGGACAGCGGATCCTGCGGGGCGGGCTTCACGACCACCGTGTTGCCCATGGCGAGCGCCGGGGCGATCTTGCCCGCCGGATTGGCCCAGGGGTTGTTGTACGAGGTGATGCAGGTGACCACGCCGACGGGCTGGCGCACCGCCAGGGCGCCCATCACGGCCGCCCCGCCGAACGGCCCCGCCTCGTTGATCTGCGGCGGCAGCGGCTGCTCGGCCGGCTCGACCCGGGCGTAGCGCCGGAAGCGGGCGGCGCCCACCCCCACCTGCATCCCGCGGGCGGTGGCCGTCGTGGCGCCGCTCTCGGCCGCGGCGAGTTCGGCGTACGGGACGAAACGGCGCTGGATGGCGTCGGCCGCCCGGCCGAGCAGCGCGGCGCGCTCCTCCGGGGGCGTCCGGGACCAGGGCCCGAAGGCCTCGCGGGCGGCGGCCGCCGCCGCCCGCACCTGGTCCCGGGAGGCCTCCGGCGCCCATCCGACGAGCCCCTCGGTCGCCGGGTCGGTCACCGCGTAGTGCCCGTCGTCGGGCGGGACCCACGAACCGCCGATGAACAGCCGCTGCCCCTCGCCCGCCGGGCCGCTCCCGATGGCACCGCTCACCGCGTGTTCACCGTCCTCGTGTCCCGCCCGGAGCGGAGCACCTTCCCGGGGACGGCCCCGCTCACCACGTCGTCGCGGATCGCCTCGACCCCGTTGACCCACACCGCCCGCACGCCGATCGCCTTCGAGTCCAGGCGCGGGCTGTCACCCGGCAGGTCGTGCACCAGGGTGGCCTTGCCGGCGTCGATCCGCTCGGGGTCGAAGAGCACGAGGTCCGCGTGGAAGCCCTCCGCGATGCGCCCGCGTCCGCGCAGCCCGAAGAGGCGCGCGGGGTCGTCCGTGAGCATCCGCACCGCCCGCTCCAGCGTCACCAGTCGCCGCCCGCGCAGACAGTCCCCGAGGAACCGGGTCGTGTACGGGGCCCCGCACATGCGGTCCAGGTGGGCGCCCGCGTCCGAGCCGCCGAGCAGCACGTCCGGGTGCTGCCAGGTCTCGGCGCGCAGCGACCAGGAGTCGGGGTCGTTGTCGGAGGGCATGGGCCACAGCACGGTCCGCAGCTCGTCGGCGGCGCAGATCTCGACCAGGCACTCGAAGGGTTCCTGGCCGCGCTCGGCGGCGATGTCCCCGACCACCCGTCCGGTGAGCCCCTCGTTCGCCGCGCTGTAGGTGTCGCCGATGACGTACCGCCCGAAGTGCGCGAGCCGCCGGAAGACACCTGCCTCCTTCGAGCCGGCCCGGCGGAGCATCTCGGCGCGTGTGTCCGCGTCGCGCAGCCGCGCGATGCGCTCCGGCACGGGCAGTGCGAGGACCGGTCCCCAGCCGGGGATCAGGTTCAGCGCGCAGAAGGTGCCCAGCGACATGTTCATGGGGGTGAGGATCGGCATGGTGAGGGCCACCACCCGGCCGCCCGCCTTCCGTGCCCGTTCGCTCGCCAGCAGCTGCCTCGGCACCCGTTCGGGCACGGCGGCGTCGATCGTCAGCACGTTCCAGTTCAGCGGACGGCCCGCCGCCGCGCTCATCTCGGCGAAGAGGTCGATCTCCGCGTCGCTGAACTGGTCGAGGCATCCGGCCGTGATCGCCTCGATCTGGGTGCCCTCGTGCTCCCCCACCGCCCGGCTGAGCGCCAGCAGTTCGGCGGGGCGGGCGTGCCGGGAGGCGACCGGGTTCCCGTCCCCGTCGGAGTGGGTGGAGGACTGGGTGGTGGACAGGCCCCAGGCGCCGGCGTCCATCGCGTCGTGGAGCAGCGTGAGCATGCGCGCCAGCTGTTCCCCGGTCGGCTGCCCGCCCACCGCGTCCGCGCCCATCACGTACCGCCGCAGCGCGCAGTGGCCCACCATGAACCCGGCGTTGACGGCGATCCGCCCCTCCAGGGCGTCCAGGTAGTCGCCGAAGGTGTGCCAGTTCCAGGGGGCGCCCTCCTCCAGGGCGACCAGGGACATGCCCTCGACCTTGGACATCATCCGCCGCGTGTAGTCGGCGTCCCCGGGCCGCTCGGGGTTGAGCGGGGCGAGCGTGAAGCCGCAGTTGCCGCCGGCGACGGTGGTGACGCCGTGGTTCAGGGACGGGGTCGCGTACGGGTCCCAGAAGAGCTGGGCGTCGTAGTGCGTGTGCGGGTCGACGAAGCCGGGGGCGAGGACGAGACCCGTGGCGTCCTCGCTCGTCCGGGACGGCTCGGTCACCGTGCCGATCACGGCGATCCGGCCGTCCCGGACGCCGACGTCGGCCCGGCGGCCGGGCGCGCCCGTGCCGTCCACGACGGTCGCGCCCCTGATGACGTGGTCGAGCATGGCCGCCCCCCTCAGGAAGCCTGGCGGAACCGGGTGGTCCGGTGCACCGGGTCCGTGTCGATCTTCGGAATCACGTGCCGTCCGATCAGCTCGATGGTCCGCAGCGTGTACTCGCGCGAGACCCCGACCGGCAGACCGAAGGAGAGCTGGTCGGCGCCCGCCTGCTCCCACCGCTTGCACTGGGTGAGCACCTCGTCCGGGTCGCCGCAGATCAGCAGTTCCTCGGCGATGAGCAGCTCGATGAACTCCTCGTTGTACTCGGGGAGGGTCTCGGGCCAGACGGGGAAGCCCTCGGGGCGCGGGAAGGTGTCGTGGTAGCGGAAGACGAGCGAGGGCAGGTAGTGCAGGCCGCCGCTGACGGCGACCCGGATGGCCTCCTCGTGCGTCGGCGCGCAGATCGCGGTGGTCGTCACCATCACGTTGTCGTTGACGAAGTCCCCGACGGGTTCCGCCTCGACGACGGCCGTCTTGTACTGCTCCAGGACCCATTCCATGTCGGAGACCTTCTGCACGCTGAAGCCGAGCACGCCGAGCCCCTTGCGGGCGGCCATGGCGTACGAGGGCGGCGACCCGGCGGCGTACCACATGGCGGGGTGCGACTTCCCGTACGGCTTCGGCAGGACCTTGCGCGGCGGGAGCTGCCAGTGCTTGCCCTGGAAGCCGGGGTACTCGTCCTGGAGCCACATCTTCGGGAACTCGGCGATGGTCTCTTCCCAGATCTCCTTGGTGTAGTTCATGTCGGTGACGCCGGGGATGAAGCCGAGGATCTCGTGGCTGCCGGCGCCCCGGCCGCTGCCGAACTCGAAGCGGTTGCCGGTGAGGTGGTCGAGCATGGCGACCTTCTCGGCGACCTTCACCGGGTGGTTGACCTGGGCGAGCGGGTTGAAGATGCCCGACCCGAGGTGGATCCGCTCGGTCGCGTGCGCCAGGTATCCGAGGTAGACGTCGTTGGCCGAGAGGTGCGAGTACTCCTCCAGGAAGTGGTGCTCGGACGCCCAGGCGTACTTGAAACCGGACTTGTCCGCCTGGATGACGTACTCGGTCTCCTCCATCAGCGCCTTGTGCTCCGCGAGCGGGTCGGTCTCGGCGCGCTTGCCGACGTATCCCTGTACAAAGAGCCCGAATTCCAAGGAGGTTCACCGTCCCCACATCTGTATCTGACATGCCGTCAGATCTACTGTCCGCCGACTGTCGCACCGGGTCCCCGAGGCGTCAATAGCTGACGGCTCGTCAGATGACGCTGACGCCGGCCAGCCAGCCGCCGTCGATCACGAAGGGCTGGCCCGTGATGTACGAGGAGTCCTCGCCGGTGAGGAAGAGGGCGAGGCGGGCCACCTCCTCGGGCCGTCCGATCCGGCCGAGGGGCACGAGCTTGCGGTACAGCTCGTCCAGCGCCCGGGAGGTCGCCGCGCTGTGGGCGGGGTCGGCGTCCGGGTCGAGCTGGGCGGGGTTGCTCATCGCCGTGTCGATGGCCCCCGGACAGACCGCGTTGACCCTGATCCTCTTCGCGGCCAGCTCCAGGGCGGCCACCCGCGTCAGACCCACGATGGCGTGCTTGGTCGCGGCGTAGGCGCCCACGCAGGCCATCCCGGTGAGGCCCGCGTAGGAGGCGGTGTTGACGATCGTGCCGCCGCCCGCGCTCGCGATCTCCGGCGCGACGGTCCTGATCCCGAGGAACACCCCCACCTGGTTGACCTGCACGATCTGCTGGAACTCGGCCAGCGGGGTGTCGACCAGCTCGTTGAAGCGCAGGATGCCGGCGTTGTTGACCAGCCCGTCGATCCGCCCGTACGCCTCCTTGGCGCGGGCGACCGCCGCACGCCAGTCGTCCTCCTCGCGCACGTCGAGGTGGACGTAGCGTGCGCCGATCTCCTTGGCCAGCGCCTCCCCCTGGTCGTCGAGGACGTCCGCGACGACAACCTCGGCGCCCTCCCGCACGAAGAGCCGCGCCTCCTGCTCGCCCTGCCCGCGCGCCGCGCCGGTGATGAGGACGACGCGTCCGTCCAGCTTGCCCATGTCCGTCTCCCTGGGTCGTGTCCGACAATCCGCGCCGCCCACCCGGCCGGAGGGGCGGCCCCGGCGATTCAGCCGAGAAGGGGCGCCACCTCGGCGCCGAACGCGGCCATCTGGTCGACGAGTTCGCCGCTCCCGCGCGACCGGAACCGCACCTGGATCTGGTCCACCCCCATCGCGCGGTACGCCCGCAGCGACTCGGCGAGGGCCTCGGGCGGCCCGCTGAGGGTGCGGCGCCCGACCTCCCAGCCGGGCTCGCCCACGTACAGGGGCTCGGTGATGGCGCCGACGGTGAGCGGTCCGCGGACGCCCGCCTCCTCGCGCAGCCGCCGCAGCGTGGCGATCTGTCCGGGCAGCCGCTCGCGCGGGTCGCCCTGCGGCAGCCAGCCGTCCGCCTTCAGCGCGGCCCTGCGCACCGCCGCGGGCGAGGAGCCGCCGACCCACAGGGGCACGCCCGGCTGCGCCGGCCGGGGCCGCTGGCCGAGCCCCTCGAAGTCGTAGAGCTTCCCGTGGTGCTCGGGGAACTCGTCCCGCCCCAGCGCGGCCCGCAGCGCGTCGATCGACTCGTCGAGCACGGCGCCCCGGTGCCGGAAGTCGGCCCCCACCGCCTCGAACTCCTCCCGCACGTGCCCGGCGCCGACCCCGAGGATCAGCCGTCCGCCGCTGAGGTGGTCGAGGGTGGCGTACTGCTTGGCCGTGACGAGCGGGTGCCGCAGCCCGACGACCGCGACATGGCTGAGCAGCCGTACCCGCTCGGTCACGCCCGCCAGGAAGGCGAGCGTGGCCACCGGGTCGTACCAGACCGTGCTCATGGCGTCCGCGAGCCGGCGCGGGACGGCGACGTGGTCGCAGCACGCGACGTAGGCGAAGCCGCAGCGGTCGGCGGTACGGGCGATCTCGACGAGCTCCCGCGCGCCCGCGCCGTCCTCCCACGCCTCGGCGTAGAGGGTGCTCTGCGACTGCACCGGGAGCTGGATGCCGTAGCGCAGCGGCCGGTCCGCGGCGCCGTGCGGCCGCTTCCCCTCCCCGTTCAACGGGCACCGCCCGGACCCGCCCACAGCCCGTCCTCCGTCAGCCCCAGCAGGTCGATCGCGTTGCCCCGTACGATCCGCTCGACCACGTCCGGGGCGAGGTGGCCCATCTGGTCCTCACCGACCTCGCGGGACTTCGGCCAGGTGGAGTCGGAGTGCGGGTAGTCGGTCTCGTACAGGACGTTCGCGACGCCGATGGAGTCGAGGTTCCGGAGTCCGAAGGCGTCGTCGAAGAAGCAGCCGTACACATGGTCGGCGAAGAGCTCGGACGGCGGACGGTGGACCTTGTCGGCGACGCCGCCCCAGCCGCGGTTCTCCTCCCAGACCACGTCGGCGCGTTCGAGGATGTAGGGAATCCAGCCGATCTGGCCCTCGGCGTACATCACCCGCAGGTTCGGGAAGCGCTCGAACTTGCCGCTCATCAGCCAGTCCACCATCGAGAAGCAGCAGTTGGCGAAGGTGATGGTGGAGCCGACGGCGGGCGGGGCGTCGGCCGAGGTCGAGGGCATCCTGCTGCTGGAGCCGATGTGCATGGCGACGACCGTGCCGGTCTCGTCGCAGGCCGCGAGGAAGGGGTCCCAGTCGTCGGTGTGCACGGACGGCAGCCCCAGATGCGGCGGGATCTCGGAGAAGGCGACGGCGCGTACGCCACGGGCGGCGTTGCGGCGCACCTCGTCCGCCGCGAGCGCCGGGTCCCACAGGGGGACGAGGGTGAGCGGGACGAGACGGCCGGCGGCCGCCGGACCGCACCACTCCTCCACCATCCAGTCGTTGTAGGCCCGCACCGAGAGCAGTCCGAGTTCACGGTCCTTGGCCTCGGTGAACGTCTGCCCGCAAAAGCGCGGGAAGGTGGGGAAGCACAGCGCGGACTGGACGTGGTTGACGTCCATGTCGGCGAGCCGCTGGGGGACGTCGTACGAGCCGGGCCGCATCTGCTCGTAGGTGATGACCTCCAGGCGTATCTCGTCCCTGTCGTATCCGACGGCGGTGTCGAGGCGGGTGAGAGGCCGGTGGAGGTCCTCGTACACCCACCAGTCCCCGATCGGACCGTCGTCGCCCGGCCCGCCCATCACCGGGGCGAACCTGCCGCCGAGGAAGGTCATCTCCTTCAGCGGCGCGCGGACGATACGGGGCCCGGTGTCCCGGTACCTCGACGGAAGGCGGTCCCGCCAGACGCCCGGGGGCTCCACGGTGTGGTCGTCCACCGAGATGATCCTGGGGAAGTCGGGGGCGGTCGAAGGGGTCTGGGTGGTCTCCATATCGCCCACGGTAGCGCTGATCTGACGACCCGTCAGCTGTCCGGAAGCGCTCCCTGGAACCCGCGACTCTGTGCGAACGTGTGCGGAGACCGTGTGAGGGAGATGTGATCTTCCGCGTCCGCCCCGTGCGCGCGGCTGTGATCGCCGTCTCCCACGGCTGACGCATCCGCCATGAACAAGGCAAACTGGCCTCGTTGTACTGACGGTTCGGCAGGGGGACAGCGATGGACGGTGTACCGCGAGTGCCGGAGCAGCGGCGCCCCGAGGAATCGGCGGCGTTGCGCTTCAGCGTGCTCGGACCGGTGCGCGCCTGGCGCGGTGAGGAATCGCTTCCCACCGGCTCCCCACAGCAACGCGCCCTGTTGGCCGCGCTGTTGCTGCGGGAGGGCCGCACCGCCACCTCCGGCGAGCTGATCGACGCCCTGTGGGGCGAGGAACCGCCCTCGCAGGCACTCGCCGCCGTCCGCACGTACGCCTCCCGGCTCCGCAAGGCGCTCGACCCCGGCGTACTGATCAGCGAGTCGGGCGGCTACGCGATCCGGCTGTCCGAGGGCGCGGGCGCGCTGGACCTCGCCGAGGCCCAGGAGCTCTCCGCCGACGCGGAGAAGGCGAAGCACTCCGGAGACCTGTGCCTCGCCCGCGAACTGCTGAACCGGGCGCTGGCCCTGTGGGACGGGGAGCCCCTGGCGAGCGTGCCGGGGCCGTACGCGGACACCCAGCGGGCGCGCCTGGAGGAATGGCGACTGCAACTCCTGGAGTCCAGGCTGGACATGGACCTGGAGCAGGGCTGCCACGCCGAGGCGGTCTCCGAGCTCACCGCGCTGACGGCGGCGCACCCCCTCCGGGAACGGCTGCGTGAGCTGCTCATGCTGGCGCTGTACCGCAGCGGGCGGCAGGCCGAGGCCCTCGCCGTCTACGCCGACACCCGCCGGCTGCTCGCCGACGAACTCGGCGTCGACCCGCGCGCGGGCCTGAAGGAACTCCAGCAGCGCATCCTCCAGGCGGACCCGGGCCTCGCCGAGCCGTCCGCCCCGACGGCGGAACCCGCGGCCGCGCCGGTCCGCCCGGCCCAGCTCCCGGCCACCGTCACGGACTTCACGGGCCGGGCCTCCTTCGTCCAGGAACTCAGCGACGTACTCGCCGCCGCCTCCACCGAGGAGGGCCGGGTGATGGCGGTCTCGGCCCTCGCGGGCATCGGCGGCGTGGGCAAGACGACCCTCGCCGTGCACGTCGCCCACCAGGCGCGGGCGGCCTTCCCCGACGGGCAGCTCTACGTCGACCTCCAGGGCGCCGGACAGCGGCCGGCCGAGCCGGAGACGGTGCTCGGCGCGTTCCTGCGCGCCCTGGGCCACCCGGCCTCCTCCATCCCCGACTCGCTGGAGGAACGTGCGGCGCTCTACCGCTCGGTGCTCGACGGGCGCCGGATCCTGGTGCTCCTGGACAACGCCCGGGACGCCGCCCAGGTGCGTCCCCTGCTCCCCGGCATGGAGGGCTGCGCGGCCCTGGTGACGTCCCGGGCGCGGATGGTCGACCTGGCCGGCGCCCATCTGGTGGACCTCGACGTGATGTCGCCCGAGGAGGCCCTCCAGCTCTTCACCAGGATCGTCGGGCAGGAGCGGGTGGCGTCGGAGCGCGAGGCGGCCCTCGACGTCGTCGCGGCCTGCGGCTTCCTCCCGCTCGCGATCCGCATCGCCGCCTCCCGGCTGGCCGCCCGCCGCACCTGGACGGTCTCGGTCCTGGCGGCGAAGCTCGGTGACGAGCGCCGCCGCCTCGACGAGCTCCAGGCCGGCGACCTCGCGGTCAAGGCCACCTTCGAACTCGGCTACGGCCAGCTGGAGCCCGCCCAGGCGCGCGCCTTCCGTCTGCTGGGCCTCGCGGACGGCCCGGACATCTCGCTGGCCGCCGCCGCCGCGGTCCTGGACCTCCCGGCCGAGGACACCGAGGACCTCCTGGAGTCCCTCGTCGACACCTCCCTCCTGGAGTCCGCCGCCCCCGGCCGCTACCGCTACCACGACCTGGTCCGCCTCTACGCCCGCGCCTGCGCCGAACGCGACGAACAGCCGCCCAGCGAGCGGGACGCGGCCCTGTCGCGGCTGCTGGACTTCTATCTGGCGACGACCGCCGGGGTCTACGCGATCGACCGGCCCGGCGACCGGCTGGTGGAGCACCTGGAGGCCACGGAGTATCCGGGCCTGGTGTTCGAGGACCGGCACCAGGCGCAGGACTGGCTGTACGCGGAGGCGGTCTGCACGCTGGCCTGCGCCCGGCAGTCGATGGGTCCGGGGACGCTGGCACGCGCCGTCGACCTGCTGTGGGCCGCCTGCGACCTGGCCGAGTCGGGCGCGAACTCCAAGGAGTACGAGGCCGTCGCCGGGGCCGCCGACGCCGCCGCGCAGGAGGCGGGCGCGTCGCGGGCGCAGGGCCGGGCCCTGACGACGCTCGCCTTCGTGCACCACATCACCGGCCGCTTCGACCCGGCGGACCGGGCCGCCACCCGCGCCCTGAAACTGGCGCTGGCCTCCGGCGACCCGCTGACCAGCTGCTGGTCGTCGAACATCCTCGGCGTGATCGCGATCTACCAGAACCGGCACGAGGACGGAGAGGCGCACCTGACGCGCGCCATCGAGAACTTCCGCGCCTGCGAGGACCGGCCCGGCGAGGCGAGCGCCCTGTGCAACCTGTCCCGTATCCACCTCGCCACCGGCCGGACCGCGAGCGCGGTGGCCCTGGCGCAGCAGGGCACGGCCATGTACGACGACATGGACCACGCGCTGAAGGGCGCCAACGGCCGTTACGCGCTGGGCCTGGCGCTCACCCAGAGCGGTCAGCTCTCGCAGGCCGTCGACCGCTTCCAGGAAGCCCTCGCGGTGTTCCGGGACAGCCGCCAGCGGCTGTGGGAGGGCATGACCCTGTTCCGGCTCGCCGAGGCGGATCTCGCCGCCCGGCGCCCCGCGCAGGCCGCCGCCAACGCCGAGCTGGCGCTGACCGTGCTGCGCGGCATCGGCGGCGACTGGCGGCGCGGCAACGTCCTGACCGTGCTCGGCCGCGCCCTGAGCGCGATCGGGCAGTCCGGCCGCGCGCAGGTCTGCTGGCGGGAGGCGCTGGACCTCTTCGAGGCGATGGAAGCGCCGGAGGCCACCGAGGTGCGGTCGCTCCTCAAGCCGCTCGCCGTCGCCTGAGGGCGCGGGCCGGCGGCCCGCGCCCGTCAGGACGTCCCCCGTATCGGCGTGCCCATGCCTGTCTCCGGTGACCTCGCGCCTGCGCGTTCATCATTCGTTTATCGCCACCCGTCACTCTCAACGAGTCGATCCGTCGCGTCGGGGGGCAGGCGGGATGACGACAGGCCGGGCCTCTAGGGTGAACCGGCCACGAAGTGCCCGTCCGGCGGCCCTCGGGGGAGTTGCCGGACGGGCGCTTTCCGCCCAACGCATCGAAGAACCACAGGGGAGCCAGTCATGAGTGACACCAACAGCACCGACAACGTCCACGCCACCGACGAGCCGACGGCCGGGACGGACAACGTGCACGCGACCACCGAGCCGCTCAAGGGCAAGAACCCGATCGCCCCGGGCGAGACCGGTGACGCCGGCACGGACAACGTCCACGCCACGGACGAGCCCGCCTGACACCAGGACCGCACGGGGGACCGCACGGGGGATCGGCGGGACCACGGGGGGACAACGGGGGAAACGGGGCCCACGGGGGAAACGGGGGCCCATCGGGGGAACGGGACCGACGGGGGATCCGCGGTCCCGCACCACACGGGGATCGGCCGCGGCGGCGCGGAGGGGGAGCCGCCGCGGCCGATGTGTGTCCGGGGCATGGTTCAGGCCAATCCGTGGCGGGAGCCGTTCGGCCCTCTCGAACAATCGTCCCCGCGGACACCGGCGTCACTTGGAGTTCGGAACTCCCTGCCCCTACTGAACAACGTCCGTTCATCGCCCGGACGTGCCCTCTGAAGCCGCCCTGTGCTCCCACGTGGGCACGCACAAGGAAACCCCGCCAGGAATTACCTGGCGGGGTTCGACCTCATCGATCTGTCGAGATCACTCTTCGTTCAAGGCAGCTCGCAGGTAGGCGATCAGATCACCGGCCGGCACCTCGACCCAGTTGGCCCCGGGCACCCCTACGCGCATGACCTCATAGAGTTCCCCGTTCACCTCGTCCACCTCGTCCACCAGAACCTGACGGCTCCTTGCGTCCATCGCATCCACGCACAGGCGCACGGCACCGTGCGAGACGCTCGGGAACATGTCCCGCAGTACCTCATCCGCACGGAGGCGGCGCAGGAGGTTCCATTGGCGCCGGTTGAAGTCGGACGACAGGAGTTCGGTCCACTGCGAAGAGGTGGGCTCTCCGCGTTCGAGCGCCCCGACAAATTCGTCGAGCTCCATGAACTCGAATCTCTCCTGCAGCTTGTCGAGCGGTATGCCTTCCCGCCATGCGGCGACCGCTTCCACAAGCAGTCCAAGATCCTCCGTAGAGCCGATCTCCCAGTCGAACCCGGGAATGCCGACACTCAACCGGAAAAGGCGTTCCTCGGTCGCAGGGTCGACTGACAGGAAACCTCTCGCCGTTTGGATGCTGACGACGTCGACGGCCCACGGTCCCAGCCCGGTGTCGCACCCGCGCAGCTGTGCTGCCTCTCGCATGGCCGGCCCCAGGCCACCCAAAGCGGTCACGTCCGGGTACAGGTCTTTCCGGTGGGTGTACATATTCATCGGATTCCTAAGCAGTGGTGGCAGTAGTTGAATTTGCCCCCGTCTACGGGCCTAAGTTTCCCCAACTTTGACAGATCCGGCATGTCTATCCGCGCCGTAGCCTCAGAAGGTCCCGGACCGCAACTCCCCCTTCACCACCTTCCCGCTCGCGTTCCGCGGAAGTTCCGTCACGAACTCGACCGTCCTGGGCACCTTGTAGTTGGCCATCTCGCGGCGTGACCAGGCGATCAGGTCGTCGCCGGTCAGGGCCGTACCCGGGCGCCGTACGACATAGGCCCTGCCGACCTCTCCCAGCCGCCCGTCGGGCACGCCGATCACCGCCACGTCCGCGACGTCCGGGTGGAGGCCGAGGAGTTGCTCTATCTCGGCGGGGTAGGCGTTGAAGCCGCCGACGATGAACATGTCCTTGATCCGGTCGGTGATGCGCAGGTTCCCGGCCTCGTCGAGGACGCCCACGTCACCGGTGCGCAGCCAGCCGTCCGCGTCCAGGACCGCCGCCGTGGCCGCCGGGTCCTCGAAGTAGCCCCGCATCACGTGGAAGCCGCGGACCAGCACCTCGCCCGGGGTGCCGGGGGCCAGGGGAGTCCCCGTCGCGTCCACCACCCGGACCTCGGTGTCCGGGATCGCGCGCCCCGACGTGGTGGCGATCACGGCCGGCGCGTCCCCCCGGCGGCACATGGTGACGATCCCGCTCGCCTCGGAGAGCCCGTACGCGGTGAGGACGGTGCCGATCCCCAGCTCCGACCTCAGCCGTTCCACCAGCCGCAGGGGAACCACGGCCGCCCCCGTCACCACCAGCCTCAGCGCGGACAGGTCGTACGCGTCCCGGGACGGGTGGTCCAGGAGGGACTGGTGGAGCGTGGGCGGGCCGGGCAGGACCGAGATGCGCTCCGCCGCCACGTTCGCCAGCACCGTGTCCACGTCGAACACGGGCTGCGGGACCATCGTCGCGCCGCGCATCAGACAGGCCAGCACCCCGGCCTTGTAGCCGAAGGTGTGGAAGAAGGGGTTCACGATCAGATAGCGGTCGCCCGCGCGCAGCCCGGCCAGCTCGCTCCAGATCGCGTAGCCCCGCAGGCTCTGCGCGTGGGTGATCACCGCGCCCTTGGGCCGTCCCGTCGTCCCCGACGTGAAGACGATGTCGGAGGGCGCGGTGCCCGCCACGGACTCCGCGCGTTCCCGGGTCGCCGCCGCCCCGACCGCGTCCCCGGCCGCCAGGAAGTCCTTCCAGGTACGGAAGCCGGCGGGGGCGTCGTCCGACAGCACCACCACCTGTTCCAGGTGCGGGAGTCCGGGCAGCGGGCCGGCGCCGTCCCCCTCACCGGCCGCCCGGCGCAGCGACGCCACGTACGAGGTCCCCAGGAACGTTCCCGTCACGAAGAGCAGCCGCGCCCTGCTCCGGGACAGCACGTACGCCGCCTCGGCGCCCTTGAAGCGGGTGTTGAGGGGGACCAGGACGGCGCCCGCCGAGACCGCGCCGAGCGCGCAGACGATCCAGTCGAGGGTGTTCGGCGCCCAGACGGCCACCCGGTCGCCCGTGCGCACCCCTTCGGCCAGGCAGGCCGCCGCGGCGCGTTCCACCCGGGCGCCGAGCTCCGCGTACGTGACGCGCGTCCGGCCCTCGACGACGGCCTCGCGGTCCGCGAACCGCCGGGCCGCCGACCGGATCAGCCCCGGGACGCTGCCCCACTCCAAGTCACCGCGCACAGCGGGCCTCCCCATGACCGACGACAGCTAGCTGACTACCCGTCAGATTAGCTGTAGCCTGACGCACTGTCAGCAGCCCCGGTTCACAGGGAGGCGCGCGCCCATGGCACGGAGCACGGCGGGGATCAAGGACGCCACGGCCGTCGTCGGCATCGGTCAGACCCCCTTCGCCAGGCAACTCCCCGAGTCCGAGAAGACCTTGGCCTGTCGCGCGATTCTCGCCGCCCTCGACGACGCCGGGATCGCCCCCTCGGAGGTCGACGGTCTGGCCTCCTACACGATGGAGGAGACCGACGAGGTCGAGGTCGCCAAGTCCCTCGGCTTCGGCGACCTCACGTTCTTCAGCAAGGTCGGCTACGGGGGCGGCGGTTCGTGCGCGACCGTCGCCCATCTCGCCGCCGCCGTCGCCACCGGGCAGGCCACGGTCGGGGTCGCCTGGCGGTCGCGCAAGCGGGGCAGCGGCCCCAGGCCCTGGAAGAACACGGTCGCCCAGCTCCCCACCCCGGCGCAGTGGACCCGCCCCTTCGGGCTGCTCAGACCGGCCGACGAGATCGGCATGCTGGCGCGGCGCTACATGCACGAGTACGGCGCCACCCGCGACCACCTCTTCAACGTGGCGCTCGCCTGCCGCAACCGGGCCAACCAGAACCCCGCCGCGATGATGTACGACCGCCCGCTCACCCGCGAGATGTACATGACCTCGCGGTGGATCAGCGAGCCTCTCTGTCTCTTCGACAACTGTCTGGAGACGGACGGCGCGCTGGCGTGCGTGGTCGTGTCGGCCGAGCGCGCGCGGGACTGCCGGCGGCGGCCCGTGTACGTCCACTCCGTCGCCCAGGGTCTGCCCGCCCAGCACCACGGCATGGTCAACTACTGGAACGACGACCCGCTCACCGGTCCCGCCTGGACCGCCGCCCGGCATCTGTGGAAGAACGCCGACTTCACGCCGGACGACGTCGACGTGGCCCAGATCTACGACGCCTTCACGCCCCTCATACCGCTCTCCCTGGAGGGCTACGGCTTCTGCGGCCGGGGCGAGGGCGCCGCCTTCACCGAGGGCGGCGCGCTGGAGATCGGCGGACGGCTGCCCCTCAACACGGGCGGGGGCGGCCTCAGCGAGGCGTACGTCCACGGCTTCAACCTCATCAACGAGGGCGTGAAGCAGCTGCGGGGGACCAGCACCGCGCAGGTGCCGGGAGCCGCCACCTGTCTGGTCACGGCCGGGGAGGGGGTCCCCACCTCCGCGGTCCTGCTGCGAACCTGAGGAGCCGAGATGACACGATCCCCCGCGCACGACGCCACGGAGCGTCTGCTCTCCCCGGTCGTGGACGACGACGGCGCGCCCTTCTGGGAGTACGCCGCCCGGGGCGAGCTGCGGATCCAGGCGTGCGCCGACTGCGGCGAGCTGCGCTTCCCGCCCCGGCCCTGCTGCCCCCACTGCCGTTCCTTCGACAGCCGGTGGCGCCCGATGAGCGGGCTGGGCCGCGTCTGGTCGTACGTCGTCCCGCACCCGCCCCTGCTGCCGGCCTACGCGGCCCGGGTGCCGTACAACGCGGCCGTCGTCGAACTCGCGGACGCCCCGCAGATCCGCCTGGTCGGCAACCTGGTCGCCGGGCCGGGCGCCCCGCTGGGCTCCCTCGCCCCCGACCGGATCCGGATCGGGGCGCGGGTGCGGGTCGTCTTCGGCGCCGAGGGGCTGCCGCAGTGGGTACTGGAGCGGTCGTGAGCGGCGGGCTGCGGATCTCCCGCGACAAGGACACCGGGGTCGCCGTCCTCACCCTGGACCGGCCCGCCAGGCTCAACGCGATCGATGTCGCGACCGCCCGCGAACTCGCGGCCGCCTGGCAGGAGTTCCGGTTCGACGACGCCGTGCGGGCCGTCGTCGTCACCGGGGCGGGCGAGCGGGCCTTCTGCACCGGGCTCGACCGTACGGCCGAGGTGCCCCAGCCGGACTCGCCCTTCATGGTGGACGACCCGCTCCTGCGCATCGGCCCCAAGGCCAACGACCTGTGGAAGCCGGTCGTGGCCGCCGTGTGCGGAATGGCCTGCGGGGGCGCCTTCTACCTGCTCGGGGAGGCGGAGTTCGTCGTCGCCGACGAGACCGCGACCTTCTTCGACCCGCACACGACGTACGGCATGGTCAGCGCGTACGAGTCCGTCTACATGGCGCATCGGATGCCGTACGGGGAGGCCGCGCGGATGGCCCTGATGGGGACCGCCGAGCGGATGTCCGCGCGGCGCGCGCACGAGCTCGGGCTGGTGTCCGAACTCACCCCTCCCGGCGCGGCGTTGGAGGCCGCCGTCCGGTGCGCCGAGGTCGTCGCGTCCTGCCCCACGGAGGGGGTCCAGGGCACCGTGCGCGCCCTGTGGACGGCCCACGAGGCGGCCCGCGCCCACGCCTTCGCCCAGTCCCCGCACCTCATCTCCCTGGGCAACCTGCCCCCGGCCCGGCAGGCGGAACTGTTCTCCGCCCGGCGCCCGGACGGGTTCCGCACGCGCTGAGCCGGGCGGGATACCTCAGCTCCCGGGGACGGCCCGTGGCTCGACCCGGCAGTGGTCGACGGAGCCGGCGAGACCCGCGCTGCCGACGGGGACCCGGACGGTCGCCCGGCCCTTCGCGGCGACCCGCACCCGCCCGGTGCCGCCGACGACGGTGACGTCCGCGTGGTCCTTGAAGGCGACCGACACGACGAAGGCGCCCTCGCGTCCGTTCGGGTTCCGGACCTCGACCGTCGCGTAGGGGGCCTTCTCGGACGCGCAGCGCACGAGGGTCGCGGTGCCGTCCGCCAAGGGCCGGGCGGTCCCGCCGGAGGAGGACGTGCCCGGGGTGGAACGGTGAGTGGGCCGCGAACGGTAGGAACCGCTGCCGCTGCCGTACGAGCCGCCGCCGCCCGACGTCGACGACGAACTGTCGTGATCCTGGCGGGAGCTGCTGCAACCGCCCCCGCCCCCGCCTCCCCTGTGCCGGCTGTGGCTGCCGTGACGGCCGGTGGAGAAGCCGGTCAGAGCCAGCACCACCATCGTCGACACCGCCGTGAACCTGAGTATGCGCCCCCGCGTCTGCATACCGTCACCCTATCCACGACCGCCGCACCCGCCGGGCGGCCCCCGCACTCACGCCGTGCGAGCCGTCCCGGTGCCCTTCTCCGCGTCCAGGGCGTACACACAGCGGTCCTTGCTGCACGCGTACACGACACCGTCCTTGACGACGGGGGCGCCGGTGATCTCGCCGCCGGTCGCCAGCTTCCAGCGCAGCCGTCCGTCGTCGGCCTTCAGCGTGTACAGCAGATGGTCCGTGGAGCCGAAGTGGATACGGCCCTCGGCCACCGCGGGCGCGCCCACGATGTCGCCGCCCGCCTGGAAACGCCACTTCGGCGTACCGGTGACGGCGTCCAGGGTGTACAGGCCCTTTCCGCTGCCGACGTGGACATGCCCCGCGGCGACGAGCACCGGCTCGATGGAGGCACGGGCCTCGGTCGCGATGCGCCAGCGGTCGCGCCCGTCGGTGGCGTCGAGCGCGTACACCGTGCCGAGGTAGTCCGCGAGGTACACCCCGCCCCCGGCGACCGCCGGCCCCGGTACGAAGGTCGGCGGGCACAGGAAGACCGCCGGTGCCTCGAAGTGCCAGCGGACGTGACCGCTCGCCACGTCGACGGCGAGCACCCGGGTGCCCGCCGAGATGTAGACGTAGCCGTCGTCGGCCCGGGTCAGCCGGACCGGCACACCGCCGCAGGACGCCGCGTCGCCGATCGGGTACGACCAGCGCTCCTCACCCGTACGGGCTTCCAGCGCGCGCAGCCGCGCGTCCTTCCACACGAACACCGTGCCGTCGTGCACGGCGGGCCCGGCCTCCGGGGACTCGAAGTCGGTCTGGGCGCCGGTGACCTCCCAGAGTTTCTGCCCGTTGGAGGCCTCCCAGGCCTGCACACCGCCCCCGCGCGTCCCGGTGACGACGGTCCCCCGGTCGGCCTTGAGGGAGTAGACCCAGGCGTCCGTCGCCAGCCGCCACAGGTCGGCGCCCTCCCGGGCGTCCAGCGCGAACAGCGTCGGTCCGTCGGAGGCGTGGATACGGCCGTCCGCGACCGCCATCGACCAGGCCACGTCCCGCGTCTTGAAGCTGCGGCGGCCGGTCGCCACGTCCAGCGCGTGGACCTCGAAGGACGTGACGTAGACGAGGTCGCCGGCGACCGTCGGCGTGCCCCAGACGTCGTTCGACATACGGAAGCGCCAGGGCCGCCAGCCGGACGGGGAGTCCGGCGGGGGCGGCGGCGCGACCGCCGGCACGGGGTCGGCGCCGTTGACGCCGACGCGCGGCCGGGACCAGGAGGCGGCGAGGCCGGCCTCCGGAGGAGGGGCCTTCACGGCGGCGGCACGGGCGTCGGCGACGCGCGGCCCGGGGCCGATGGGCACCTTGGCGCCCGCCAGGTGCACCGGACCGGTGTCCGGCGCGCCGACGACCGCGGGGGCGTGCGAGGGCGGCGGGGGCACCGCCGGGCGTCCGCCGGCGCTGCGGCCCCCGGACGGCGGGGCCTTCACCGGCGGACGGCCGCCGCGGCGCGACTCGATCAGGCCCACCGCCCGCTCGGGCAGCCACGCCGACGCCGTACCGCTGTCGTCCGAGCCGGAGCCGAACAGATGGGGGGCCAGCTGCGCCTGGAGGTCGGCCGGGTTGGGGCGGCCGGTCGCCTCCATCTGCATGCAGGACTCGATCAGCGGCCTCAGCTCGTCCGGCAGGCCTTCGAGGTCGGGACCCTCCCGGAGCAGCATGAAGACCGTCTCGACCGGGTTCGCGCCGTGGAAGGGGGCGTGTCCGGTGGCCGCGAAGACGAGCATCGAGCCGAGCGAGAACACGTCGCTCGCGCCGGTCACGCTGCGCGAGTCCTTCGCCTGCTCGGGCGACATGTACGCGGGCGTACCGACGGCGACATTCGTCATCGTCAGACGGGTGTTCGATACACCGGACGCGATGCCGAAGTCGATGACCCTCGGCCCGTCCTCGACCACCAGCACGTTCGAGGGTTTCAGGTCGCGGTGGACGAGCCCCGCGCCGTGGATGGACTGGAGGGCCTCCGCGACGCCCGCGGCCAGCCAGCGCACCGCCTGGGCCGGCATCGGCCCGCACTCGTTCACTATTTCCTCGAGGGAGGGCGCCGGAACGTACGCGGTGGCCAGCCACGGCACCGCGGCGCGCGGGTCGGCGTCGACCACGGCCGCCGTGTAGAAGCCGGAGACCGCGCGCGCGGCCTCCACCTCACGGGTGAAGCGCACCCGGAACAGCTGGTCCTCGGCGAGCTCCGTCCTGACCGTCTTGATCGCCACGCGACGGCCGGAGGCCGAGCGCGCGAGATAGACCAGCCCCATGCCGCCGGCACCCAGCCGCCCCAGCACCTCGAACGGCCCGATCCGACGCGGATCGTGCTGCGTCAGCTGATCCACCACTTGCCTGCCACCTCCCCGTACGAGCCACGTCATCCACGTATGAACGCAGCCCAGTGCAGCGTCTCACCACCGCACCGCCTTGGCGGCACGCACCCCGATTCTTCCTGTCCGCGCCACCGGTTGCGAACCCGGGGGCGGATCGGGGTGTCTCGGGATATAACGGCTTCTCCCCACCGGCGGACGGAGCTTCACCGCCACCGGCCGGGGCCGTTCACCGCTGGATGACGGCGAACGACGCCCCTTGATTGTCGGTGACGACGGCCACTTTTCCGTACGAGGTGTCGAAGGCGGGCACCTGGACCCGGCCGCCGAGCCGGTTCACCGTTCCGAGTACCGCCTCGACGCTCTCGACCCCGAAATGGACGAGGAAGTGCGGGGGCATCTCGGCCGGGAAGACGTCGAGGACGGGGGCCCGGCCGACGTCGGGGGAGGCGTCGGCGCCGAAGAGGGCGTCGTGGAAGAGGGCCCCGTAGAACGCGTCGACGACCCAGGTGTCCCGCGCGTACAACTCCGCCCAGCAGAAGGAGCCCGGCGCGTGCCGCTTCCCGAAGCCGGGGTGGTCTCCGGCCTGCCAGAGGCCGAACACGGCACCCTCGGGGTCGGTGGCGAGGGCCGTCGTGCCGAAGGAGCCGACCGGTGTGGGCGAGGTGATCAGCGCTCCGCCCGCCGTGGTGATCCGGGCGGCCAGCGCGGCGGCGTCCGGGGTGGCGAAGTACACCGTCCAGACGGTGGGCATCCGGCCGTCCCCCTTGGGCACCAGGGCGGCGACGGGCTCGCCGTGGTGGCGCGCCCACACACCGGTCCCGGGCGGCCCGAAACCCTCCCCGAAGGTCCAGCCGAACAGCTCGCCGTAGAAGCGTCGCCCCGCCTCCACGTCGGGAAGCTGCGCTTCCACCCAGCAGGGGACGCCTTCGGGGAAGGCACCGGGGGCGTCGGACGCGCCGGATGCCGGGGATACGGCCATGCGGCCAAGCTAACGGCGTTCTCGCCGGCCCGCGCGGTGGCCGCTACCGGCCACCGAGGCCCCACGGATCCGCCCGGCGCCCATCTCACACCTCACCCACGCCCCACAACACCCCACCGCACCCCATTTGCAGTCGGCCGAATCGCGCTCCGATCACCCCTCGGTAAGCTGACGGCATGACAGGACAAGTGCGTACCGTCGACGGCCGCGTGGCCGGTCGGCGTGGGCAGGCGACCAGGCAGAAGCTGCTCGACTGCCTCAGTGAAATGCTCAGCTCCTCCCCCTACCGGGACGTCAAAGTCATTGATGTCGCCCGTAAGGCGGGCACTTCGCCGGCGACTTTCTACCAGTACTTTCCGGACGTCGAAGGCGCCGTCCTGGAGATCGCGGAGCAAATGGCCGCGGAGGGCGCCGGGTTGACCGAACTGCTCGACGGGCGCTCCTGGGCCGGCAAGGCCGGCTGGCAGACCGCGCAGGAACTCGTGGACGGGTTCCTGGAGTTCTGGCGGAAGAACGACGCCATTCTCCGCGTGGTCGACCTGGGCGCCGCCGAGGGCGACAAGCGGTTCTACAAGATCCGCATGAAGATCCTGAATTCGGTGAACAACTCCCTTACGGACACGGTCACCGAGCTGCAGGCCAAGGGCAGGGTCGACAAGGACGTGAACCCCGCGGCGATGGCCGGCTCCCTCGTCGCGATGCTCGCGGCGGTGGCCTCGCACCAGAAGGGCTTCCAGACGTGGGGGGTCAAACAGGCTGAACTCAAGCCGAATCTCGCACTGTTGGTACACCTCGGCGTGACCGGGAAGAAGCCGACCAAGTAGGAGACGCTCCACCTCCCTTTTCCCTGCCCCCACCTCCTGTCATGCAGGCGGCAGCCCACACCGGACGGACGTTCCGGCGGGCTGCCGCCTGCTGCGCTGTGCGGGCCCCGCGTCCCGCCCCGCCCGTCCGCGCCTCCCCGGCAGCCGTGACCGGACGGCTCCCGCCCCTCAGCGCCGCGTGATCCGGAACAGCCGGATCTCCCGCTCGATCCGCGCCTGGTAGGTGGCGTACGGCGGCCAGAACACCAGCGCCGCCCGCCAGGCCGCCGCCCGCTCCTCCCCCGCCAGCAGCCGGGCCGTCACCGGGATGTCCGCGCCCTTCCAGCTCACCTCGGCGTCCGGATGGGCGAGCAGATTGGCGGTCCACGCCGGATGGTCCGCGCGTCCGAAGTTGGAGCCGACGAGCAGCCAGCTCGCCGCGTCGGCCCCCTCCGGCACACAGGCCAGCGGCGTCCGCCGGGCCAGTCCGCTCCTGGCGCCCCGCGCCGTGAGGACGACGCCCGGCAGCATCCGCGCGCTGAGCAGCACCCTGCCGCGGGTCAGCCGGTGCACCGCGCGGTCCAGGGCGGGGACGAGATGCGGCGCGACGCGTGCGAAGGTCCGGGTGGAGGACACCTTCTGCACGAGCCGGACCCCGGGGAGCGCTCCGCGGGCCATCAGACCACCACCTCTCCGCCCTCGAAGAGACGCGCGTCCTCGGCGGCGCGCTCCCGCAGCCGGTGCACGGGCCCGAAGAGCAGTTCGTCGCCGGACGCCCGCTTGAAGTACAGGTGGGCCTCGTGCTCCCAGGTGAAGCCGATGCCTCCGTGCAGCTGGATGCCCTCGGCGGCGGCCGTGCGCAGCGCCTCCAGGGCCTGGGCGAGCGCGAGCCCCCCGACCCGTTCGCGGCCGCCGTCACCGGCGGCCCAGGCCGCGTAGTACGCGGCCGAGCGCGCCGCCTGCACCCGCACGTACACGTCGGCGAGGCGGTGCTTGACCGCCTGGAAGGTCCCGATCGCCCGCCCGAACTGTTCCCGCTGCCGCACGTACTCGACGGTCCGCTCCAGCGCCCGGTCGGCGGCCCCCACGGCCTCCGCGGCGAGTACGGCGGCGGCGCTCCGGCCCAGGCCGGCGAGCGCGCCGAGCGCGTCGGCGCCGTCCCCCAGCGGCTCCGCCGCCACGTCCCTCAGCTCCACCCGGGCCTGCGCCCTCGTCTCGTCCAGTGAGGTCTGCCGCACCAGCACGAGCCCCTCGGCGCCGTCCCGCACGAGGAACAGCGACGTCCGCGACCTGGCGAAGCCTCCGGTGTGCGCGGCCACCACCAGGAGCCGCGCACTGTGTCCGTCGAGCACATGGGCCGCCTGCCCGTAGAGCCGCCAGCCGCCGTCGGCCCGCCGGGCCTGCACCCCGCCGGCGCGCCCGCCGCCCGCCCAGTCCCCGCCGTGGTCGCCGACCAGCCCGAGGGCGGTGGGGAGCCCGGCGCCCGGCACCACGAGGGCCGCGGTCAGCTCACCGCCGGCGATCTTGGGCAGCAGCTCGGCACGCTGGTCCTCGGTGCCCAGGGCCAGGATCAGCGGGGCGGCCAGGACGGCCGTGGAGATCAGTGGGGAGGGGGCCAGGGCGCGTCCCGACTCCTCGCAGGCGAGGGCGAGTTCGGTCACCGAGCAGCCGACTCCGCCGTACCGCTCGGGGAGGGCCAGCCCCGGCAGGCCGAGCTGCCGGGCGAACGTGTCCCACAGGCCGGTGTCGTGTCCGGCGGCGGTCCGCACGGCCGCCCGTACCTCGTCCGGGCCGCACCGCTTGAGCAGGAGTTCCCGGAGGGTGCGGCGGATCTCGTCCTGTTCGGGGGTGAAACGCGCGTCCATGGGCAGGCCCCTCCTGAGCTGACGGGCCGTCATATTAGGACGCGCGGAGGGAGATGCACAGAGAGGGGACGGAGCCGGGACGGCCTCCCCCGTTCCCACTATCTGATGTACCGTCAGATTCATGACTACGGGGAAGCGCAAGGTCGCCGTGGTGGGTGTCGCCCTCTCCGACTGCGGCCGGGTGGACGACGCGACCCCCTACACCCTGCACGCGCAGGCCGCCCGCCGGGCGCTCGCGGACGCGGGCCTGGACCGGGCGCGGGTCGACGGCTTCGGCTCGGCCGGCCTGGGCACGCTCCCCCCGGCCGAGGTCGCCGAGTACCTCGGGCTGCGGCCCGCCTGGGTCGACTCGACCGCGGTCGGCGGCTCCACCTGGGAGGTCATGGCGGCGCACGCGGCCGACGCGATCGCGGCGGGCCACGCCCGCGCCGTCCTCCTCGTGTACGGGTCGACGGCCCGCGCGGACATCAAGGCGGGCCGCCGCACCGGCGACCTCTCCTTCGGCGCCCGGGGCCCGCTCCAGTTCGAGGTCCCCTACGGTCACACGCTCATCGCCAAGTACGCGATGGCCGCGCGCCGCCACATGCACCAGTACGGGACGACGCTCGAACAGCTCGCCTCGGTCGCCGTCCAGGCCCGCGCGAACGCGGCCCTGAACCCGGAGGCGATGTTCCGCGCCCCGATCACGGTCGACGACGTCCTGTCCGGCCCGATGATCGCCGACCCCTTCACCAAGCTGCACTGCTGCCTGCGTTCCGACGGTGGCGCGGCGGTGCTGCTGGTGGCCGAGGAGTACGTACGCGACTGCCGCACGGCCCCGGTGTGGATCCTCGGCACCGGGGAGCACGTCTCGCACACGACGATGTCCGAGTGGGCCGACTTCACGGTGTCCCCCGCGGCGGTCAGCGGACGTCTCGCCTTCGAGCGGGCGGGGATACGGCCGGACGAGATCGACGTGGCCGAGATCTACGACGCCTTCACCTACATGACGCTCGTGACGCTGGAGGACCTGGGCTTCTGCGCGAAGGGCGAGGGAGGGGCGTTCGTGGACGCCGGGAAGGGGCGGCTGCTGGTGGGCGGGGAGCTGCCGGTGAACACCGACGGAGGCGGCCTGTCGGCCCAGCATCCCGGGATGCGGGGACTGTTCCTGCTGGTCGAGGCGGTCCGGCAGCTGCGTGGCGAGGCGGACGGACACCAGGTACGACGCCCGGACGGCGAACCGCCCCGGCTGGCCGTGGCGTCCGGCACCGGGGGCTGGTTCTGCTCGTCCGGCACGGTGGTACTCGGGCGATAGGACCGCGGCGGCCGCCTCAGCGGACGGTACGGAGGAAGGCCGTCCAGGTGATGGGGGTGACGGCGAGGGCGGGGGCCGTGTCCGCCGGGTTCTTGGAGTCGCGGATGTGGATGGTGGTGGGGGTGGTGGCTATTTCGAGGCACTCGCCGCCCTCGTTGGTACTGTAGCTGGACTTGAACCAGGCGACTTCGGTCATATTCACAGTTGCCCCGCTTTCCCTTCGATGAGGTCGGCGGACTCCCACGGTGTGAGTGCCTGAGCCCGCAGCATGCCGAACAGGTCGAACAGTCCGTTGACTTGCTCCGGCTTGGAGATCAACGTACTGCCTGCCTGAGACTCCACGAACACCAGATTGCGGCCGTCTTCCGTGCTCATCAACTGCATTGGGCCTTGCAGTCCAGCGTGCGCATGCCGTCCGGTCGGCATGACCTGGACTGTCAGATGGTTCAGCGCCCGCATGCATTCCAGCAGATGCAGGAGCTGCCCCTTCAACACCCCTGGATCACCGAACGGCCGCTCCAGCGCCGCTTCCTCGACCAGGAAGCTCAGGCGCGGCGGCGGATTCCGCGTCAGCACCGCCTGACGTTCCAACCGGGCCTCGACGTGCTTCTCGATCTCCTCTTCCGTGTAGGCGGGTACCCGTGACTCGTACAGGGCTCGCGTGTACGCCTCCGTCTGGAAGAGTCCGGGGACCACCATCACCTCGTAGCCGCTGATGATCTGCGCCAGCCGCTGGTGCCTCACCCAGTCCAGATACTTCGGCGGGTACTTCTCCTCCTCCATCATCTCGACGCACGCGACCAGCGCGCCCCGCGCATCCAGCCCCTTGTCGGCGTCCTTGAGGAACTCGATCGCCGGAATCCGCTCGGCTCTCTCGTAGGCGCCGAAGAGGGACTCGGAGACGTGCACCAGCTCACCCGCCTCCTTCTGCGTCAGCCCCAGCCGCCCCCGGTGGATCCGCAGCAACTCCCCCACCAGCCTGCGCCCCATGGACACCCCACCACTCGCCCCCACGGCGACCACCGTCCTCCCC
This sequence comes from Streptomyces sp. NPDC059668, assembly GCF_042734135.1. NCBI lineage: Bacteria > Bacillati > Actinomycetota > Actinomycetes > Kitasatosporales > Streptomycetaceae > Streptomyces > Streptomyces sp. NPDC059668. Next base: position 28,480 of record NZ_JBHWEL010000010.1, on the reverse strand, counting down.
ACAACCGGCAATGTGGACCTCGTCCTCCTGGTCACGCTACGCAACCGCCGTCACGCTCATAGTCATGACGAACGAACTCACCCCGAATTGGGTCCCCAAGTCAGGTCTTCAACTACGTCTCGCCGGGGTCCACTTCGACGCCGTCCGGGTCTGCGGCGTGCGCGGGGAAGCCGTGCTGCACCACCTCGCGGGACTGACCGACGGCCGCCCCGGACCCGTCGTACGGGAGATGAGCGGCTGCCGGTGGACGTACTTCCTGCTGGCCCCCGGGGAGAGCGCGGAGCACGACTGGCCGCCGGGGGCCCGCCGCTTCGCCCGGTCCGGGCAGGACGAGTACATCGGGGTCCCCGCCCCGGAGGGCAACACCTATCCGCTCGGCTGGGGCGCCGGCGCACCGGAGGCCGGGGAGTTCGTGGACGCGGAACTGCTGCACGGGGTGCTCATGGCGCAGCTCTGCCGGATGCCCGAGTGATACTCGGGGCATGGGAACGGATCTTCACGAGCTGCTGAGGTCGCTGCGGGTGTGGGACGTCGAGCTGCCCTCCTTCGACCCGGCGGGGGCGCCCCCCGCACCACTGCCCCTGTTCACGGAGTGGTTCGCGCGGGCGGTGGCGGCGGGCCAGACGGAGCCGCACACGATGTCGCTGGCGACGGTGGACGAGGACGGTCTGCCGGACGTGCGGATCGTGATGCTGCACGGCGCGGACGCGGACGGATGGGCCTTCGCGAGCCACACCACCAGCCGCAAGGGACGGCAGCTCGCGGCCCGTCCCTACGCGGCGCTCGACTTCTACTGGCCCGCGCAGGGCCGTCAGATCCGGCTGCGCGGCCCGGTGACGGTCGCGCCGCCGGAGGAGGGGCAGGCGGACCTGCACGCCCGCTCGACGGGGGCGCTGGCCGCCGCGCTGGTCGGCAGGCAGAGCGATGCCCTCGGCTCGGTCGGGGAGTTGGCGCTCGCCTCGGACGCCGCCTGGGAGCGCGCCGGGCGCGAGCCTGACGCGACGGCGCCGACCTGGACCCTCTACCGCCTCCAGCCGGAGGAGGTGGAGTTCTTCCAGGGAGACGCGCGACGCCGGCACGTACGGCTCGTCTACCGCCGTGCGGGAACGGACTGGCACACGGAGCTGCTGTGGCCCTGAGGGACCGAGGACGCCGGTCCGGGCGGAGGGACTCCCGTCACCGTCAGGCGGACATCTCGGCGGGACGCGAGGCGTCCTCGAAGTCGTACACGTCGAAGTCGGCCACCGGCCGGTAGCCGATCCGCTGGTAGAGGCCGTTACTGGTGGGGTTGGAGAGGTCGGTGAAGAGCAGGACGTCGTCCACGCCGGAGGCCAGGGCGACCCGGCCGACCTCGACGGTGGCGGCCCCCGCGTAGCCCCGGCCGCGGAACGGGGCCGGGGTGTAGACCGGGCCGACGCGCACCTGCCCGGCGATCCGGGGCGTCGCGCCGGCCATCGCGACCGGGGTACCGTCCGGCGCCTCCCACAGGGTGAGGCCGCCATGGGCGATCCGGGCTGCGGCCCAGTCGTCGGCGACCCGCGCGGTCCGCTCGCCGACCGCTTCGGCGAACTCGCCGTACCACCGGGCGAGCAGCCCCCGGTCGGCGTCCTCGGCGATCCGCGGCCGGCCGGGCGGGACAGGTCCGGGCACGGCCGGTGTGTCCAGCCGGTACAGCCGGTCGTGGCGGTGCAGCGGGGCACTCACCCCCGGGCGGCGCCGCTGCCAGGCCTCGGCGAAGGCCGCGGCGGTGGCCCGGTCGGCGGTGACGCCCGGCAGGTCGTGTCCCAGGTCCGCCAGACGCGCGGCGAGGGAGTCGGCGTCCTCCGCCGACAGGGGCGTGACGTTCAGCCGGTGGGGTGGTGTGCGGAAGAAGGCCGCGCGTACGTCCCCGCCCCGCTCCAGCAGGCCGAGCACCGGCGGCTGCGCCCCGAACGTGCTCGGACCCCGGGTACGCAGCGCGTGGGTCACCGTCAGCGGAACCGTGTGCAGAGCGGGCCGCGAGCGGAGGAAGTCCCCCGCGCGCGCGAGGAAGGCGTCCACGTCGTGGGTGACCGACCAGGTGTGAGGCTCACGAGGCATGCCGCCATGATTCCGCCCGCCGGCCGTCCGCCGCCTCCGGTTTTCCGTCACGGCGACCGGCCGGGGAAGCGGGACAGGCCCGGGAGCGGGTCTCACAGGGTGCTACGGCTGGGCCACGTGCGTGTCCGGGTCCGTCAGGACCGGCACCGGGTCGGTCGCGACCCGCGCGTGCAGATGGACGTCCCGGAACGCGTCGTGCCGCCCGGCTTCGAACATCGCGCCCCTGAGCGTCCCCTCGTAGCGGAAGCCGCACCGCTCGGCGACCCGGCAGGAGGCCGCGTGGCCGAGGGCGTGGCCCAGCTCGAGGCGGTGCAGACGGATCGCGCCGAAGGCGAAGCGGGAGGCCAGGGCGAGGGCGCGGGTGGCCACCTGACGTCCACGGGCCTCCGGCAGGACCCAGTAGCCGACGCGGGCGAGACGCATGACCTGGTCGATCTCGTTGATGCCGATGTGCCCCAGTGGCGTACCGCCCGACTCCTCCATGACGCAGAAGGAGACGCCCGTGCCGTCGGCGGCGCTCTCGGTGCGCGAGCGGAGCGACTCACGGGCGCTGTCGATGTCCCGGACGGGCCGGAGCGGGGTGTTCCAGCGCTGGAACTCCGGGTCGGACAGACCCCGCAGCCAGGCCGCGACATCGACGTCGGAATCCGCGTCCCAGGGCCGCAGCAGCAGACCGAGGCCGTGCAGCTCGGGAAAGGGCTCGGCGGGGGACCTCACGTGGAAACCGGACACCCATTCATTGAAACGCGTCGGCGGCCCGAGCTCACACCCGGGGCGCCCGGGGCCCGTGGGGGGACGCGGACGGAGGGGAGGCGGGACGGGGCCGGAAGACGGGCACCCCCTCCCGGAAGGCCACCTCCAGCTCCATACCGATCCGCAGCGCGTCCTGCGCGCACTCCACCACCTCGGTCATCATCCGCGGGCCCTCCGCGAGGTCGACGACGGCGGCGACGTACGGCACCCGGTCGCCGAACGGCGGGAGGTCGTTGCGGTGCACGACGGACCACGTGTAGAGCGTGGCGCGGCCGCTCGCGGGCCGCCAGCGCCCGTCCTCGCTCCAGCAGTGCGGACAGAACTCGCGGGGGTAGTGATGCGTCCGTCCGCAGGCGTCGCAGTGGCGCAGCAGCAGCCGGCCCGTCGCGGCCGCCTCCCAGTACGGCCGGGTGAAGGCGTCGGCCTCGGCCACGTCGAACCGGGGGCTCACCGGAAGAGCCCGATCGCGTCGTCCAGCGACCACGTCTGCCAGGACATCCCGAACAGGGCGACGGCCGAGATCAGGGCCATCATCGCGTTCTGCCCCTGCTCGGCCCAGTCGTGGATCATGAGCGTGAAGTACAGGACGTTGAGCAGCAGTCCCCCGGCCAGGGCGACCGGAGTCAGCAGGCCGGCCACCAGGCCGAGTCCGAGGGCGAGTTCGGCGTACACGACGACGTACGCCATCACCTTCGGGCGCGGCACCACGACCGTCTCGAAGCCGGAACGCACCGCGCTCCACCGGTGCTTGGCCGCCACGTCCGCCGCCCACGCGATCCCGGTCCCCCGCTCGAACCAGCCCTTCCTGTCCTTGTGCCGCCAGCTCTCCAGCCACCACAGTCCGAGCCCGATCCGCAGCACCGCCAGCCATTGCGCCCCGTCGAGCCAGATCGTGTCCATGGCCGAACCTCCCTTGCCGTCACGCATTTCTGACGGTACGTCAGTTCAGCGTACGCGGAATGTCCACGCAAGAGGCGTACACCGACCGCGCCTCCACACCCGGAGCACAACCAAGTGACCTACGCCACCCATCGCACCCGCCCCTCCTACAGCCGTGATCAGTTCGCAACCGATTCCGGTCTTGACCGAGACCTATCAATTGACGACGTGATTACGCTCGCGCTCATGGCCGACTCGACTGCTTCCTCCACACTCCGCCCGGTACCGTCCCACGAGGACCGACCCGTGTACGTGATCGGAGGCGGCCCCGGCGGCCTCGCGGCGGCGTACGCGTTGCGCGCCCAGGGCGTACGGGCCGTCGTGCTGGAGAAGTCCGACCGGGTCGGGGCCTCCTGGCGGCGCCACTACGACCGGCTGCACCTGCACACGACGCGCCGGCTGTCCGCCCTCCCGGGACTCGCGATGCCCCGCGCGTTCGGGCGCTGGGTCTCGCGCGACAACGTGGTGCGCTACCTGGAGAAATACGCCGAGCACCACCAGCTGGAGATCGTCACGGGCGTCGAGGTCTCCCGCGTCGAACGCGCCGGTGACTCGTGGCTGCTGCACGCGACCGGAGGCCGCGAACTGACCGGCAGCGCGGTCGTCGTCGCCACCGGCCACAACCACACGCCCCGCATACCGGACTGGCCCGGCCGCGACGCGTACAGCGGCGAGCTCCTGCACGCCGGCGACTACCGCGACCCCGGTCCCTACGCCGGACGCGACGTCCTGGTCGTCGGCGTCGGCAACACGGGCGCCGAGATCGCGGTGGACCTGGTCGAGGGCGGCGCCGGGCGGGTGCGGCTCGCCGTGCGCACCGCCCCGCACATCGTGCGGCGCTCCACGGCCGGCTGGGCCGCCCAGTTCACCGGCATCCTCGTACGGCGGCTGCCGGTACGCGTGGTCGACGCGCTCGCCGGGCCGATGGCCAAGGTGAGCGTGCCGGACCTGTCGGCGCAGGGGTTGCCGCGCCCCGACACCGGCCTCTACTCGCGTGTCAGGGAGGGCTCGATCCCCGTCCAGGACGTCGGCCTGATCGACGCCGTGCGCAAGGGGCGGGTCGAGGTCGTGGCCGCGGTCGAGGGCTTCGAGGACGGCAAGGTCGCCCTCGCCGACGGAACGCTGATCGGCCCCGACGCGGTGATCGCCGCGACCGGGTACGAGCGGGCGCTGGAGGGCATGGTCGGACATCTCGGCGTGCTGGACGGACGGGGCCGCCCGGTCGTGCACGGCGGACGCACCCCGAAGAACGCGCCGGGCCTGTACTTCACCGGTTTCACCAACCCCATCAGCGGCATGTTCCGCGAACTCGCCCTGGACGCCCGGAAGATAGCGAAGGCCGTGGCACGCGCCGCGGGACGGACCCGCACCGCGGACTGAGCGGGGTCCGCGACGCGGGTCCGCCCCGCACGCGAGCCGGACCGCACGCGAACAGCAGAGGTCACGAGCGGGGCCGGGCACGCGCAGGGCCGGGCATGCCCGAGGTGCGGACGCCGCACGGTCGGGCGCGGGCGGGGCCGGGCACGCGCGGGACCGCACGCGAGCCCGGCCGTGGGTACGCGCAGGTGGGCGGGTGGTGAGGCCGGAGCCCGATGACGCGGGTTCCAGCCCCCTTACCGCGGGTACGAACCAGGTGCCCGTCACACCCGTCCCCGCACCCCCGTCCGCCTGCCGCACATCCGCCACACACCCGCCCGAACGGTCGTCCGGACACTCGGGCGCGCACCCACGGGCGCACGACCGTCACCGCGCGCGGGCGGCTTTGCTTGCACGACTGTTCCTGACAGGCCGTCAGTTAAGTAATCTGACAGAGCGTCAGTTAATTGGCTGTCACACAGGAGCGGGCGGACCGATGCTTGGATCAACCCACGGCACCCTCACCACCGACTCCCGCCGGGCCCGGGTCATCGCCTGCGGCGAGCAGCCCTCACCCGTCGTGCACGGCCGGCCGGCCGATGTCGACGACCTCGACGTCAGCGGACGCCCGCTGTACGCCGGCGTACCCGATCTGGACCGCTTCTTCCGCCCCGGGTCGGTGGCCGTCGTCGGCGCCTCGGACACCGAGGGGCGCCCGAACACCGGTATCACCCGGCAGCTGATCTCCTGGGCCGAGCGGGTCGGGGCCCGGCTGCACCCGGTGCACCCCACCCGCCGGTCCGTCTTCGGCCTGCCCTGCTTCCCCTCCGTCGCCGACCTGCCCGAACAGGTCGACCTGGCCGTGCTCCTGGTCGGCGACCCGCTCGCCGTGATCGGTGAACTGAGCGAGGCCAAGGTGAAGTTCGCGGTCGCCTTCGCCTCCGGGTTCGCCGAGACCGGCGCGGAGGGCGCGGCCGCGCAGGCCCGGCTCGCCGCCGCCGTGCGCCGCTCCGGGCTGCGACTGCTGGGCCCCAACACCAACCTCAACGCCTTCGAGCGGTTCCGCGACGACCTCGACGGGCCCGCGGTCGCCCTGATCACCCAGTCCGGCCACCAGGGGCGCCCGGTCTTCGCGATGCAGGAACTGGGCGTCCGGCTCTCCCACTGGGCACCCACCGGCAACGAGGCCGATCTGGAGACCGCCGACTTCATCTCCTACTTCTCCGAGCGGCCCGAGATCGGCGCCATCGCCTGCTACGTCGAGGGGCTCAAGGACGGCCGCTCCTTCCTGCTCGCCGCCGACCGCGCCGCCCGGCGCGGGGTGCCCGTCGTCGCCGTCAAGGTCGGACGCACCGAGACCGGCGCCCGCACCGCCGCCTCCCACACCGGCAAGCTGACCGGCGCCGACACGGTGGTGGACGCGGCGATGCGGCAGTACGGCGTGATCCGCGTCGACGGACTCGACGAACTCCAGGACACCGCCGCCCTGCTGGCCCGCGCCCGCGCCCCACTGGCCGACGGGGTCGCCGTGTACTCGATCTCCGGCGGCACGGGGGCGCACTTCTCGGACCTGGCGACCGCGGCGGGGCTGCGCCTGCCGGACCTCTCGGCGGCCAAACAGGCCGAACTGCACCAGTGGATACCCGAGTACCTGAGCGTGGCCAACCCCGTCGACAACGGCGGACACCCGGTCGGCGACTGGCGCGGCCGGAAGATCATCGACGCGATCCTCGCCGATCCGGCGGTCGGGGTGCTGATCTGCCCGATCACCGGCCCCTTCCCGCCGATGAGCGACAAGCTCGCGCGGGACCTGGTGGACGCGGCGGAGCGGACGGACAAGCTGGTGTGCGTGGTGTGGGGGTCGCCGGTCGGCACCGAGGCCGCCTACCGCGAGACGCTGCTCGGGTCGGCGCGGGTCGCCACCTTCCGTACGTTCGCCAACTGCATCACCGCCGTACGCGCCTATCTGGAGCACCACCGGTTCGTCGCCGCGTACCGCTCGCCCTTCGACGAGGCGCCCCGCACCCCCTCGCCCTCCTTCCGCAAGGCACAGGCCCTGATGCGGCCGGGTCAGCAGCTGAGCGAGCACGCGGCGAAACAGCTGCTGCGCGCGTACGGGATCCGGGTGCCGCGTGAGCAGTTGGTGACCAGCGCCGCGGCGGCCGTGCGCGCGGCGGGCCTGGTGGGCTACCCGGTCGTCATGAAGGCGTCCGGCGCGCAGATCGCCCACAAGACCGAACTCGGCCTGGTGAAGATCGGGCTGACCTCCGCGAGCCAGGTCAGGGACGCCTACCGCGAGCTGACCGACATCGCGCGCTACGAGGGGATCTCGCTGGACGGGGTACTGGTGTGCCAGATGGTCGAGCGGGGGGTCGAGATGGTCGTGGGGGTCACGCACGACCGGCTGTTCGGGCCGACCGTGGCCGTGGGGCTCGGCGGCGTCCTCGTCGAGGTGCTGCGGGACACGGCCGTCCGCGTGCCGCCCTTCGGTGAGGACCAGGCCCGGGGGATGCTCCGCGAGCTGCGCGGCCGGGCGCTCCTGGACGGCGTGCGCGGGGCGCCGCCGGTGGATGTGGACGCGCTCGTCGAGGTCGTCCTGCGGGTCCAGCGGATGGCGCTGGAGCTCGGTGACGACATCGCCGAGCTCGACGTCAATCCGCTGATGGTGCTGCCCAGGGGGCAGGGGGCGGTGGCGCTGGACGCCCTGGTGGTGTGCCGCTGAACCGCCGCGGCACCAGCCGCCCCACCAGCCACCGCCGGCCACGCGTCGCACGAACTGGAGCACCCCCATGCCCGACTCCCCTCGCGAACCATCCGATTCCGTTCGATCCCCGCGGAAACCACTCGATTCATTGATACGTCACGCCACTGACAACGCCGTCTCGTGGATCACCCTCGACCGCCCCGAGGCGATGAACGCCCTCACCTGGGACCAGCGTGAACGCGTGATCGCGCTGCTCGCGTCGGCGTCCGCGGACCCGGACGTCCGGGCCGTGGTCATCACCGCGACGGGCCGCGGCTTCTGCGCGGGGGCGGACCTGAGGGGGGCGCCCGCGGCCGGCGAGCGGATTCCCGGCGACGTCGCCCGCACCCTGCGGCTCGGCGCCCAGCGGCTCGTCGCGGCGGTCCTCGACTGCGAGAAGCCGGTGATCGCGGCGGTCAACGGCACCGCGGCCGGCCTCGGCGTCCATCTCGCCCTGGCCTGCGACCTCGTACTCGCCGCCGAACCGGCCAGGTTCATCGAGGTGTTCGTGCGCCGCGGGCTGGTCCCCGACGGCGGCGGGGCGTATCTGCTGCCGCGTCTCGTCGGGCCGCAGCGCGCGAAGGAGCTGATGTTCTTCGGCGACGCGCTCACCGCCAGGGACGCCGAACGGCTCGGCCTCGTCAACCGCGTCGTCCCGCCCGAGGACCTGGAGAAGACCGCACGCGAGTGGGCCGAACGCCTGGCCACCGGCCCGACCCGCGCCCTGGCCCTCACCAAGCAACTGGTCAACGCCTCCCTCGACACCGGCCGCACCGCCGCCTTCGCCGCGGAGGCGGCCGCCCAGGAGATCAACATGACGACGGCGGACGCGAGGGAAGGGGTGGCGAGCTTCGTGGAGCGGCGGGAGCCGGAGTACCGGGGGCGGTGAGAGACCGCGGCGGCCGACCACCTCTTCCTCTCTGACGCATCGTCAGGTTCAATGAGCGGTGTGATGGGACACGCAGGAATGGCGGCAGCGGCCGTGCGCTATCTCCGGTCGGCCGGGGCTCCCGCCGTCGCGGGGCCGGTCGAGACGCTGCCGCGGCCGGAGTTGCGCGCGGTCGGGGACGACGAGCGGGCGCCGGTCGACCAGGGGGAGTTCCGCCGGGTGCTGGGGAACTTCGCGACGGGCGTGACCGTCGTCACCGCACCGGAGGGGCCCGGGGACGTGGCGGGATCGGGACCGGCCGGTTTCGCCTGCCAGTCCTTCTCCTCCCTCTCCCTCGACCCGCCGCTGGTCTGCTTCATGGTCGGCCGTACGTCGACGACCTGGCCGCGCATCGCCCGCGCCGGCGTCTTCTGCGTGAACGTGCTGGGCGCGCACCAAGGCGACCTGTGCCGTGGGTTCGCGGTGAGCGGGGCGGACAAGTTCGCGGGCGTCGGGTACGACGCGGCACCCGTCTCCGGCTCGCCCCGCCTCGCGGGGGCCGCGGCGTGGATCGACTGCACGGTCCACGCGGTGCACACGGGCGGCGACCACCTCATCGTGGTGGGACGGGTGGACGCGCTCGGCACGGGGGACGGGGGCGGGGACGGTGACGCGGGCGACGGCGCGGGCGTCGCGCCGCTGCTGTTCCACCGGGGGCGCTTCGTCTAGGGCGTGTCACGGCCCTGGCCCCGTCGATCACGCCCGTCGCACCGCGTCGTTCACGGGTGTCAGGGGCGCACCCTGACTCGGTGTCAGGGGCGGATCAGGGTCGGCCGAGGGGCTTCCCGGTGGTCGGCCTCGGGTGCGCGGCGGCAGGCTGAAGGGCATGGAGATCACCGCTGAGAAGCGCCCCTCGGCCGTCCGCCGCGGGGCCGCCGGACTCGTCCTGGCCGCCGCCCTCGCCACCACGATCGCCGCCACGGCCGGCTCCCCCGCCGTCGCCACCACCCCCACGACCGTGACCGTCGCCGCGGACGCCGCCCCCGCCGTCGCCACGGCCGCGGTCACCCCGGCCACCATGGCCGGCCACGCGACCGCCGCGCCGCCCGTCGTCCCGTACGACTTCGGGGACTGCCCCGACATCCCGGCCGGCGTCGACGCGGCCCGGTGGAAGTGCGAGGTCCTCACCGCCACCGGATCGCTGACCCTCGGCAGCAGGAGCGTGCCCGAGCTGGCACCGATGACCCTCACCCACGCCGAGGGCCCGCTGCCGGACGGCACGGACGGGCAGGTCTGGGGCGCGCTGCGCTCCACCTCGACCGCCGTCCCCGGCGGCCTCCTCGGCACCGGCACGACGGGGCACGGCCTCTCGGTACCCCTGGCCCTGCGTCCTGAGTACGGCGGCCGGTCCGACTTCTACTCCACCGGGGACAACCTGGGCCTGTTCACCCTGCGCTTCCGCGTCCTGAGCCCCCTGCTGCCGCACGGGTGCGTCATAGGCGGCGACACCCCCGTCGAACTGCGTCTGCGGCGCGTGGGCGACTCCGAGTGGCTCTCCCAGGACCCGCCGGTCATCAGGTTCGACGCGTACGACGACACCTTCGCCGTCCCGGCCGCCGTCGGCTGCGGACCGCTGGGCCGGCTCGTCGACGACCGGCTCGGCCTGCCGGGAGCGACCGGGAACGCGATCACCCTGTCCGCGCGGTACACGTTCAAGACGTACGACCGGCTTCCGGCGCGCTGACCTCAGGCGGCCGTCCGCACGGAGAGCACGGGGGCGGCCGGCCGCCGCCGGATGACCAGCGCCATCATCGCCGCCACCGCGCACAGCGCGCCCGAGGCGACCCAGACCATGTCGTACGAGCCGAACGCGTCCCGCGCGGCACCGCCGAGGAAGGCGACGAGCGCGGCGCCGATCTGGTGCGAGGCGAGCACCCAGCCGAAGACGATGGCGCTGTCCTCGCCGTACTGCTCACGGCACAGGGCCAGGGTGGGAGGAACCGTGGCGACCCAGTCGAGACCGTAGAAGACGATGAAGAAGATCATCGGAGGGTGCACGGTCGAGGACATGAGCATGGGGAGGAAGAGGAGCGAGACACCGCGCAGCGCGTAGTAGACCGCGAGCAGCCGGCGCGGTTCGAAGCGGTCGGTGAACCAGCCGGAGGCGATCGTACCGACGACGTCGAAGACCCCGATGACCGCGAGCAGTGAGGCCGCCGCCGTGATCGGCATCCCGTGGTCGTGGGCCGCGGGCACGAAGTGCGTCTGGATCAGGCCGTTCGTCGAGGCGCCGCAGATCGCGAAGGTGCCGGCCAGCAGCCAGAAGGGGCCGGTGCGGACCGCGGAGAGGAGGACGGTCACGGCACGCCGGGCCGCGCCCTGCACCGGCGCGGGCTTCGGCACGAACTCGGCCGCGCCGTAGGGCTTCAGACCGACGTCCGCCGGGTGGTCGCGCAGCAGCAGCCAGACGAAGGGGACGACCGCGAGCGCCGCGAGGGCGACCGTGACCGCGGCCGGGCGCCAGTCGTGCTCCGTGACGATCCAGGAGAGCACCGGCAGGAAGATCAGCTGGCCGGAGGCGGAGGCCGCCGTCAGGATGCCGGTCACCAGCCCCTTGCGTGCCGTGAACCAGCGGTTGGTGACCGTCGCCGCGAAGGCCAGGGCCATCGAGCCGGAGCCCAGTCCGACCAGCAGGCCCCAGCAGAGCAGCAGTTGCCAGGCCGCCGTCATCCACACGGTCAGCCCGGAGCCGAGCGCGATCACCATCAGGGCGACCGCGACCACGCGCCGGATGCCGAAGCGGTCCATCAGCGAGGCCGCGAAGGGCGCCGTCAGTCCGTACAGCGCGAGGTTGATCGAGACCGCCGCGCCGATCGTGCCGCGCGACCAGTGGAACTCCTGGTGCAGGGGGTCGATCAGCAGACCCGGGAGCGAACGGAAGGCCGCGGCGCCGATGATCGTCACGAAGGTGACGGCGGCGACGAACCAGGCACGGTGGATCCGGGTTCGCCCGGGGGCGGAGGACAGCTGAGCGGCGTCCACGGCGTCGGTTGTCTGGGTCACGCCATAGAGCTTCGGGCCTGCGGCCTTCCCGAACGAGTGGCCGGGAGGACATCATTCGCTAGGATCGGGCCATGGGTCCTCGGAGTACGTTCCGCCGGCACCGCGTCGTCGTGCTCGCTCTCGACGGGCTGCTGCCCTTCGAACTCGGCATCCCCCAGCGCATCTTCGGCAAGTCGCGGGACGCCGAGGGGCGGTCCCTGTACGAGGTCGTCACCTGCTCGGTCCGGCCGCCGGGCCCCGTCGCCACCGACGCCGACTTCGCCGTCCTCGTCGCGAACGGGCCGGAGGCACTCGCAACCGCCGACACCGTCGTCGTCCCCGCCTCCTACGAGCTCGGCCCGGTCCACGAGCAGGGAGTCCTGACCCCCGAACTGGCCGCCGCCCTGGCCCGCATCCGCCCCGGCACCCGGCTCGTCTCCATCTGCACCGGTGGATACGTCCTCGCCGCCGCCGGATATCTCGACGGCCGCCCCGCCACCACCCACTGGTCCCACGCCGAGCACTTCCAGCGGCTCTTCCCCAGGATCAGGGTCGACGCCGACGTGCTCTTCGTCGACGACGGGAACGTCCTCACCTCCGCCGGCGTCGCCGCCGGGATCGACCTGTGCCTCCACATCGTCCGCCGTGACCACGGGACGGCCGTCGCCAACGACGTGGCCCGGCGGACCGTCGTACCGCCGCACCGCGACGGCGGTCAGGCGCAGTACGTCCAGCGGCCCGTCCCCGAACCGCAGGCGGCCACCACGACCGCGGCCCGCGCCTGGGCGCTGGACCGCCTCGGCGAGCCGATCCAGCTGCGCGACATGGCCGCACAGGAGTCCATGTCCGTGCGCACCTTCACACGCCGCTTCCGCGAGGAGGTCGGCGTCAGCCCCGGGCAGTGGCTCACCCAGCAACGCGTCGAACGGGCCCGGCAGTTGCTGGAGTCCAGCGATCTGTCGGTCGACCAGGTGGCACGGGACGCCGGCTTCGGCACGGCCCAGTCGATGCGGCAGCACCTACAGGCGGTCCTCGGGGTCACGCCCACCGCCTACCGCCGTACCTTCCGCTCCTCGGGCCGCATGGCCGGAGGAGGACCGGGCGGGGGCGACCTGAGCGGGGGCACACGGCTCGGTACCGCACGGACGGGCGCCGTCGGCTGAGCGGCCCCCGGTTCCCGTCCTGCCGCCGCGCTCGCCCCACGCGCCCACGAGCGTGAGCAGCAGGGTGAGGCCGACGCCGGCCAGGATCGCGGTCGAGGGGGCGACGAAGTGGAGCAGGACGCCCGCCAGTGAACCCGTCGCGGCGTAACCCGCGCCCACCGCCGCGTACATCACCGAGTACCCCGCCGCCAGCGCGCTCGGCGGGAGCATCTCGCGCAGCGACAGATTGCGGGTGAGCATCGCGCCCGCCTGGAGGACACCCGCGGACACCAGCGCGCAGGCCATCCAGGCGAGGCCCGGTATCAGCGCGGCCAGCGCGAGGCACGTCGCCATGCCGCAGGTCAGCACCGTGCTCCGGGTGCCCAGCCGGCCCGGCCAGGAACGCAGCCCGTACACGAACGCGCCCACCGCCGCGCCCAGCGACAGCCCCGCGAGCAGCGGGCCCGCCCACCCGACGCCCGCGCCGCGCTGCTCCAGCAGGGCGGGGAGCACGAGCTCGGCCAGGGCGAGCAGGGAGAGGCCGGCGGCGCCCATGACGTACGCGGGCCAGGCTCTGGCCAGGATGCGGGACATCGACTCGCCCGCGCGGTCCGTCTCGTCGGCGTCCCAGCCCGCGGGGAGCGTCCACAGGCCCGCGACGGACGAGGCCATCAGGGCGGCGGCGAGCAGCAGCGGGGCCCTCGGGGCGACTCCCAGCGCGAGGCCGGTGACCGCCGCCGGGGACAACGCCCATATGCCGAAGGTCAGCACGGACTCCGCGGAGAGCGCCTGGGTGACGGCCCGCTTCGGGACCATCCCGGTCAGCAGGGCGCGGAGGCCGCCGGGGACCGCCCCGGGGGCGGCGCCGGCGAGGGCGGCGCAGGCGGCGAGGACCGCCGGGTGCGCGTGCGGGAGGGCGCCCAGGCCCGCGAAGCCGAGGGCGCCGGCGGCAAGGCCCAGGGCCAGTTGACGGCGGACGCGGTCCGGACGCATGCGGGTGCCGAGCACGGGGGCGGCGACGATCTCACCGATCACGTACGCCGCGGCCAGGGCCGCGCCCAGCGTGTAGCCACCGGGGCGCTCGCGGACCAGGAAGACCAGGGCGAGCGGGGCCATGGCGACCGGCATGCGGGCACCGACGGCCACGGCGGCCCAGGCCAGGGCCTGTCGGGAGGCGAGGTCTCGGTAGCTCATGCGACGACGTTAGGGGACCGGACCGACAGCGCCCCAGCGGATTTCCCCGGCCTGTGGACAACCACCCCGGCCACCGCCGCGGCGCCCCCTAGAACGTCAGCACCGCCCGTGCCACCCGCCCCTCGTGCGCGTCCTGCGCCGCCTTGTCGAAGTCCTCCACCGGGTAGGTGCGGGTGACGAGTTCGTCGAGCAGCAGACGGCCCTCGCGGTAGAGGTCCGCGTACAGGGCGATGTCGCGCTGGGGGCGGGACGACCCGTAGCGGCAGCCGAGGATCGACTTGTCCAGGTACATCGCGGAGACGAGGAAGGACGCCTCGGCGGTCGCGGGCGGTACGCCGAGGAGCACCGCCTGGCCGTGGCGGTCCAGCAGGTCGATCGCCTGGCGGATGAGCTCGACGCGGCCGACGCACTCGAAGGCGTGGTCCGCACCCGTGGGGAGGATCTCGCGGACGGCCTCGGTGGAGGTGAGGAAGTCGGTCGCGCCGAACCGGCGGGCCACCGTCTCCTTGGCCGGGTTGGAGTCGACCGCGACGATCTTCAGGGCGCCCGCGATCCGGGCCCCCTGGATCACGTTGAGCCCGATGCCTCCCGTGCCGATCACGAGGACGCTCTCGCCGTGGTCCACCCGCGCGCGGTTCAGGACGGCGCCCACGCCCGTCACCACCCCGCAGCCGATCAGCGCGGCGGACGGCAGCGGGATGTCGTCCGGGATCCGGACGGCCTGGACGGCCTTCACCACCGTCCGTTCCGCGAACGCCGAGTTGGAGGCGAACTGGAACAACGGCCGCCCGCCACGCGCGAACGGCTGCCGCGGCATGCCGATCGCCTTGCGGCACATCGTCGGCCGCCCCCGGTCGCACTCCGCGCACGCGCCGCAGTTGGCGAGTGTCGACAGCGCGACATGGTCGCCGGGCCGGACATGGGTGACGCCCGCGCCCACCGAGTCGACGACCCCGGCCCCCTCGTGGCCCAGCACCACCGGGACGGGGAAGGGTATGGTCCCGTCCACCACGGAGAGGTCGCTGTGGCAGAGCCCGGCCGCGGCGACGGCGACCCGCACCTCGCCGGGTCCCGGATCCCGTGTCTCCAGGTCGTCCACGACCTGGGTCTGCTTGCCGTCGAAGATCACGCCTCGCATCGCACCGGCTCCCCTCTCGTCCCCGGGGCTATCCCCTGGGTTCCTTCGGCAGACCGAGCACGCGCTCGGCGATGATCGTGCGCTGGATCTCGTCCGAGCCGCCGTAGATGGTGTCGGCCCGGCTGAACAGGAACAGGTGCTGGAGTGCGTCCAGTTCGTAGGGCGCCGTGGCGGACCAGTCCACCGGACCGGTCGCGGCGTCCGCTCCGCGTACCCGCACCGCGAGTTCGCCGAGCCGCTGGTGCCAGCCGCCCCACAGCAGCTTGGCGACGCTCGGCGCACCCACGTCGCCCGAACCGCCCAGCGTCCGCAGGGCGTTCCAGCGCATCGTGCGCAGCTCCGCCCACAGACGCACCAGGTGGTCACGGACGACCGGATCGTCGGCCGCGCCCGTCGCGACGGCCGTCTCGATCACGCGTCGCAGCTCGGCCGCGAAGCCGACCTGCTGGGCGAGCGTCGAGACGCCGCGCTCGTGTCCGAGCAGGCTCATGGCCACCCGCCAGCCGTTGCCCTCGCCGCCGACGACGTGCTCGGCCCGCGCCCGCGCCCCGTCGAAGAAGACCTCGTTGAACTCGCTGGTGCCGGTGAGCTGGCGGATCGGCCGGACCTCGACGCGGCCCGGCTGGTCCATCGGGACGAGGAGCAGGGACAGGCCGTGGTGGCGCGGGGCGTCCGGCCGGGTGCGGGCCAGGACGAAGCACCAGTCCGCCTCGTGCGCGAGGGAGGTCCAGATCTTCTGGCCGCTGACGCGGTACGTCGCGGCGGGCGCGGAGCCCTCCTCGCGTACGGCCGTCGTCCTGACGCCCGCGAGGTCGGAGCCGGCGCCGGGCTCGCTGTAGCCCTGGCACCAGAGTTCCTCGCCGCGGGCGATCGGGGGCAGGAAGCGGGCCTTCTGCTCGGCCGTCCCGTGGCCGATGAGGGTGGGGGCGAGGAGTTTCTCGCCGATGTGACCCGAGCGGGCGGGAGCCTTCGAGCGGGCGTACTCCTCGGCCCAGACGACCTGCTGGGTCAGGCTCGCGCGCCGGTTCCCGTAGCCGTCCTCCGGCCATCCGAGGCCGATCCAGCCGTCCCGTCCGAGCTCCCGTTCCCAGTCCCGGCGGCCCGGATCACCCGTGTGGTGCGCCGCCAGCCAGTCCCGCGCCGTACGCCGGAAGATCTCGTCCTCGGCATCGAATCCGAACTCCACGCGTCGTCCTCCCACTCGGCCGGCCCCACGGCACCCTCACGCGTTCGGCCGCGACTTCTCCGCCGCGGCCCGCGCCATCGCCTCCACCCGCTCCAGCAACGGCATCGGATCGACCCCCACCGTGCCCGGCAGGAAGTCCGCGATCCGCTCCGGCGTCCACGCGCCCTCCGCGTACCCGGCCCGCAGTTCCCGCGGCTGCGCCCACACCGCGATCTTCGGTCCGGCGATCGTGTACACCTGCCCGGTGATCCGTTCCTGCCGGGCGCGGTCCGACAGCAGGTAGACCACCAGCGCGGCGACGTCCTCCGGTTCGCCGATCTCGGTCAGTTCCATGGGGACGTCGGCCGACATACGGGTGCGGGCGACCGGGGCGACCGCGTTCGCCGTCACCCCGTATTTGTGCAGGCCGAGCGCCGCGCTGCGGACCAGCGAGATGATCCCGCCCTTGGCCGCGCTGTAGTTGGCCTGCGCCACGGAGCCCTGGTGGTTGCCGCTGGTGAAGCCGATCAGCGTTCCCGACCTCTGTGCGCGCATGACGGCCGAGGCGGCCCGGAAGACCGTGAACGTGCCCTTCAGATGGGTGGCCACGACCGGGTCCCACTCCTGCTCGGACATGTTGAACAGCATCCGCTCGCGCAGGATGCCCGCCACGCACACGACTCCGTCGATCCGTCCGTACGCCGCGAGCGCCGTGTCGACGACGTGCTGCCCGCCCGCCATCGTGGAGATGTCGTCGGCCACCGCGACGGCTTCCCCGCCCGCCGCCTCGATCTCCTTGACCACGGCGTCGGCGACCGAACCCGTCGGCTCGGCGCCGCCGACGGAGACCCCGTAGTCGTTGACGACGACGCGCGCCCCCTCACCGGCCGCGGCGAGCGCGACGGCGCGGCCGATACCGCGCCCCGCCCCCGTCACGGCGACGACCTGGCCTGCCAAGAAGTTCCCCACGTCCGGCCCCTTCCCGCAGTTTCTGACGGTCCGTTAGATTCAACACGGATTCTACGGCCCGTCAGATACCCGGAGACAAGCCCTCGGGGAGGACTCATGTCACTGCCGACGCTCCACCCGGCCTTCCACGAGATCGCCAAGCGCGTGAACAACTGGGGGCGCTGGGGCGACGACGACGAGATCGGGACCCTGAACCTCATCACCGACGAGGTGGTGCGCCGGGCCGCGACGGGCGTCCGCTCGGGCCGTCGCGTCCCCCTCGCGCTCCCCCTCCAACAGGACGGGGTGCAGACCGGGATGATCCCCGGGCGGGTCAATCCGCTGCACGTCATGGTGCAGATCAACCAGGAGGTCTTCGGTCCCGGCACCGTCGCGTGCAGCGACGACGCCGTGACCCTGGGCCTTCAGGCGGCGACCCACTGGGACGCGCTGAGTCACGTCTCGCACTCCGGGAAGCTCTACAACGGCCGCCCGGCCGGCACGATCACCCCGCACGGCGGAGCCGCGTTCTGCGGCATCGACAAGCCCCGGCACATCGTCTCGCGGGGCGTGCTGCTGGACGTCGCCCGCGCCCGGGGCGTCGACCGTCTCGACGGCGGGCACGCCGTGACCCCCGAGGACCTGGACGCCGCCGAGGAACTGGCCCGCACCCGGGTGCGGGCGGGGGACATCGTGCTCGTACGGACCGGTCAGATCCAGGTCTTCCTGGCGGGCGACAAGCACGGGTACGGATATCCGTCGCCGGGACTGTCCGTCCGCACGCCGGAGTGGTTCCACGCGCGGGACGTCGCGGCCGTCGCGAACGACACCCTCACCTTCGAGATCTTCCCTCCCGAGATCGAGGACCTCTGGCTGCCCGTGCACGCGCTCGACCTGGTCGAGATGGGGATGCCGCAGGGCCAGAACTGGAATCTCGAAGAGTTGTCCACAGCCTGTGGAGAAGAGGGGCGGTACTCGTTCCTGCTGTCGGCGATGCCCGAACCCTTCGTGGGCGGCACGGGCACACCGGTCGCCCCCGTCGCCCTGCTCTAGGTGACACGGGGACACAGGGACACACAGGACGAACCGTAAGGAAGAGACAGAAAGTGACGGAAAGAGTCGAATGGCGGCGCGTCACTGCTCGCCCCGAGCACGGCAACGCGCGCCGCCATCCGGCTCCGGCGTACCCGCCCTGCCCCTCGGACCCCGAAGGAGCCGACGCCGAATCACGATCCGCACTCGCCGAGGGTTCCCGTCACCGGAACCCTCGCCGTCCCCTCGCGGCGCATCGCTGCCCATAAGCGTGATCAAACGGACACGTCACGTCAACACCCGTTCGGGGGATTATCACTTATGCGCCCTTTGTGGCGGCGCGCAGAGAAGCACTACCCGGCGCATTCGGTCCGGCCCGCCCCCGGGGAACCGAGACACCCGGATCCACGCACGCGCCGCGTACGCGCCGGACGGCCACGCACGCACCGCGTACGCGTCAGACGGCCTCGTACGCCTCGTAGGCGAATCCCTGGTAGGTCACGCAGGCGGCCGAGGCCCTCGCGGCGGAGGTGCAGCGGTCCACCTCGCACCAGATGCTCTTGCCGACGCCCTCGGGGTTCCAGCCCCAGCGGTCCGCGAGTCCGTCGACCAGCTCCAGACCGCGGCCGTTGGTGTCGTCACCCTCGGCGTGCCGGGGGCGCGGGGGGCAGTCGCTGGAGTCGGCCACCTCCAGGCGGACCGTGCCCAGCGACTCACCGGGGACGCCCGGCAGGGACAACCGCAGCACGGCGGGGCACCCGGTGTGCACCACGGCGTTGGTGACGAGTTCGGAGACGAGCAGGATCAGCGTCTCGGCGAGCGGCTCATCGGCCTCTATGCCCGATCCGGCGAGCCTCGACCGGGCCCATCTCCGGGCTCGCCCCACTTCCGCGGGGTCGGGCCGGATCTCCAGCTGCACTTGAAGCACCTGCACCGCTCACACCATCCGAACCGGCGGACACATCGCCTCGCGCCTCACGAGGGCCACGATCGTGGCCATGGCCTGCATGACCAGAACCAGAATCACGGAACGTGATTCCCTTGAGAGACAGCATGGTTGACGTACAGTCACCCCAACAAGCGCTTCGGGCATATTCCAGCGCGAAGGAGTACGCGTGCGGGATACTGTGCGACGCTCGCCACGGGGAGTCGAACAGGCGGTCACGGGGTCCCGGACCGCCTCGCGAACGGCGAGCATCGCCGGGTCCGGCGCGGCCTCAGGGGCAACACCGGGATGGCTCAGGCTCGGAACCACTCGCATCCCACACAAGGTACCGGAGCCCGGCGCCGACTCCAGGCCGTGACAAGTCACGCATAGGACACAACCCGATATCAACGCTCTGTGATTCCGATAAGCCACGATCCGTGACATTCGGCGCGAGCCGCCCCGAAGCGTGCCTGAACAGAGCCTCACCGGCCCCCTCCGCTCAGCAGATCGTCCGCCAACAGCTCCTCACTCTCCGTGACCGGACCTCCCCGCCGGGTCCGCACCCATGCCCTCTTGAGATACAGATGGACGTCGGACTCCCAGGTGAAGCCCATGCCGCCGTGCACCTGGAGGCAGTCACGGGCGCCGCGCACGGCGGCGTCGTCGGCGAGCAGCCGGGCCGCCGCGATGTCCACGGGGTCGGCGGTCACGGCGGCCGCGTAGACCGCGGCCCGGGCCAGCTCCACCCGCACCAGCATCCGCGCGCACAGGTGCTTGACCGCCTGGAAGGCCCCGATCGGCTTCCCGAACTGCTCGCGGGTCCGGGCGTGTTGCACCGCCGTCTCACAGGTCCGGGCGGCGTTGCCGAGCTGCTCGGCGGCGGTGAGCAGCGTGGCGAGGTGATCGGGGGGACGGAGAGGACCGGTGGGGTCGACGGGGCGGGTGCGGCCGGCGGGACCGAAGAGTCCGGTCGAGCCCGCCTGACCGGTGGGATCGGCGGGATCGATGGGATCGGCGGGATCGGCGGGATCGGCGGGGAAGCCCCCGGGCACCCGGTGCAGCGGTGTCAGCGGGTCCACCGAGGCGAGCGGTACGGCACCGGCGGTGCCGTCTTCGGCGGCACGACCGCCCGCGCCGTCCCGTACGGCGTCGGACTCGTCCAGCCATTCCACGAGGCCGCCGTACACGGCGGTGACCACGGTCTCGCCGGTCGCCGCCCCGGCCACCTCGCCGGCCGCGAGATGCGTCGCGACCAGGGGGCCCGGGAGCAGCACCCGGCCCGCCTCCTCGAACGCCAGTACCGCCTCGGGCAGGCCCAGTCCGACGCCGCCGTCCGCCTCCGGCAGCCGCAGCGAGAAGAAGCCCGCCTCGCCCAGTTCCCGCCACAGCGCCCGGTCCAGACCGCGGCCGCCGCGGGCCACCGCCGCCCGTAGCGCCTCCGGCCCGAAACGGCCCGCCAGCAGCGCCCGTACGCCGTCCCGCAAGGCGCGCTGGTCCTCGGTGAGTTGGAAGTCCACGGGGTGAGCTCACCGCCCTTTCGGCAGACCCAGGATGCGTTCGGCCACGATGTCGCGCTGGATCTGCGAGGTGCCGGCCGCGATGGTGTACGACAGGGACGTGAGGCGGTCGCGGGTCCACTCCCGGTCCAGGTCAAGCGCCTCGGGGCCGAGGACCTCGGCGGCGGCGTCGTACAGCTCCTGGCGCGCGTGCGAGTACCGCAGCTTGAAGACCGATCCGCCGGCGCCCGGCACTCCCCCGGTCCGCTCCGCCTCGCTCACGTTCCACTGGGTGAGCCGCCACAGCGCGCGGAACTCGGCGTTGAGCCTGCCCAGCCACCGCCGCAGCGCCGGATCGTCCCAGCGGCCGTTGCCGCGCGCCGCGTGGGCGAGTTCGGCCAGGACCCGCCGGCACGCCACGACCTCGCCGACGAAGGCGGTACCGCGTTCGTACGACAAGGTCACCATCGTCACGCGCCAGCCGTCGTTCTCGGCACCGACGCGGTGGCCGACCGGTATCCGCACCTCGTCGAGGAAGACCTCCGCGAACTCGGCCGTACCCGCGAGCGTGCGCAGCGGTCGGACGGTGATCCCGGGGGCGTCCATGGGCATCGCGAGCCAGGAGATGCCCCGGTGTTTCGGTGCGGCCGGGTCGGTGCGCACCAGCAGCTCGCACCAGTCGGCGACCTCCGCGTGGGAGGTCCAGATCTTGGACCCGCTCACCACGTAGTCGTCGCCGTCCCGCCACGCGCGCGTGCGCAGCGCCGCCAGGTCCGAGCCCGCGTCCGGCTCGCTGAACCCCTGGCACCAGACCTCCTCACCGCGCAGCACGGGCGGCAGCCAGCGCGCCCGCTGCCCGGCGGTCCCCTCGGCGGCGATGGTCGGCCCGGCGTGCAGCAGTCCGACGAAGTTGGCCCCTACGTAGGGGGCGCCCGCCTTCTCCGTCTCCTCCAGGTAGATGAGGTGCTGGACGGGCGTCGCCCCCCGGCCCCCGGCGTCGAGGGGCCAGTGCAGTCCGGCGTAGCCGGCGTCGTAGAGCGTCCGCTGCCATCCGAGGTCGTACGCGCGCCGGCCGGGCCAGTCGTCCGGGGAGGGTTTCGGGGGCAGCGCGGGGAGCGCCTTGGCGAGCCACTCGCGCAGCCGGGTCCGGAACTCCTGCTCCTCGGGGGTGTACGTGAGGTCCACGGGCCGGCTACCGGTCGAGGTCCAGGTCCAGCATGCGGATCGCGTTGCCGCGCATCAGCTTGTGGACCGTCTCGTCGTCGAGGCCCTTCACATGGTCGAGGGCGACCTCCTTGGTGTGCGGGAAGGTCGAGTCGACGTGCGGGTAGTCCGTCTCGAAGGTGGCGTTGTCGCGGCCGACGACGTCCAGGGACGCGACGCCGTGCTTGTCGCGGAAGAAGCAGCAGAAGATCTGGCGGTAGTAGTACGTCGACGGGGGCTCCGGGACGAGGTCCTTGACGCCGCCCCAGGCGCGGTGCTCCTCCCAGACGTCGTCGGCGCGCTCCAGGGCGTACGGGATCCAGCCCATCTGGCCCTCGGAGTAGGCGAGCTTGAGGCGCGGGAACTTCACCAGGACTCCGCTGAAGAGGAAGTCCATCATCGAGGCCATCGCGTTGTTGAAGGACAGCGACGCCTGGACGGCGGGAGGCGCGTCCGGGGAGGCGGCGGGCATCTGACTGCTGCTGCCGATGTGCATGTTCACGACCGTGCCGGTCTCCTGGCAGACCGCGAAGAACGGGTCCCAGTGGCCGGAGTGGATGGAGGGCAGGCCCAGGTGGGTGGGGATCTCGGAGAAGGTCACGGCCCGTACGCCGCGGGCCGCGTTGCGCCGGATCTCCGCGACGGCCAGGTCGATGTCCCACAGGGGGATGAGGCAGAGCGGGATCAGCCGGCCGCCGCTGTCCCCGCACCACTCCTCGACCATCCAGTCGTTGTAGGCGCGCACGCAGGCCAGGGCCACCTCCTTGTCGTGCGCCTCGGCGAAGGTCTGGCCGCAGAAGCGGGGGAAGGTCGGGAAGCAGAGGCTGGCCTCGACGTGGTTGAGGTCCATGTCCTTGAGCCGCTCGGCGGGGTCCCAGCAGCCGCGCCGCATCTCCGCGCGGGTGATGCCCTCCAGGGTCATCTCGTCGCGGTCGAAGCCGACGGCGGCGATGTTGCGCTTGTACGGGAACTTGAGGTCCTCGTAGATCCACCAGTCGGTGGGCGGGCCGTCCGGGTCCATGGTGATCCGGTACTTGCCGGCGACGTAGGCGAGCTCGCCGATGCCGGCCGTGAGGGGCCTCGGCCCGCGGTCGCGGTACTTCGCGGGCAGCCAGGTCTCGAAGAGGTGCGCGGGCTCGATCACGTGGTCGTCGACGCTGACGATCCGCGGCAGTTCCGTCATGAGTGGCCTCCGCCTGGCATACGTATCTGATGACCCGTCAGATAACAGGCTAGCTCCGCGCCTATGGACCGACAAGGCGGTGCGCCCTACGCTCCGCATGGATCTGACAACCCGTCAGCTACAGGGGGCCGTCGTGAACGACACCGCACACGCTCTGGGCGCCTCGCGCACCCTGTGGGAACTGGTCGCCCGTCGCGCCGACCTCACCCCCGACCGGCCCGTCCTCCTCCAGGGCGAGCGCTCCCTGAGCTTCGGCGCCCTGCGGGAGCGGGCCGAGCGGGTGGCGGCGGGCCTGTACGAGCGGGGCGTGCGCCCCGGCACGGTGGTCGCCTGGCAGCTGCCCACCCGGATCGAGACCGCCGCGCTGTCCTTCGCGCTGGCGCGTCTGGGTGCCGTCCAGTCCCCCGTGATCCCCTTCTACCGCGACCGCGAGGTCGGCTTCGCGCTGCGGGAGTCCCGGGCCGAGTACTTCGCGGTACCGGGCGAGTGGCGGGGCTTCGACCACACGGCGATGGCACGGCGGCTCGGCGCGAAGGGCGTCTTCGAGGCGTACGACGCGCTGCCGGACGGCGATCCCGGCGTCCTCCCGCCACCGCCGGCCGACGGCACCTCCGTGCGCTGGATCTACTGGACCTCGGGCACCACCTCCGACCCCAAGGGCGTCCTGCACACGGACCGCTCGCTGATCGCGGGCGGCTCCTGCCTGGCGCACGCGCTGCGCCTGTCGGCGGCGGACGTGGGCTCGATGGCCTTCCCGTACGCGCACATCGCCGGGCCCGACTACACCGTGATGCTGCTGCTGTACGGGTTCCCGGCGGTGATGTTCGAGCACTTCGCGCTGCCCGCCGCGCTGGCGGACTACCGGGCGCACGGGGTGACGGTGGCGGGCGGTTCGACGGCCTTCTACTCGATGTTCCTGGCCGAGCAGCGCAAGCAGCCGGGGCGGCCGGTCGTCCCCACACTGCGGCTGCTGGCGGGCGGCGGGGCGCCCAAGCCGCCCGAGATCTACCACCGTGTGGTGCGGGAGATGGGCGTGCAGCTCACCCACGGGTACGGGATGACCGAGGTCCCGATGATCACCATGGGGGCGCCGGACGACACCGCCGAGAACCTGGCGACCACGGAGGGCAGGCCTCCGGAGGGGATGGAGATACGCGTCGTGGACGGGGAGGTGCGGCTGCGCGGCGAGGCCGTCTGTCAGGGGTACCTGGACCCGGCGCAGACCGCCGAGGCCTTCGACGCGGACGGGTTCCTGATCACGGGTGACGTGGGGCACCTGACGGAGAGCGGGCACCTCGTCCTGACCGGGCGCCTGAAGGACGTCATCATCCGCAAGGGCGAGAACATCTCGGCGAAGGAGATCGAGGACCTGCTGCACCGGCACCCGGCCGTCGGCGACGTCGCGGTGATCGGGCTGCCGGACGCCGAACGCGGGGAACGGGTCTGCGCGGTGGTCGAGCAGCCGCCAGGGGCCGTGCCGCTGACGCTCGCGGCGGCGGTCTCGTACCTGCGCGCGGAAGGGCTCTCCGTGCACAAGCTGCCGGAGCAGCTGGAGGTGATGGAGGCCCTTCCGCGCAACGAGACGCTGCGGAAGGTACTGAAGTACCGGCTCCGGGAGCGGTTCTCGGGGCCGGCCGGGGCCGCGGGGGCTACTCCGGCACCGTGAAGTAGCGGGCGAACGCGGTCACGACCTCCGACTCGCCGATCCGGCCGTCGGCGTCCGTGTCGAGGGCCCCGGCCGCCAGGGCGGCGATCTCGTCGCTCACGCCCAGGGCCCTGAGCACCCGCTCGGCGTCCTCGACCGTGGCCGCTCCGTCCCCGTCGGTGTCCGCGACGGCGAGGGCCGCGTGCAGGAAGGGGCGGGCGATCTCCCCGAAGCGGTCGGGGTTGTCCCGCAGCCGCTTCACGGCGCCGTTCACGAACTCGTCGCGGTTGATCCGCTGGTCTCCGTCACGGTCCGCTATGCCCGCCATGCCCTGCCAGAACGCCTCCGCGCCCACGTACAGGGCCTGGCCCTTGTCGGACCGGGCCGCCGTGCCGAACTCGGCGAGGACGGACTTCGCCGCCGCGTTGAAGTCCTCCCGGTCGATGTAGCCGTTGCCGTCCTGGTCGAAGCCCGCGAAACGGGCGGCAATCCTGCGTTCGTACTCGGTACTGACCATGGCCTTCTCGGACCGCCTTACAACTCAGCCGGACTCTGTGCCGGACTGCGGGTTCATCTGGCAGGGAGCGTACGACGACCCGGCCGCGAAGGGAGCCGGAAAACGACGCTTGTACCAAGACCGCGGGAATTCCTGGACAACTCGGCGACGCACCGTGCGCCGGCCGGACAAGGGCGTGGCCTGGGGGGACCTCACGCCGAGAGCGGGCTCGACTCCTCGTCGACCGCCGTGAGAGCGTCCGGATAGACGTCGAAGAGACGCCGGACACCGAGGGCCGCGAGCACCCGGTTGACGTGCGAACCGTCGGCGGCGCCCTGGGCCGGCAGGATCAGACGCAGCCGGCCCTGACAGGAACGGACCAGCCGGCGGGTGGCGATCAGGACACCGACCCCGCTGGAGTCGCAGAAGAGGACCTCGGAGAGGTCGAGGACCAGGCTGCGGCGGCCTTCCGCCACCGCGTCGTGCACCCGCTGGCGCAGCACCGGTGACGTCGCGAGATCCATCTCGCCCGACACCCGGAGCACGGCCCATCCGCCCAGTTCGCCGTCGGTCACCTTGAGCGTCACCGCGTCGCCTCTCGCTCGCCTCGCCCAGCAGGAAACGGAAGCAGTTCCTACGCTTCCTTTCAGCGCGGCTGCCCAACCGTCGTTCCATGAAACACCGGACCGCGATCGATGAAACGTCGGTCTACGGTCGAAAATGCTGAATGAGCGAACTGTTTCGGTCGCATGTCGGTCACGTACGGTCTCATTCGATCGGATGTGCGGGGTAAGTGCGGGGCTTTTACCATTCCCGGCCCGTCCAGGGGCGCACGTTGGCGTAAAGGGGCGTGCGCTGTCCTACGTGCCGACTACATTCGAGACAGCGATGCGCACAGGCTGGACACGCACGGGCACACCGGGCACGAGCAGGGGTGAGGAGGCCGTATGGCGGCGAAGGACGCACCGCCCCGCTGGGACCGCAAGATGCAGCAACGGCTCGCACGCGGGGAGGCGGCGGCGCTCGGTGAGCTCTACGACCGGTTCGCCTCACTGGTGCACGGCCTCGCGCACCGCGTGCTCGGCGACGAGCGGGCCGCCGACGGGATCACCCGCGAGGTGTTCGTCCACGTCTGGGAGAACCCCGAGTCGTACGACCCGAAACAGGGCCCGCTGCGCACCTGGGTCGCCACACTGACCCATCGGCTCGCCGTGCAGCGACTGCGCGCGACCGAGACCGCCGCGCTCGCCCTGGAGGGCGGGGGCACCACCGAGGAACTGGAGCGCAGGGTGCGCAGTGCGTCCGTCGCCGCCCGCGCGGACTACATCGTCACCTCCATG
The DNA here is from genome assembly GCF_042734135.1 of Streptomyces sp. NPDC059668. Classification (NCBI taxonomy): domain Bacteria; kingdom Bacillati; phylum Actinomycetota; class Actinomycetes; order Kitasatosporales; family Streptomycetaceae; genus Streptomyces; species Streptomyces sp. NPDC059668. The sequence continues at coordinate 1,790 of NZ_JBHWEL010000010.1, read as the reverse complement.
CCGACCCCGCTGCGGGCCGCGCTGGAGCTGGCGTACTTCCAGCGCCGCGACTACCGCCAGGCCGCCGTCGACCTCGGCGTCACGGAGGACGAGGCCCGGCGCAGGCTCCGCCTCGGCCTTCAGCTGCTGTCCACCGCCCACGACACCGGCCCCTCCGGCGCGCCGCCCGGGTTCGGGGGTGCGCGGTGACGGAAGGAACGGACCGGCCCGACGGCTTCGAGGAGCACGAGGGCGGCGAAGGGACTCAGGAGCGCGTGGAGCCCGCCGAGCGCGAGGAGAAGGAGCGCCGGAAGAAGGAACACGAGACGTCGCACGAGGGGAAGGCCCGTGGTCCCGCTGGTCCCGAGGGCGGTGACAGCGATGTCGGCGATGTCCGCGGCACCGGGGACCGGGGCCTCGGTGCCGGGAGCGCCGGGGACAGCGGCGGCCCGGACGGCTTCACCGCTGCCGGGCAGCCGTCGCGGATACCGCCGCCGCGCTCGTCCGTCGAGGACGCCGGACCGCCGCTGCCCGCGCCCGCGCCGCTCGTCCTGGAGCACCGGGTGCTGAAGTCACTGCTCGGCGCGTGGGCGCTGGCCGCGTGTTCGGGGGAGGAGACCGCCGCCGTCGAGGAGCACCTCGGGGAGTGCGGTGCCTGCGCCGACGAGGCGCTGCGGCTGCGCGGGGCGGTCGGGCTGCTGCACCCGCCGGAGAGCCTCGACCTCGACCCCGCGCTGCGCACCCGGGTCCTGGAGAACTGCCTCGACCGGCGTCCGCCGCGCATCCCGGTGCCCGAGTGGGCGGCACCCTACGACGCCGAGACCGCGCGGCTCGACGCGCTGCTCCAGGACATAGCGGACGCGGAGTGGCATGCGCCGGTGCGGCTGCGCTGGTTCGAGGACGACGGGCCCGTGAGCCGTCGGACGACGGTCGCCGGGGTGATCGCCCATCTGCTCAGCGTGGACGGGCTGGTCGGGGTCGCACTGGGCCTGGACGACCCGCTCGGCGGGACCGCCGCGCGGGTACGGGCCGAGGCCGAGGCGACCGCCGCGCGCGGAACGGACCTGCCCGCACCGGAGGCCGCGACGCCCACCGGGCGCACCGAGGCCTACTGGCGTGCCTCGCACTTCCCGCCCACCCGGGCCGTGCGCGGGCCCTGGCGGGAGCAGAGCCACCATCTCGTCCGTACGGTGGCGTTCGCGGGCGGGGGCTCCGGACAACTGGCCGTCTCCTACGGCGGTTTCGCGCTGCCGCTCCGTGACTCGATGCTGGACCGGGCCTTCGAGTGCTGGGTGCACGCCGGGGACATCGCGGACGCGGTGGACTACCCGTACGAGCCGCCGGCGCCGCGGCATCTGCACCGGATGATCGATCTCGCGGCACGGATGCTGCCGGTGTCGCTGGCCGAGCGGCGGCGGGCGGGGCGGGCGGCTCCGACAGGACGCCATCTGGTCGCGGCGGGGGCGCCCGGGCGCAGCCTCCGGCTGGAGATCGAGGGGGCCGGAGGTGGGGAGTGGCTCATCCCGCTCGACTCGCCGGCGGCTGTGGCGTCCGCCGACCACGAGGTCGCTCATGTCGCGCTGGACGGGGTGGAGTTCTGCCGGCTGGCGGCCGGGCATGTGTCGCCGGAGGAGGCCGCGGCGGGGCAGGTCGGTGACCGGGAGGCGATCAGGGATGTGCTGTTCGCCGCGGCGTCGTTGAGCCGGATGTAGGCGCCGGGGGCGGCCGCGCCCCCCCCGCCCAGGGGCGCGGACGACCCCCCCCGCCGCAGCGGCGGAGTGTGGGCGCGCGCGCGCGCGACACCGCGGGGA
>NZ_JBHWEL010000009.1:46467-186556 GCF_042734135.1 Streptomyces sp. NPDC059668 | reverse complement strand
GGCCCGCACCACCAGCCCGTCCGGCGATTGAGGACAAGGCCCTTAAGGCCGGCGGGGGTCTGGGGGCGGCAGCCCCCAGATACGGCAGGGGCGAAACGAGCCGCTACAGACGGGGGTCCACCGGTTCGGACTCCAGGGCCAGCACGCCGAACACCGCCTCGTGCACCCTCCACAACGGCTCCCCCTCAGCCAGCCGCTCCAACGCCTCCAGCCCCAGCGCGTACTCCCGGATCGCCAGCGACCGCTTGTGGTTCAGGAACCGTCCCCGCAGGCGCGCCAGGTTCTCGGGCCGGGTGTACTCCGGTCCGTAGATGATCCGCAGGTACTCCCGCCCCCGGCACTTGATGCCGGGCTGCACCAGCCGACCCCGCGCGTCCCGGACGACCGCCCCCACGGGCTTGACGACCATGCCCTCACCCCCGCGCCCGGTCATCTCCAGCCACCAGTCGACACCGGCCCGCACGGACTCCGCGTCCCCGGTGTCCACGAACAGCCGCCGGGTCGTCCGCAGCAGCCCGCTCCCGTCGTGCTCGACGAGCCGGTCGATCAGCGCGAGCTGCTCGTCGTGCGGGAGCGCGGCCAGGCTGCGGCCCTGCGCCGCCAGGATCTGGAAGGGCGCGAGCCGCACCCCTTCCAGGCCGTCCGTCGTCCAGCAGTACCGCCGGTAGGCGTCGGTGAACGCCGCCGCGTCGGCGGCCCGTTCCCGCTGCCGGCCCAGCAGGTCCCCCACGTCGACGCCCCGCGCCGCCGCCCCTTCGAGCGCGGCCAGCGCTCCGGGGAACACCGCCCCGGACGCGGCGCCGACCGCCGCGTACTGCGTCCGCAGCAGCCCGGACGCCTTGAGCGACCACGGCATCAGCTCGGCGTCGAGCAACAGCCAGTCCGTCCCCAGTTCCTCCCACAGACCCGCGGCCCCCGCCGCGTCCCGCAGCCGCCCGAGGATCTCCTCGGTGACCTCGGCGTCGCCGAAGAAGGGCCTGCCGGTACGGGTGTACAGCGACCCGGTGGGCCCCTCGGCCACCCCGAACCGCTCGCGCGCCACCCCGGCGTCCCGGCAGACCAGCGCCACCGCCCGCGAGCCCATGTGCTTCTCCTCGCACACGACCCGGGCGACCCCGTCCTCCAGGTACTGGGCGAAGGCCTCCGCCGGGTGCTCCAGATAGCCCTCGACCCGGGACGTAGCGGTCGGTGCCATCGTCGGCGGGAGGTACGGGAGCAGCCGCGGGTCGACCGCGAACCGGCTCATGACCTCCAGGGCCGCCGCCGCGTTCTCCTCACGCACCGCGACCCGCCCCGCGTACCGGGTCTCGACCGCGCGCCGGCCGTACACGTCCGCGAGGTCGAGCGGACGCCCCTCGTGTCCGCCGGGCGCCTCGGAGGCCAGCGGCCTGGCGGGCTCGTACCAGACCCGCTCGGCGGGTACGTCGACGAGCTCGCGCTCGGGCCAGCGCAGCGCGGTCAGCTTGCCGCCGAAGACGGCGCCGGTGTCGACGCAGAGGGTGTTGTTCAGCCAGGTCGCCTGCGGCACCGGGGTGTGGCCGTAGACGACCGCCGCACGGCCCCGGTAGTCCTCCGCCCACGGATAGCGCACCGGCAGGCCGAACTCGTCCGTCTCACCGGTCGTGTCTCCGTACAGCGCGTGCGAACGCACCCGGCCGGAGGTGCGGCCGTGGTACCGCTCGGGCAGTCCGGCGTGGCAGACCACGAGCCGTCCGCCGTCCAGGACGTAGTGACTGACCAGGCCGTCGACGAACTCCCGTACCTGTGCCCGGAACTCCTCGCTCTCCCCCGCCAACTGGGCGACGGTCTCGGCGAGTCCGTGGGTGTGCTGGACCTTGCGGCCCTTGAGGTGACGGCCGAGCTTGTTCTCGTGGTTGCCGGGCACGCACAGCGCGTTGCCGGACCCGACCATCGACATCACGCGGCGCAGCACGCCGGGCGTGTCCGGCCCCCGGTCGACGAGGTCGCCGACGAAGACGGCCGTGCGGCCGCGCGGGTGCACACCGTCGACGTAGCCCAGCTTGCCGAGCAGGGTCTCCAGCTCCGAGGCGCAGCCGTGGATGTCGCCCACGATGTCGAAGGGGCCGGTCAGATGGGTCAGGTCGTTGAAGCGCCGCTCGGTGCTGATCCCGGCGCTCTCGATCTCCGCCTCGCCGCGCAGCACGTGCACCTTGCGGAAGCCCTCGCGCTCCAGGCCGCGCAGGGAGCGCCGGAGTTCGCGGATGTGCCGCTGGATGACACGGCGCGGCATGTCGGCCCGGTCGGTCCGCGAGCCGTTGCGTACGGCGCACACCTCCTCGGGCACGTCGAGGACGATCGCGATGGGCAGCACGTCGTGCTTCCTGGCGATCTCGATCAGCTGACGGCGGCTCTCCTGCTGGACGTTCGTCGCGTCCACCACCGTGCGCCGGCCCGCCGCGAGCCGTTTGCCCGCGATGTAGTGGAGGACGTCGAACGCGTCGCCGCTGGCGCTCTGGTCGTTCTCGTCGTCGGCGACGAGGCCCCGGCAGAAGTCGCTGGAGATGACCTCGGTCGGCTTGAAGTGCCGGCGGGCGAAGGTCGACTTGCCCGAGCCGGACGCGCCGATCAGGACCACGAGGGAGAGGTCGGTGACGGGCAGGACCCGCCCCTGGGTGGTGTCCTCGCTGCTCATGCGGCCTTCTCCTCCTTCGTGTCCGGGGTGGTGGTGTTCAGGGAGAACGTGGCCATCTGGGTCGGCGGCCCCACCTCGGGGTCGTCGGGGCCCACGGGCGTGAACTCCACTTCGTATCCGTGCCGTTCGGCCACCGCGCGCGCCCAGCTCCGGAACTCCTCGCGGGTCCACTCGAAGCGGTGGTCGCCGTGCCGGCGGTGTCCGGCGGGGAGGGTCTCCCAGCGGACGTTGTACTCGACGTTCGGGGTGGTCACGAGGACGGTCCCGGGGCGCGCGGAGCCGAACACCGCGTACTCCAGGGCCGACAGCCTGGGCGGGTCGACGTGTTCGACGACCTCGCTGAGCACGGCGGCGTCGTACCCCTTGAGCCGCTTGTCGGTGTAGGCGAGCGAGCCCTGCAGAAGCTGTACGCGTGCCGCCTGCCGCTCGCCCATCCGGTCCAGCTTGAGCCGGCGCGCGGCGATGGTGAGCGCGCGCATCGACACGTCCACGCCGACGATCTCGGTGAACCGCGCGTCCTTGAGCAGCGCCTGCACCAACTGCCCCTGTCCGCAGCCGAGGTCGAGGACCCGCCCGGCACCGCGGGCGTGCAGCGCGGCGAGGATCGCGTCCCGTCGCCGCACGGCGAGCGGAACCGGCCTGTCCTCGGTGTCGGTCTCCTCGTCGACCGCGTTGTCGATGTCCTCGACCTCGGTGTCGTCGGTCTCGGCGAGCCGGACGAGCTCCAGCCGCTCCATCGCCTCCCGCGTCAGGGACCAGCGCCGGGAGAGGTACCGGCTGGTGATCAGCTTCTGCTCGGGGTGCTCCGGCAGCCAGCCCTCGCCCGCACTCAGCAGCTTGTCCACCTCGTCGGACGACACCCAGTAGTGCTTGGCGTCGTCGAGCACGGGGAGCAGGACGTAGAGGTGGCGCAGTGCCTCGGCGAGCGTCAGCCGGGCCGACTCCAGGACGAGGCGGACGTACCGCGACGCACCCCACTCGGGGAACTCGGCGTCCAGCGCCACGGCCTCGACGTCCACGGTCCAGCCGAGCGGCTCGAACAGCTGGCGCACGAGGTCGGCGCCGCCGCGCGCGGGAAGCGCGGGCACCTCGATCCGGAGGGGCCGCGCACGATCGGGGAGGCCGGGCCTCGCGGCGCACCGACCCTTCATCGCGCTGGAGAACACCGCGCTCAGCGCCACGGCGAGCAGGGACGAGGCAGCGTACGGGCGGTCGTTGACGTACTGCGCGAGAGCGGCGTCGGGCGCGCCGCCGCGGCCCTTGCCCTTGCCGCGCCGGACCAGTGCCACCGCGTCGACCTCCAGCAGCAGCGCGGCCGTGCACCGCTCGACGGACGCCTCGGGGTAGAGGACGTGCGCGGTGCCGTAGGAGGTCGAGAACACCTGCGCCTTGTCGGGGTGCTTGTGCAGCAGGAATCCGAGGTCGGTCGCCGGGCGTTCCGGGTCGCCGGTGGTACTGATCGTCAGAAACACTGTGGGTCTGCCTCGAAACGTCATCTGAGCCGTGGAACTTCCGTACGGGCACGACCACGCGCTCCGGAACGCGTGCTCCGGGTGCCTGTGCTCCGGGGTACCTGTGTTCCGGGTGCGTGTACTCCCGGTGTCCGGTGCCGGACGACGGTGAACCGCGGCGGGGTAGGAGCGCGCCGTGCCGTGCCTTCGGCGCGCCTGCCCAACGTACAGCGAAGCTCTCGGGCGGAGCCCGGAATTTTCGCTGGTGACGGCCCACGACGGACGCGCGGACCGCCCGGGGCCGACCCCTCACGGCACCCCGTGTCCGGTTCGGCACGGTCGGTCACGGGTGGGACAGCGGTTCACGGCGGGACGGCTGACGGCACCGGTGCATGATGGATACATGGATCTTCGAGTCTTCACAGAACCGCAGCAAGGGGCGACCTACGAGACGCTGCTCCGCGTCGCCAAGGCCGCCGAAGACCTCCACTACGGAGCCTTCTTCCGCTCCGACCACTACTTGCACATGGGGTCCGTCGACGGGCTGCCGGGGCCCACCGACGCGTGGATCACGCTGGCCGGCCTCGCGCGCGAGACGGACCGGATCCGCCTGGGCACCCTGATGACGGCCGGCACCTTCCGTCTCCCCGGCGTCCTCGCCATCCAGGTGGCGCAGGTCGACCAGATGTCGGGCGGACGGGTGGAGCTCGGACTCGGCTCCGGCTGGTACGCGGACGAGCACGAGGCGTACGGGATTCCGTTCCCCAAGGAGAAGTTCGGCCGGCTGGAGGAACAACTCGCCGTCGTCACGGGCCTGTGGAACACGCCGGTCGGTGAACGGTTCACCTACGAGGGCGAGTTCTACCAGCTCAAGGACTCCCCCGCGCTGCCGAAGCCCGCGCAGTCGAAGGTACCGGTCCTGATCGGCGGCCACGGGGCCAAGCGGACGCCGGAACTGGCGGCGCGGTACGCCGACGAGTTCAACATCCCCTTCGCGTCCCTCGCGGACACCGAGCGGCAGTTCCAGCGGGTGCGGGCGGCGGCCGAGCGGGCCGGCCGCGGGGCGGACGACCTGGTGTACTCCAACGCGCTCGTCGCCTGTGTCGGCAGGACCGACCTGGAGGTGAAGCGTCGGGCCGACGCGATCGGGCGTGACGTGGAGGAGCTGAAGGCGAACGGTCTCGCGGGGTCGCCCGCGGAGGTCGTCGAGAGGATCGCCCGGTTCCAGGACGTCGGTTCGCAGCGGATGTATCTCCAGATGCTCGACCTCGACGACCTGGATCATCTTGAGCTGATCGCGTCCGAGGTGATGCCGCAGGTGGGTTGAGGGTTCGGGGCGGACGCGTCCATAGCCGGAGGCTCCGTCCTCAGGTCCCCGCTCCGGCCTTGAGGGCCTTGTCCTCAAGGGCCGGACGGGCTGGTGGTGCGGGCCCGCACTGGAGATCTTCAGCCCGTCCGGCGTTTGCGGACGAGCCCTTCGGGCGGGCGGGGGTCCAGGGGGCGCAGCGCTCCTGGCGGGGGCCTGGGGGGTGCGGAGCCCCCAGGGACGGATGATGGGACGGGTGGAGGCCGCGGGCGCGAAGGACCTACCCCGTCGCCCACCCTCTCTCCACCACCCCCTGATCCCGGTCCGCCAGCCGCCTCAGCATCTCCAGGACCCGGTCCCGGGACTCGTCCGCCGCGTCGATCGCCTCCATGCACTGCCAGTAAGTCCCCTGTTCGTCCGCCGCGCAGGCGACGCCGACGAGGGCGATGCCGACCTCCGCGAGAAGTCCCCCGAGACACAGCAGTGACTCGCGGGCGTCGCCCAACTCGGTGAGCCGCGCCGCGCGCAGATCGGCGATGTCGCGCGGCGCCGCGTCGAGGACACCGCATCCGCGCCCCGCCAGCTCGGTCAGCCCGAGGGCCTCGCCCCGCAGTTCGGGTGGCCCCGAGACGGCTAAGCGACTTCCTATGGCCTGGGCGAGGGCCTGCGCCTGCCACGCCTCCGCCACCACCTCGTCCATGTCCCCGGTCCCGGCCAGGGCGCGTCTGCTCGCCACGATGAGCCGCACCGCTTCCATGCGCTGCCCCCGTCTGTCCCGACGTACTCGTCGCACGTCCGCACGAACTCCCTTGTCCACTACCCAGAGTGAGTTCTCGCGCGACGAAAAGCCAGAGGAAGCCCGAAATCTGTGGACAGAGAATCGAATGTAGACAACTCAACGACTCCGGAGAGTGACAAGGGCGCGTGACGCCTGCCCTGGGAGCCGTCCTCGGGAGGCGGCGCACCCGCACCGGGCCCCGTCGAGGCCGCACCGCTACGGCCCCTCGGGCGCCGGAAACCTCCGCTCGTTGCGGTCGATCTTGGCGTCGAGCGCCGCCAGCGCGTCGATGCCGAGCACCTCGCACAGTTGCAGGAGGTAGGCCAGGACGTCCGCCACCTCGTCCGTGACGCGGTGCGCGGTGTCCGCGTCGTCCATGACCCGCGCCGACTCCTCGGGGGTCAACCACTGGAAGATCTCGACGAGTTCGGACGCCTCCACACTCAGTGCGGCGACCAGGTTCTTCGGGGTGTGGTATCGCTGCCAGCGCCGCGCGGCCGCGAAGGCGGCCAGCCGGCGCTGCAACTTCGGCACGTCCAGCCCACCGGCACGGGCGTCCGTACCGGCACCGGCACCGGCCCGCGCACCCGCACCCGCACCCGCACCCGCACCCGGATTCTCGTTTTCGCTTTCGTTTCCGCTCTCGCTCACGGCGTCAGGTCTACCACCGTGACACCCTCCACCCCGTCCAGCCCATCGGCCCCGCACACCCGGACGGCATCGCCCACCGCGCCCACGAGCCGGATGTGCCCCCGTTCGCACATCCGCGCCGCCAGCCGGACCAGCTCTCCGGCCTGCCGCACGTCCAGCCCGCGATCGAGACCGTCGGCCAGCACGGTCAGCGTCTGCAGCGCGGCCGGGACCTCCCCCGCCGCGTCGACCTCCAGCACTCCGGGGCCGGTGAGCAGCACCAGGGCCAGCGCCAGATACCTCAACTCGCCGTCCCCGAGCAGCCCGAGGGGCGTACGGACGCCGTCTCCGCGGTCGAGGAGCGCGCGGACCGTACCGTCACCGAGCGGCTCGGCCAGCACGTCGGCGACGGGGCCCGCGCAGCCGGCCCGGACCGCCGCGACCAGGTGCGCGTACCGGTGGCCGCACTCCGAGCGGGTCCGCCACAGGACGTCCGCGAGGTTGTCGCAGCCCCGGAGCAGCCGGCCCGCGCCGAGCGGGGTGGCGGTCCGCATCCGCCGGGGGCTCGGGTCGCAGGCGTACACGGACCGCAGGGCGACGACCATCTGCTCCGCGGCGGCGAGGACTTGGCGCTCGCCCTCCGTCCTGCCCGCGAGGCGCAGCGGCAGCAGGGCGGTGCCGAGGCGGTCGTCGGGGAGCGGGCCCCGGGTGACCACGGACGAGCCCGCCGTGTGCCACGCCGCCTGGACCGCGGGGCGCCCCGGGTCCCGCAGCGCCGTCTCCAGCAGGGTCAGCCCGCCGGCGGAGAGCCGTTCGCCGACGATGCGCAGTTCGGGCTCGGCCTGTACGGCGACGTCGAGCCGGACGGGCCCCAGGGGGCCGTCGGCCGTGCAGCCGATGCGGAAGCCGCGACGGCGCTGGGCGTCGGGCCGGGCCCGCTCGGGCACGCAGGCGACCGGGTCCGGGAACACCTCGCCCAGTTCGGCGCCGCCGCCGAGCCGCGCCAGTGCCTCGTACGCGCGCAGGACCGCGGACTTGCCGCTGCCGCTGGGCCCCGCGAAGAGGGTGAACGGTCCGAGCGGGAACCGGGCGCGCCGGTGGGCCGCGAAGGCCGCGAGCCGCAGCTCGGTGGTGCCGGGCCGGTCGGGGGGCGGCGCGGCGGGAGCGCCGTACGGGCCGGCCTGGGCGTGCGGCGGCCGGGCCTGGGCGGGGGCCTCGGCCGCCAGAGATGACAGGGTCATATGTGGACGGTAGGACCCCGCCCCCAGGGGAACCGTTACACCCCGACGACCTTCCTACGATCGAGGGAACCGCGCCCTCCGCATCGCCCGGCTCAGGCCCCGGGAACGCCCACGCCCTCCATCAGTCCCCGCACCTCGGTGCCGGGCGGTGTCAGCAGGAACACGTTCCGGTCGACCCGGTGCATTCCGCTCGCGAGCCCGAAGACCACTCCGGTGCTGAAGTCCAGCACCCGCTTGGCGACCTCGGTCTCGGCGCCGGTGAGGTCCAGCAGGACGGGGATGCCGGACATCAGTGTCTCGGCGACGTCGCGGGCGTCCGCGAACACGTTGACCCGCAGGACCACGAAGCGTCGCCGCGTCTCGGTCGGGGCCTCGGGCAACGCCCGGTGGCTCACCGCCGAGGGCCACGCGTCCCGGCCCCGCAGCGGAACGACCTGGGCGAGCCCTTCCCACTGCTCGTCGGTGACGTCGTGGCCGCTCACTGGCCCACCCCGTCCTGGCTCGCACTCATTGTCTGCACCGGGCAATTCTTACGCATGGTCACCCGTTCGGCCCAACAGCGACACGGTCCGCGAGCCACGGGCCGTCATTTCCGGGGCCTCACACGGCCCTTCACCCGGCTGTGCAGCGCGCGTAACCCCTCACGATCAAGGGCCGTGACATCGACGTAACGGGCAATTCGTACGCTCGACCGGGTCGCGTACCGGCGAGAGAAGAGAGGCACCGTCCGTGACGGCACAGGGTCCGCGGGCCGGCACCACACAGGTGCGGACCGTCTGCTCGTACTGCGGTGTGGGCTGTGGTCTGGTCCTCGACATCGGCGCGGGTCCCGACGGACGGCGCACGGTCCTGAAGGCGTCCGGTGACAAGGAGCACCCCGCGAACTCGGGCCGGCTGTGCACCAAGGGCGCGACGACGGCCGACATGCTCGCCGCGCCCGGCCGGCTGACCACGGCGCTCCTGCGGGCCGGGCGCGGCGAGGAGGCGAGGCCCGTGCCCGTCGACACGGCGCTCGCCGAGACCGCCCGGCGGCTGCGCGCGATCCTCGACGAGCACGGACCGGACTCCGTCGCCTTCTACGTCTCCGGACAGATGAGCCTGGAGGCGCAGTACCTGGCGAACAAGCTGGCCAAGGGCTTCGTACGGACGAACCAGATCGAGTCCAACTCCCGGCTGTGCATGGCGAGCGCGGGCGCCGGATACAAACTGTCCCTGGGCGCCGACGGGCCTCCGGGCTCGTACGACGATCTCGACCGCGCCGACGTCTTCCTGGTCATCGGCTCGAACATGGCCGACTGTCATCCCGTCCTCTTCCTGCGGCTCATGGAGCGCGTCAAGGCGGGCGCCCGGCTGATCGTCGTCGACCCGCGGCGCACCGCGACGGCGGCGAAGGCCGATCTGTTCCTGCGGATCCGGCCGGGCACCGACCTCGCGCTGCTCAACGGTCTGCTGTACCTGCTGCACGAGGGCGGGCACACGGACACGGAGTTCATCGCCCGGCACACCGAGGGCTGGGAGGCGATGCCCGCGTTCCTCGCCGGCTATCCGCCCGCCGTGGTCGCCTCGGTCACCGGCATCCCCGAGGAGGACATCCGGGCGGCGGCGCGGCTGATCGGTGAGGCCGGCGAGTGGACGAGCTGCTGGACGATGGGGCTCAACCAGTCCACGCACGGCACCTGGAACACCAACGCCCTGGTCAACCTGCACCTCGCGACGGGGGCCATCTGCCGTCCGGGAAGCGGGCCGTTCTCCCTCACCGGGCAGCCCAACGCCATGGGCGGGCGCGAGATGGGATACATGGGGCCGGGGCTGCCCGGACAACGGTCGGTGCTGGTGGACGACGAGCGGGCCTTCGTCGAGGAGTTGTGGGGGCTGCCGGACGGAACCATCCGCGAGGACGGGGTGGGGCGGGGCACCGTCGAGATGTTCCGGAGGATGGCCGACGGCGACATCAAGGCCTGCTGGATCATCTGCACCAACCCCGTCGCCTCCGTGGCCAACCGCCGCACGGTCGTCGAGGCGCTCGAGGCCGCCGAGTTCGTCGTCACCCAGGACGTGTTCGCCGAGACCGAGACCAACGCGTACGCCGATGTCGTCCTGCCCGGCGCGCTGTGGACGGAGACGGATGGCGTCCTCGTCAACAGCGAACGCACGCTCACCCTGGCCCTGCAGGCCGTCGACCCGCCCGGCGAGGCGATGGCGGACTGGCGCATCATCGCGGCCGTCGCCCGCGCGATGGGCTACGAGGAGGGGTTCTCCTACGAAAGCGCGGAGCAGGTCTTCGAGGAGATCAAGCGGGCCTGGAACCCGAGAACGGGGTGGGATCTGCGGGGCGCGTCGTACGAACGGCTGCGGGGCGGGCCCGTGCAGTGGCCCGTCGCCGAGGCGGACGGGCCGCGGCGCAGTCCGATCCGGTACCGGCGGGGCGCGCACCTGTCGTTCCCGACGGCGAGCGGGCGGGCGGTGTTCCACGCGCGGCCGCATCTGCCGCCCGCCGAGATGCCCGACGACGACTATCCGTTCGTCCTCAACACCGGGCGGCTGCCGCACCAGTGGCACACGCTGACCAGGACGGGGAAGGTGGCGAGGCTCAACAGGCTCAATCCTGGCCCGTTCGTGGAAGTGCACCCGCGGGACGCGGAGTCCCTCGGGATCGTGGAGGGCGACTCGGTGGAGGTCGCCTCCCGGCGGGGGCGGGCGGTGCTGCCGGCGGTGGTCACGGAACGGGTGCAGCCGGGGTGCGTGTTCGCTCCCTTCCACTGGAACGACCTGTTCGGGGAGTACCTGAGCATCAACGCGGTGACCGGCGACGCGGTGGACCCGGTGTCGTTCCAGCCGGAGTTCAAGGTGTGCGCGGTGTCGCTGACGCGGACGCGTGGCGCGTCCGCCGCGGGCCGGACGGATCCCCTCGTGGAGCCGAGGAATCCCGTCGCCGGGCTCGCGGATCCCGCCGACGGCCGGGACGCCGTCGTGCGGGCGAGTCCCGCCGTCCCGCCCCCGGGGGCCCTTCCCCGGGCGGTGTCCCCCCGCGACTTGGGACTGGAGCCCGCGCCGCCGCCCGTCCTGTCCTCCGCCGAACGGCACTACCTCACCGGCTTCCTGGCCGGGCTCGGTTCCGGCCTGCCCGGTGTACCCGTCCTCCCTCCGGACGCCCCCCTCACACCCGAGCACGCGCTCTGGGTCGACGGCGCGCTCGCCGGGATGTACTCCCGCTCGACGCTCCCCGCCGTCCCCGCCCCCACCTCCGCGCCGTCCCCGGCTCCGTCCCCGGCTCCGGCTCCGGCGGCCCGCGACGTCGTGGTGCTGTGGGCCTCGCAGACCGGCAACGCGGAGGACTGCGCCGCCTCCGCCGTCGAACGGCTCGGCGCGAAGGGGTACCAGGCACGGCTGGTCGGGATGGACGAGACGGACCCGCGCTCGCTCGCCGGCGGCGCCGATCTCCTCTTCGTCACCAGCACGTTCGGGGACGGCGACGCGCCCGACAACGGGGCCGGCCTGTGGGACACCCTGTCCGGGCACGAGGCCCCGCGCCTGGACGGGGTGCGCTACTCCGTGCTGGCGCTCGGCGACTCCTCGTACGGCGACTTCTGCGGTCACGGCCGCCGACTGGACGCGCGGCTCGACGAGTTGGGCGCCGTACGGCTGACTCCCCGTACGGACTGCGAACCGGAGTACGGGCCGTCCGCGGACGGCTGGCTGGAGCGGATCCTCACCGCGCTCGCCGCGGGGGCGGAACCTGCTCCCGACGCGGGGGCGAAGCGCACCCTGGGTGCTGGGGCGGAGTCCGCTCTCGGCACGGGGCCGGAGCCCACCCTCGGCGCTGGGCCGGAGTCCACTCTCGGCGCCGAGACGGGCTCCACCTCGGGCACCGAAGCGGGCCCCGCCTCGGGCGCTGGGGCGGAGTCCGCTCTCGGCGGGGACGAGGAGCCGCCCAAGGTGTCCCGGCCGGCTCGGGCCGCTCGTGCGGCCCGGTCCGGGCCGGCCGCCGGCACCGCCCTGCTCACCGGCAACCGGCTGCTCAGTCTGCCCGGCGCCGGCAAGGAGGTCCGCCGGTTCACCTTCGACACCCGGGAGAGCGAGAGCCCCCTGACGTACGAGGCGGGGGACGCCCTCGGCGTACGGCCCGTCAACTCGCCCCGCCTCGTGGCCGAGTGGCTGGACGTCACCGGAGCGCACGGGCCGACTCCGGTGGAGATCGCGGGCGTCGGGGAGATCCCTTTCGAGGAGGCACTCCTCCGGCATCTGGACATCACCCGGATCACCCCGGGCCTGCTGCGTTTCGTCGGTGAACGGGCCGGGGACGGGCGGGAGTTGCGCAAACTGCTGCGGCCGGACAACAAAGGCGACCTGGCCCGGTGGTCGTGGGGCCGGCAGTCCGTGGACGTGGTGTCCGAGCACCCGGTGCGTGCCTCGGCCCGCGAGTGGACGGAGGTGTTCGGCAAGCTGCGCCCGCGGTTGTACTCGATCTCGTCCAGTCCGCTCGTCGACCCGCACCTGATCGCCCTGACCGTCTCCGTCGTGCGCTACGAGAATCCTCGCGGTCGGCCGCGCGGCGGTGTGTGCTCGCCCTTCCTGGCCGACGCCGGGCCGGGGGCGCGCGTGCCGGTCTTCGTCCAGCGGTCGCCGCACTTCAGGCCGCCGGCGGACGCTACGACCCCGATGGTGATGGTGGGACCAGGCACCGGGGTCGCGCCGTTCCTCGGTTTCCTGGAGGAGCGGCGGGCGCTGGGACACCGGGCACCGAACTGGCTGTTCTTCGGCGAGCAGCACCGCGCCACCGACTTCCACCACCGGCGTGAGCTCACCGCGCTGCTCGACGACGGCACGCTCAGCCGCCTCGACACGGCGTTCTCGCGCGACCAGCGCGGCAAGGTCTACGTGCAGGACCGGATGCGCGAACACGGGCCCGAGCTCTGGCACTGGCTCCAGAGCGGCGCCCGCCTGTACGTGTGCGGGGACGCCGCACGGATGGCCAAGGACGTCGACCGGGCGCTGCGGGACATCGCCGTCACCCACGGCGGCCTGGGCGAGGCGGAGGCCGCCGCCCGCATCAGACAGCTCGCGGCGGACAAACGGTACGTCCGGGACGTGTACTGACGGGACGACAGGACGGCAGGACGACAGGACGGCGACGGCGGGACGGGCCAGCCGGGCAGAGCACGACGACGGATCCTGGACCCATCCGGATTTCGGGGACGCTTCACGGGAGACACGGACCGTGACGTCCACCCCACACGCCTCGCGGTGCACATAATTGCCGGAAACCGACTATCCGGACCGCAATCGAGGCGCACCCATGAGCCTGAGCATCCGCAACCAGCTCCCCGGCACCGTCACCTCCGTCACCTCGGGCGAGGTGATGGCGACGGTCAGGCTCCGTCTCGACGGCGGCCAGGACCTGACCGCGGCCATCACCGCGGAGGCCGTCGAGGACCTGGGCCTCGCCACGGGGTCCGTGGTCCGCGCCCTGGTCAAGTCGACGGAGGTGTCCCTGGCCACCGGCCCGGTCGAGGGGGTGAGCATCCGCAACCAGCTCCCCGGCACCGTCACCGACGTCGCCACCGGGGGTGCGATGGCCCGGGTCAAGCTCGCGGTCGCGGGGGCCGAACTGACCTCCGCGATCACCCGGGACGCGGCCACCGAACTGGGCCTGACGCCGGGCTCCGCGGTCGTGGCGCTCATCAAGTCCACCGAGGTCTCCCTCTCCCACGCATGAGCCGACGACACGCTTCTTACCGCCCTCACACCGGACTCTTCACGTCCGCCGACACGGCCCTCAACTGCGGGAATTACCGTCCGAACCCGTGTACTTGGCAGACATGAGGCCGTCGACCACCCGCCTACGGGCCCGCACCGAGGCGCCCGCGGAAGAGGCGCCCGCGCAGTGGCACCGCGTGCTGACCCTGCTCGCCGACATCAGTCTCTTCATCGGCACCCGCCCGATGTGGACGGCGGCGGCGAGCCACCGGCTCCCCGTCGCGGCGGTCATCTCGGTCTGCTACGCCTCGATCCTGGTGACCGGCGTGGTGACCCTGGTCGCGCGCCGCTCCCGCACGCTGGCCCGCCTCGACCTCGTCGTCCTGCTGACGGCGGTGACCCTCGCCGTGTGCGGGTACGCCATGTACCACGGGGGCGGGGACGAGTCGTCCCTCACCACGCAGGCCGCGCGCGAGTTCGTCGCCGGTCATCATGTCTACGGACAGCCGTGGCCGTGGCTCTTCTCCCAGCCCGGCGTCGCCCTCACCCCGACGATGACCGGCGGCTACGACTTCACGTACGGCTATCCGCCGCTGCCCCTGCTGCTCACCGCGCCCCTGCTCCGGGTCGGGCACGGGGCGGCCCCGGCGGTCCTGGTCAGTACGGTGGCCCTGATCGTGGCCACGATCGTGATGTGGCGGATGCTGCCCGTTCAGTGGCGCTCGGCGGCCACGCTGGTCTGCCTCGGTCTCGGTCTGCTGCCGGCGTACGCCCGGCTCGGCTACCCGGCGATCGTCGCCTGCGCCTTCCTCGTCCCGGTGGTGGTGGGCTGGCCCCGCATGGGCTACGGCGGCCGGGCGGACTGGGCACGGGCGGCGTGTCTGGGCGCTGCCTGCGCCTCCCAGCAGCTGCCGTGGTTCCTCACACCGTTCCTGCTGGCCGGTGTCTACGCCCTGCGCCGTGCCGATCTCGGCCCGCGTGGTGCCGCGGTGGCCGTGGGCAGGATCGTCGGCGTGGCCGCCACGACCTGGCTGCTGATCAACGCGTACTTCATCGTGAGCGAGCCGCGTACCTGGTTCGAGGGGATCGTGCTGCCCCTCACCCAGCAGGCGAATCTCCACGGTCAGGGCCTGGTCGGCGTATCGCTCTACTTCACCGACGGCAGCGGCCGGCTGGCCTGGTACTCGCACGCGAGCCTGCTCCTGGCCGCGGGCCTGCTGGGACTCTTCGTGCTCTTCGTACGACGGCTCGGGCCCGCGGCGACGGTGCTGCCCTGGTGCGCGTTCTACGTGGCGACGCGCTCCCAGGACGGCTACTACCTGATGATGACGCCGCTGTGGCTGGCCGCCGCCGTCACCGCGCCCCCACAGGCCTTCGCCGCCGCCTGGCAGCCCCGGCCCGCCCTGCTGCGCGGCCCCCGCCGACAGGGGGCGCGCATCGCCGCGGCCGTGCTCCTGCTGGCCCCGGCCCTGGCGGCGACGGCCCTGGCGGTGACGGGATCGCCGCCCCTGCGGATGGAGCTCATGGGCGCCCGCCGGGCCACGAAGGCCGTGACGGCGCTCACCGTGCGCGTCACCAACCTCGGCGACACGGCCCTCAGTCCGCACTTCACCCTCACCACCGGCCAGGGCATGGGCCGCTACTGGTCCATCGCCTCCGGGCCCGCCACCCTCGGCCGGCACGCGTCGGCCCGCTACGAGATCCTGCCGCCCGACGGCAAGTTCACCGTCCCCGGGTCCGGAGTACGTATCCGTCTGCGGGCGGTCTCCGCCTCCCCCATGACACTGTCCAGCACGGACATCCGGCTGACGCCCGCGAGCGGCCGCTAGAAGCAGTGCCTGTCCGACCGACGGGCCCGTACGAGAACGGGAACGAGAACCGCCCCCTCCTTCCCACGCGTCCCACCCTGTGGTGCGATCGGTCGGCCAAGACCTGCGACCAGTCACTCAGGACCGGGGAGGAATCGTGCAGCAGCCCAGGGCGGCGTTGGCGGAGCGCATCGCCGAACGGAGAAGGGGAGGTGACGACCCCCGTGCGCTGATCGGCGAGATGCGGCGCTCCGTCCTTCTGGTGCCGGTGGCCGGCGGAGGCCTCTGGTCGGTGCGTTCCGGCGGGGTGCGGTGGATCTGCGGGTTCACCGACGAGACCGCGCTGGCCCGGTTCGCCCTGCGCCACGGACCCGGTGATCAGCCCATGGACTACGCGGCGTTGCGGGGCGCGCGCATCGTCGACGAGATCGTGCCCGCTCTCGGCGAGCCCGCCGGTCTCGCCGTCGACATCGCCACCGAGGACGGGTCGATGTTCTTCCCGCCGGTCGTCGGCATCGTGGCGGACGCGGTCGCCGTGGACGCGGGCGCGAGGGGGGCGGGGGCATGAGCGGCGACGAAGCGGACCTGCATCTCGACAAGGCCTCGGTCGCCAAGTTCACCCAGGGCATGGGGGCGACGATCGACGGGCTCGGTGAACTCGGCGGCCCCACCGGTGCGGTGATGGGCAAGGGTTTCTCGGGACTGGCGATGACCGGGATGGAGGCGGGGCACCACGGGCTCTCGGTCGACTTCGAGGACTTCTGCGAGCGCTGGGAATGGGGCGTGCGCGCCCTGGTGCGGGACGCGAGCGCCATCGCGAACCGCCTCGGCCTGGCGGCGGGCACCGTGTGGGAGGAGGACCAGTACATCGGGAACTCCCTCAAGGTGGGCGCCAATTCGCTGTTCGGCGGGAACCCGCACGCGAGCGAGGAGGACATCGCCAAGCAGGACTGGGGCGACATCTTCACCCCGGACTACCTGAACCCGGACTGGAGCGCCGAGTCGTTCGACAAGGCCGGTCAGGACATGGAGCAGACCTGGAAGGACACCGGCCGCACCGTTCTCACCGAGGGTCAGGGCGGCCGGCAGTCGGAGGTGCTCAACCACGCGTTGGGCATCTCCGACGACCGGTGGAACCAGGCGCTGGACGACACCTTCGGCCCCTCGCCGGACGAACGCGCCCAGCAGGAACAGCCGCCGCAGGGTGAGTCCGGGGGGAACTGAACGTGGGTATAGGCGACTTCATCAGCGACCTCACGCCCGACGCGGTCGAGAACGCGGTCGAGGACGGCGTCGAGTGGGCCGGGAACCGGGTCGAGGACGCGGGCAACTGGACCGCCGACCGCCTGGACGACGTCGGCTGGGAGTCCGGCGCGGACTGGGTGCGCGAACAGTCCCGTTCGGTCGCCAACCGGATGGGCGCCGAGGTCGACGAGATGGACCTCGGGCAGACCGAGGACAAGACCAAGCTGATCTACGGCAGTCCGGGGAAGATCAACTCCACGGCCGAGAAGCTCCGCGCCTTCGAGTCGGCCTTCGACGACACCGGCGACGGCCTCAGGGGCCTCGACTCGTCCCGGCTCAAGGGCGAGACGGCCGAAGCGCTGCGCACCGCGGTGGGCAAGCAGCCGCACAAGTGGTACTCGGCCGGCGAAGCCTGTGTGAAGGCGATCGGCGCGCTGGAGGCGTTCGCCGACACGGTCACCTGGGCGCAGGGACAGGCGCAGACGGCGATCGACAAGTGGAAGGAGGGCGTCAAGGCTTCCGAGGGCGCCGCCGACGCCCACCGCAAGAAGGTCGACGACTACAACAGCGCCGTCGACCGCTACAACGCCCAGCCCGCCGACAAGCGCGACCCGGCCTCGCTCCCGCCCAGGCCCGCGGCGACCTTCGACGACCCCGGCCAGAAGCTGATGAAGGACGCCCAGGACCTTCTCGCCGAGGCCCGCAAGCAGCGCAACTCGGCGGCGGAGACCGCGCGTACGGCGGTCCGCGCCGCCCGCGACATGGCCCCGGAGAAGCCGTCCTACGCCCAGCAGGCGAGCGACGGGCTCCAAGAGCTCCAGATCATGGGCGACCACGTCGGCGGCGGCCTCGTCAAGGGCACGGCGGGGCTGCTCAACTTCGTCCGCAGCGTCGACCCGATGGACCCGTACAACCTCACGCACCCGGCCGAGTACGCCACGTCCCTGAACAGCCTCGCCGCCGGTCTGGTGGTCGCCGCCAACGACCCGGTCGGCACCGGCACCCAGATGGTCAAGGACTTCATGAAGGACCCGGCCGAGGGCCTGGGCCGGCTCATCCCCGACCTGGTGCTGACCGTGGCCACGGACGGCGGCGGCGCCGCGGTGAAGGGCGCGCGCGTCGCCGAGGACGCCGCCGAGGCCGCGCGGCTGCGCAGGCTGGTCGACGACGTCCCGGACGGGACCCACCACCGGCCGGACGGCGAGCGCCTCACCGACGGCACCGACCCGGTGGACCTCGCCTCGGGCCGGATGTTCCTGCCCCAGACCGACCTCGAGATACCCGGCATCCTCCCCCTGGTCTTCACCCGCCGCACCGAGTCCGGCTGCGCGACCGGCCGCTTCCTGGGGGCCGCCTGGTCGTCCACCGTCGACGAGCGCCTGGAGGTCGACGCGGTCGGTGTCGTCCACGTCACCGCCGACGGGCTGCTCGTCCCGTACCCGCATCCCGTCCCCGGCCTGCCCACCCGGCCCCATACGGGCCGGTTCCGTACGCTCCTCTCCCGCGACGCCGACGGCGACTACGCGCTCACCGACCCCGACGCCGGTCCGACCCGTCACTTCGCCGCCCCGCCCGGCGGCGAGCCGGGCGGCGACGGTACGGCCTGGCTGTCCTGCCTCGCCGATCAGGGCGGCCACACCGTCACGGTCGACCGCGCCGAGGACGGTCTGCCGCTGGCCCTCGTCCACTCGGCGGGCCACCAGGTGCGGCTGTCCACCGACGACGGGCGGATCACGGCCCTGTCCCTGGCCGGCGCGGGCGAGAACGGCGCCGACCTGCCGTTGCTGGGCTACGGCTACGAGGACGGCGACCTCACCGCCGTCACCAGGCCTTCCGGCGCCGTCACCACGTTCGTCTACGACGACCGCCGCCGCGTCATCGCCTGGATCGACTCCAACGGACACCGCTACGACTACGTGTACGACGACCACGACCGCGTCGTCGCCGAGGGCGGAGACGCCGGCCACGTCCAGATCACCCTGGCCTACACCGGTCCGGACCCGGAGACCGGCCACCGGACCACCGTTCTGACCACCGCCGACGGCCGGGCCACCCGGCATCTGATCGGCCCCGGCTGCCGGGTCCTGGCCACCACCGACGCGCTCGGCCGCACGACCCGGTTCCGCTACGGCTCGGGCGGCGAACTGCTGTCCCGCACGGACCCGTTGGGCGCCACCACCGCCTTCACGTACGACGAGGCCGGCCGTCTGCTCACGGTCACCGACGCGGACGGCGGCGAACTACGCGTCGTACGCGGCCCGTTCGGCCTGCCCGTGGAGACCGTGGGGCCGGACGGCTCCCGCAGGACGTACACCTACGACGAGCTCGGCAACCGCACGTCGCTCATGGATCCGGCCGGACACACCACCCGCATGTCCTACGACGACGCCGGACGGCTCACCGCGGTGACCGACGCCCTCGGGAACACGACGCGCGTCAGGTGCGACGCGGCGGGACGGACCGTGGCGGTGACCGATCCGTCCGGCGCCACCACCAGCACCGAGCGCGACGGGCTCGGCCGCCCGGTCCGTACGACCGACCGGACGGGCGGCGTCACCCGCCTGGAGTGGGACGCGGACGGCCGACTCGCCCGCCGCACCGGCCCGGACGGTGCGAACGAGTCGTGGACCTACGACGGCGAGGGCAACTGCACGGCCCACACCGACGCCGTCGGAGCCGTCACGCGCTACGAATACACCCACTTCGACCTTCCGCTCGCCACCACCCGTCCCGATGGCGGCCGTTACGAGTTCGAGCACGACGCGGACCTCCGCCTCACCCGGGTCACCGGCCCGCGGGGCCCGAGCTGGACGTACGAGTACGACGCGGTCGGCAACATCGTCTCCGAGACCGACTTCGACGGGCGCACCCTGACCTACCGGGTGGACGCCGCCGGCCGTCTCGCCGCCAGGACCGACGTCCTCGGCGGCACCGTCTCCTTCGAGCGCGACGCACTCGGCCAGGTGCTCGGCAAGGCCGTCGACGGCCGGGTGACGACCTACGCGTACGACCGGGCGGGCCGCCTCCTGGAGGCGGTGGGGCCCGACAGCGAACTGCGCTACCAGTACGACCGCGACGGGCGGGTCAAGACGGAACTGGTGGACGGCCGCCCGATGCTCTACTCCTACGACGCTCAGGGCCGGCGCGTCCGTCGGACCACCCCCACCGGCCATGTCACGTCCTACGCCTACGACTCCGACGGCCTCCCCGCCCGACTGGACGCGGGTGGACAGCACATCACCTTCACCCACGACGCCGAGGGCCGCGAACTCGCCCGTGCCTTCGGGGACGCGCTCACCGTGACGTCGGCCTGGGACGAGGCCGGCCGGCTCGCCACGCAGCACTTCACCGCCGGAGCCCGCTCCGTCAACAGCCGTGCCTACGCCTACCGCGCCGACGGACACCTGCGCTCCGTCGCCGACCGGCTTTCCGGGACCCGTACGTTCGACCTGGATCCGATGGGCAGGGTGACCGCCGTCCACGCCCCGGCCTGGACGGAGCGGTACGCGTACGACGACACGGGCAACCAGACGTCCGCCTCCTGGCCCGACAGCCACCCCGGCGGCGAGTCGGTCGGCCCCCGCTCGTACGACGGCACCCGTGTCACCCGCGCCGGGGACGTCCGCTTCGAGTACGACGCCCTCGGCCGCGTCACCCTGCGCCAGAAGACCCGTCTGTCCCGCAAGCCCGACACCTGGCGCTACGAGTGGGACACGGAGAACCGGCTCACCTCCGTCACCACCCCCGACGGGACCCGCTGGAGGTACCGCTACGACCCGCTGGGCCGTCGTACGGCGAAGCAGCGTCTGGCGGCGGACGGCGTGGGCGTGGCCGAGGAGACCCGCTTCACCTGGGACGGCCTGACCCTGTGCGAACAGACCAGTCACGGAACGGACCAGCCGAACCCGGTGGCCCTCACCTGGGACCACCGCGGCCACGTCCCCCTGGCGCAGACCGAGCGCATCCTCACCGCCGACGACCGGCGGAGCGAGATCGACCGCCGCTTCTTCGCCATCGCCACGGACCTCGTCGGCACCCCCACCGAACTGATCGACGAGTCCGGCGGCATCGCGTGGCGCTCCCGGTCCACGCTGTGGGGCGCCACCGCATGGGCCCGCGACGGCATCACGTACACCCCTCTCCGTTTCCCCGGCCAGTACTACGACTCCGAGACCGGCCTCCACTACAACGTCTTCCGGCACTACGACCCGCAGACCGGGCGCTACACCTCCCCGGACCCCCTCGGCCTCGCTCCCGCCCCGAACCCCGTCGGTTACGTGGACAACCCGCTCACGGGGTGCGACCCGCTGGGCCTGATGCCCAACTACACGAAGGAGGAGAGGGCCAAGAAGCGACTCGACAAGATCGTGGACGGGGTCATCGACAGGGCTCAAAACGGCGAGATCAGGAAGCACGTCGACTACCACGGGGACACGATGCACGGTATGAGCGACGAACGGGTTCTGGAGATCCTGAAGAACCCGGACGCGGTGTACCAGTCGACGGGCACGGCCGGAAGGCTCACGTTCCGGCAGGGCGAGGACATCGTCGTGACCGACGGGCCCGGCAACACCCAGGGCCAGGCTGTCACGGCGTACGGTCCGTCAGGTGTCAAGGGCGACTCCGGAGCGCAGGCACTGGGCGGCAGGCCCACCGACCCCGGTCCACCGGTGACGCACGAGGACATCGTGGAGGGCAGAATTCCCGGTAAGGGCGGCAACCTGGCCCCCGCGGTGCGGATCAGATGAGGCAAGGATGACCATGAAACTGTCGTTCGACGGCGGCTGGCACGCCATGGTGACGGACGATCCGCTGCACATCACCCCCCGCTTCGACGGCGACTCCGTACGCGTCGTGCGCTACGCGGATGCGAAGGAACGTGAGCGGTCCGTCCTGGATACCTTCGGCAGCCAGCACCACCTGTGGGACGCGCCCGACGTCTTCCGCTTCGATCCGGCCGACCGCCAACTCGTCGCTGTCGAGCTCCAGTTGCCGGAGGAGTGCGCCTCGGCCGAGGACGCGGCCCGCCTCCCGCTCACCCTGGCGGTGCGCCCGGGCGGACTGCGCGCGGTCGAGGCCAAGGACTTCCGGCACGAGATGTGCGCGCTCCTGTGCCGCGCCCCCGGAGACGCCGTGCTGACTTCTCTGCGCGACCCCGCCGTCCTCGACGCTCCGTTGGAGGCCCGCATCGGCATCGCCCCGGACGTGGCACTCCTCGTCCAGCACGGCACCGTCGTCGGCTGGAGCCTCACGGACCCCGCCCGCTACCTGACCACGGCGTACACCGACCCCGACCCCACCCCACCGACCGACACCACCCGCCGCCTGCTCACCGACTGCCTGGACCTGATCACCCAGCCGCTGATCTACGACGTGGAAGACGGCGACCCGACCGCCCTGGCCCGCCTCCGGGCGACCGACGAGACCCTGCGCGCCCAGCGCGAGGACCGGCGCCGCGCCGACGCCCTGCTCTCGCTCATCGGCAACCTGATGGAGAGCTACGGGAACCAGTGACCTCGGAGCCGTGGCGGTGCTCCCACGCGGCCCGGTCGGTGAGATGCGACGTCCGGTACTTCCGGTGCCGGCGGCCGACGGAGGCCTGTGGTCGGTGCGTTCGGGCGGGACGGGCGGGACGGGCGACGTCATCACGGCGTACGGTTCGTCCGGCGTCAAGGGGCCCTGCGGGGCCGAGGCGCTGGGCGGTCTGAAGACCGAACCGGGTTCACCGATCACGCATGAAGACGTGGTGGAGCGCAGGATTCCAGCCAAGAACGGCCTACATGCCTCCCGGGGAGGAGTCAGACGAGGTGGCATCCACTCTGAGAATCACCCTCGACGACGACTGGACCGCGACGGTGACGGGCACTCCCCTGCACCACGCACCGCGTTTCGACTTCAGGGACTTCCGTGTGCGCGTCGCGGAGTACGCGAACGTCGAGGAACGCGGCCGGTTCCTTCTCGACACCTTCGGCAGCGGGCCCTGGCTGTGGGACACGCCTGACGAGCTCCGGTTCGACAAGGAGGAGCGGGAACTGGTCGGCGCCGAGTTCCAGATCGGCGGTGAGGCCGCCGGCCCCGAGGACTCCGCCCGCCTTCCGGCCACACCGCCCGTCCGCCCGGGCGGCCTGCGCGCGGACGTGGCCCGGGACTGCCGTCTGGAGACGACCACGGAGCTCTGCCGCGCCCCCGGGGACACCGCGCTGACCTGTCTGCGCGACCTCGACGTCCTGGACGAACCGCTGGACGCCCGCATCGGGATCGCCCCCGGTATGGCGCTCCTCGTCCAGCACGGCACCGTCGTCGGCTGGAGCCTGACCGACCCCGCCCGGTATCTCACCACCGGATTCGCCGCCCCGGATCCGGCTCCCCCCGCGCCGGCCACACGGCTCCTGTTCACCGCGTGCATGGACGTGATCACCACGCCGCTGCTCGACGACGTGAGGCGCCGGGACCCGGCCGCCCTGGCCGGGCTTCGGCGGCTCGACCACGACCTGCGGAGTCGGCGTGAGGACCGCCAACGGGCCGACGCCCTGCTCGCGTTCATCGGCGAGCTCGTCGAGGACTACGGAAAGGGCTGACGTCCGGCTTCCCACGCGCTCCCGGCCGGCACCCGGGTCACCCTCGACGGTGTGCCTCAACGCCCCTTTGTCGGGCCGCTGTTGCCGGACCGGGCGTCGCGGAGGGCCCCGCGGCTCGACGACCGCGGCCGCGAAGAGGCCACGTCCGGGCGCCGGGCGAGCCGTCGGAGCACGCGGTGACATCGGGTCTTCCGCAGGCGGTCACCTCTCGGTCAATCCGGCCTCACGGATCGAGCACAAAATACTTACATCCCTCTCTTCATACTGGCCTCGATAGTCTAGATTGACCATGCTTCAGCTGTTCGAGCACGACGCGACCAATAACGATCAATAGGTCCAGCGCTACGGAGGCAGACAGTCGCGTCCGGGCGCCAGACCTGGGGGTGATCAATTCTTGGAGCCCGCGAGGGGGCCCTGGGTGCGGGGAGCACCCGGGATTCGACGGGCCGCGCACCTCGGAAATCCGGCAGGACGTTCAAGTCCGTTGCCGCCGCGGTGGGTTGTTCAAGCAGCTGTGCGGTAGCCGGGATGTCGTGCGGGAGGCGGGGGCCTCCCGCGGGGAGGAACAGCGCGGCGTGGGGCACGGGGGGCGGGGGCCTCCCGGGGCGAGGAACAGTGCGACGCGAACACGTCGAGCCACTGGGGACCTTGGGGGGTTCTGTGCGGCAAGGGGGACTTGTCAGACCGTTTCCGTCAACGCGCGGACGTCTGACGAACGACGCAATCAGCCAGCCCGCGATCGAATGGGAGCAGCGGTACCGGCGATCCGTGATCACCAGCGACACGGTGGCCACCGCCATCGTGGTGGCGGGGATCGGCAACTTCTTCGGAGCCCGGGACGCGGCCAACTGGCATGAGAAATGGGGGATTCTCGCCTTCGGCACCGAGCTGCTGGTGCTGGGGGCCCTCGCGGTGAGCCGCTCGTGGGCTCCGGCCGTCCTCGGCCAGGGCGCCGAGGAATTCCGCCGGCTCGGACGCTCGCTGTTCACGGCGACCGTCGTGCTGGCGCTCGGCGGGATCGCGCTCACCTCGCGCAACATCAAACTCTGGATCTTCGTCGCGATCCCGGCGATCGCGATCGTCACCATGACCGCGCGATATCTGCTGCGCCTGTGGCTGCACAAACAGCGGAAGGAAGGACGGTGCCTGCGACCGGTGCTCGCTGCCGGGAGCCTGGCCACCGTCCACGACCTCATCACCCGTACCCGTAAGTTCCCGCACCTCGGCTGGCGGGTGGACGCGGTGTGCACGACGGACGGTCTCGGGGCCGACGGCGACCAGCTGGACGGAGTGCGGGTCGTCGGCCGGCTGACGGACGTCGCGGGCCACGTGCACCGCGACGGCTACCGCGTCGTCGCGGTCACACCGGACCCGCACTGGTCACCGGACCGGCTCCAGCGGCTGGCCTGGAACCTCGAAGGCAGCGACGCCGAGATGATCGTGGCCCCGGTGCTGATGGAGGTGGCCGGCCCGCGGCTGCACATCGACGCGGTGCTCGGGATCCCGCTGCTGCGGGTGAGCATGCCGACCTTCACCGGGGGCCGCCGGGCGATCAAGGGGGTCGTCGACCGGATGGGCGCGGCGATCCTGCTGCTGCTGTTCGCGCCGCTGATGGTGTGCGTCGGGCTGCTCGTGCTGATGAACAGCCGGGGCGGGGCGTTCTACCGCCAGCGCAGGGTCGGCAAGAACGGCCGCGAGTTCACCATCCTCAAGTTCCGCACCATGGTCGCCGGGGCGGACAGGGCTCGTGCCGGGCTGGCCGACCGCAACGAGGGCGCCGGCCTGCTGTTCAAGCTCCGCCGGGATCCGCGGGTGACCCGGGTGGGAGCGGTGCTGCGCCGGTACTCGATCGACGAGCTGCCGCAGCTCTTCAACGTGCTCACCGGATCGATGTCACTCGTCGGTCCGCGGCCTCCGCTGCCGGAGGAGTCCGCGGCGTACGGCCCGGACATCCGCCGGCGCCTGCTGGTCAAACCCGGGCTCACCGGCCTGTGGCAGATCAGCGGACGCAGCGACCTGTCGTGGGAGGAGGCCGTTCGGCTGGACCTGCGGTACGTGGAGGACTGGTCGCTCGCCCTGGACACGGTGATCTTGTGGAAGACGCTGCGTGCGGTGCTCTACGGGCAGGGGGCCTACTGATGCACGGGGGGCGCCGAGCCGGCGCGCGGACCGCAGGCCGCCAGGGCCTGCCTGGGGGGAGGAACGGATCATGAGAGTCAGCGTTTTCGGGCTCGGCTACGTGGGCTGCGTGTCGGCCGCGTGCCTGGCCAGCATGGGTCACGAGGTCATCGGGGTGGACGTGAACCAGGTGAAGGTCGACCTGGTCAACGACGGCAAGGCCCCGGTGGTGGAGGAACGTATCGGCGAGCTCATCGCCGAGGTCGTGCGGACCGGGGCGCTGAGCGCCACCGGTGACGTCCGCGAGGCCATCATGAACAGTGACGTGTCGCTCGTCTGCGTGGGCACGCCGTCGGAGCCCAACGGCAGCCTGTGCACCACGTACTTGGAGCGGGTCACCGAACAGATCGGCGCCGCGCTGGCCGAGCGGGGCGGGCGGCACACCGTCGTGTTCCGCAGCACCATGCTCCCGGGCACCTGCCTGAACCTGCTGGTGCCGATCCTGGAGAAGTACGTCGGCGGCACGGCCGGGGTGGACATCGGAGTCGCGGTCAACCCGGAGTTCCTGCGCGAGGGTACGAGCGTGCGGGACTTCTTCGACCCGCCCAAGACCGTCATCGGGGAGCTGGACCCGGCGAGCGGCGACGCGGTGGTGGCGCTGTACGACGGCGTACCCGGCGAGGTGTTCCGGGTGCCGGTCCCGACGGCCGAGGCGATCAAGTACGCGGACAACGCGTTCCACGGCCTCAAGATCGGCTTCGCGAACGAGCTGGGCGCGGTGTGCCAGGCGCTCGGGGTCGACTCGCACCAGGTGATGGACGTGTTCCTGGCCGACCGGAAGCTGAACATCAGCCCCGCCTACCTGCGGCCCGGCTTCGCCTTCGGCGGCTCCTGCCTGCCCAAGGACCTGCGCAGCCTGGTCCACGCGGCGCAGCGGGCCGACGTCTCGGTGCCCATCCTCTCCCATGTACTGCCCTCCAACTCCGACCATCTGCAACGCGCGGTGGAGCTGGTGGAGCGCACCGGCAAACGCCGGGTGGGCCTGTTCGGGCTGTCCTTCAAGCCCGGCACCGACGACCTCCGCGAGAGCCCGCTCGTCGAGCTGGCGGAGAGACTCTTCGGCAAGGGGTACGACCTGCGGATCCACGACGCCAACGTGAGCCTCTCCCGGCTGCTGGGAGCGAACCGCGAATACGTCGAGACCCGGCTGCCGCACCTCGCGCAACTGCTCGCGGATTCCGTCGAGGAGGTGCTCGACCACGCCGAGGTGTGCCTGGTCGGGACCAGGGATCCGGCCGTGCTGGCGGCGCTGCCCCACGGCGGCGACGGCCCGGTGATCGTCGACCTCATCCACCTTCCCGACGCCGACGAGCGCCGGACCGAACCGGGGTACATGGGCCTTGCTTGGTAACACGACCAGCGACGACCGGCCGGACCGGCGTGCGTTGATCCTTGTGGAGAACCTGTCGGTGCCGTTCGACCGGCGGGTGTGGCAGGAGTGCACGACACTGCGCGACGCGGGCTGGGAGGTGCACGTCATCTGCCCCCGCGGCACCAAGCGGGACACGGAGCCGGAGGCGGTGATCGACGGGGTGCGGATCCATCGCTACCCGTTGCGCGCGGCCACCGGAGGCCCGGCCGGCTATCTGCGGGAGTACGGATCGGCGTTGTGGCACACCGTCCGGCTGGCCCGCAAGGTCGGCCCGGTCGACGTGGTCCACGCCTGCAACCCGCCCGACCTGCTGTTCCTGCCGGCCCGGTGGATGAAGCGGCGCGGCGCACGTTTCGTCTTCGACCAGCACGACCTGGTACCCGAGCTGTACCTCTCCCGGTTCGACCGCGGCGAGGATCTGCTCTACCGCGCCGTGTGCGCGCTGGAACGGCTGACCTACCGGGCAGCGGACGTGGTGCTCGCCACGAACGAGAGCTACCGGGACGTCGCGGTGAGCCGCGGCGGCCGGCGGCCCGAGGACGTCTTCGTGGTGCGCAGCGCGCCCGACATCGACCGGTTCCACCCCGTGCCACCCGAGCCGGAGCTGAAGCGCGGCAAGCCTCATCTGCTGTGCTACCTGGGCGTGATGGGCCCGCAGGACGGCGTCGACTACGCCTTGCGGGCGCTGGCGAAGCTGCGCGACGAGCTCGGGCGGACCGACTGGCACGCGGTGTTCGTCGGCGCGGGCGACACCTTCGACGCGATGGTCGAGCTGTCCCGGCAGCTCGGGCTCTCGGACCAGGTGCAGTTCACCGGGCGCATTCCGGACGCCGATCTGGTGCGCTACCTGTCCACCGCGGACGTGTGCCTCTCCCCCGACCCGCACAACCCGCTCAACGACGTGTCCACCATGAACAAGGTCCTGGAGTACATGGTGATGGGCCGGCCGGTCGTCTCGTTCGAGCTCCGGGAGGCACGGGTCTCCGCGGGTGACGCCGCCGTCTACGCCCCCGCCAACGACGAGGCCGCGTTCGCCGGGCTCATCGCGCTGCTGCTGGACGATCCGGAGAAGCGGGCCCTGATGGGCAAGATCGGCCAGGAGCGGATCAGCGGACCGCTCTCCTGGCGCAACTCCCAGCGAGCGCTGCTCGCCGCCTACGCCGCCGCCTGCGGTGACCACGCACCGGTCCCGACGGGCGACCAGAACCATGCAGGGCGGAGGCCGCGCAGTTGAGCGACGACACGATACGCCTGGTCACGATCGGACGGATTGTCCGCCGGCGCTGGCGGCTCCTCACCATCCTCACCCTGGTGGGGGCGCTCGCCGGCTACGGCGCCTCCCTGCTGTTCCCGCCGCGCTACACGACCTCGGCGTCGGTACTGCTGCCGGGAGCGTGGGAGGAGCGCGAGCTGCTGACCCAGGAGGAGATCGCGACCAGTTCGGTGGTGGTCGACCGCGCGGCCGCCACGCTCCACTGGCCCGGGGTCAGCGGCAACGACCTGCGGGACCAGGTGGGCGCCACGGCCGCCGACGGGAACATCATCAAGATCTCGGGCACGGCCGACACCCCGCAGCGCGCACAGCAGCTCTCCGACCAGGTGGCCCAGCAGTTCGTCACCTTCGCCGCGCGGGTCGTGGACGGCAACAGCGACCCCGAAGCGGCCGAACAGCTCGACGCACTGCGGCAGACGGTGGTGCAGACCAACCGCCGCATCACCGAGCTGGCCGACGCGGCCGATCCGGGGCAGACCGTGGAGAGCGTGCAGTCCCGCACCGAGCTCGAGAAGCTGCGCACCTCGTTGCAGGAGGCCATCAACAAGCTGGACCAGGCCGGCCCGGCCGCCAACAAGGCCAACATGGTCGTCATGGGGCCGGCCGCCCGGCCGTCCGGCGAGGCACCGCCGACGAGGACGCAGCTCATCGCCGCCGGGGCGCTGCTCTTCTTCCTGCTCACGGTCGTCGGCCATCTCACCGCCGCGCGCATGAGCCGCCGGCTGCGCACCGAACCGGAGATCGCCGCGGCGCTGGGCTCGACGCTGCTGGGCACCGTCGACGTACCTGGTGAACGGTCCGCGCACCGGACGGAGGGCCGCGGCCCTCGGGCCCGGCTCCGGCGGCTGCTGGGCACCGACGTCCGGTGGGACCTGCCCACTCCGCAGACGTCCGGCGACGAGGCCGGCCGGCAGATCCGCTACCGGCGGGTGTGCGCCCGCGTCCGGGCCCAGCTCCCGGCCCCCCGGCGGCTGCTGGTCGTCGTCCCGGACGGCGACGGGATCGCCCGCCGGGCCGCCGGGCAGCTCGTCGCCGAGGCCGGAAACGATCCGACGCTGCGGGTGGTGGGGGTCTCGGTGTCCCACCCGCTGGTGCCCGACCGCGACAACGAGGCCGGTGCCCTGGTCGTGCTCAGCGCGGGCTCCTGGACCGCGGTCGAGCTCGCCGGCATCGCCGAGGCGTGCGCGGACGCCAAGCACGAGGTCCTCGGCATCGTCCTCGCGGGTCCGGTCCGGGCCCGCGCGACGCAACCCGCCGGCCGTCCTCGGGATGCCGCCGTACCCGTGTTCGCGGTGGGCGACGATGCGAAGGGAAGTTCAGGGTGACGACGAGTACGAACGCGGAGTCGTCGGCCGCCGCTCCGCTGCTGGACCTGCAGGCACTGGTGGTGGCGGTGCGCAGGCGCCGCCGCCTCTGGTGCTCCATGGCGCTGCTGGGGCTGGTCGTCGGCGCGGCGCTGGCGGTCCTGCTGCCGCCACCGCCGACCGCCGTGGCCAAGGTGCTGGTCGCGCACCAGGAGGACCAGCCGAACGACCCCGGGACGCTGATCCGCACCGACGTCGGACTGCTCCAGACCACACGGATCGCCGGCACAGCCCTGCGGTCCCTCAAGTCCCCGGACAAACCCGAGGACTTCATGCGGGACTACACGGCCGTCGGCCTGACCAACAACCTGCTCCAGATCACGGTGACGGGTGACAGCGACGCGGACGCGGTGGCCCGCGCCAAGGCGCTGGCCGACGCCTTCGTCGCGGACCACGTGAGACGGATAGAGGACGCCGCCAACGCCGAGGCCAAGGCCCTGCTCGACCAGCGCGACCGGATGCAGGGCGAACTCGCCCAGGTCAACAAGGCGATCGGGGACGGATCGTCGCAGAGCGGGCCGAAGGCCTCGGCGAACCTGGAGTCGCTCTTCGCCAGCCGGGCCGAACTCACCTCGCGCATCACCGACTTCAGCCAACGCGCCGCGGAGGCGCGCATCGGCACGCCCCAACTGGTCGCCGGCACACAGGTCGTGGACGCCCCGCGCGCGATGCGGCACTCGCTGCCCAAGGCCGCCGCCACCAACGCCGCGATCGGGCTCGTCCTCGGGCTCGTCCTCGGACTCGCGGTGGCCGCGGTCGGCACGGTGGTGGCGGACCGCCCCGTGCTGCGCCGGGACATCGCGGCGAACCTCGGCGCCTCGGTCGTCGCGGAGCTGCCCCGCCGGCCGGGCAGGCTCTGGCGACGCCGACGGACCCGGGCGGCACGCCAACGACTCACCACCTCCCTGGCCCGCACCGTGCGCGGCTGCGCGGAACCGGTGTCGCTGCTGGAACTGGGCTGTGCGCGCAGCACGAGCGACATCGCCATGGACCTGGCCAGGGCACTGGCGGCGGACGGCCCCGTGGTCGTCGTCGACGGTCTGCCCGGCTCGCAGCTCGCGGGCCGGCGCCCGAAGCCGGGAGACCCGGCCGTGGTCGGCGGCGAGCGTGCCGCGGCCGTGCCGCAACAGGAACTCCGGCTCGGCGTCGGCTCGGTGGCGCCCGGCACGGCGTGGACCGACCTCCAGTACCTCGGCACGCAGACCGTGCTCGTCGTGCGCGCCGGCCGCGGCAGCGCCGCATGGCTGCACACCGTGGCGCGGCAGCTCACGGACCAGGGCATTCCGGTGATCGGTGTGGTGCTGATCGACCCCGATCCGCGTGACCGGACCGACGGCACGCTGTGGGACGGGCTGCACACCGCCCTGCGCGGCCAGAACGAGCGGCTGGCCCGACAGAACGCGTCGGGCCCACGGCGGACGGAGCGGCTGCCGATGTGGGCGGCACGCGTCCCGGACAGCGACCAGGAGGCGAGGTAGACATGTGTGGCGTCGCAGGCACGTACCTATGGCCGGACGGGAAGGCCGTGGCCGACCGGCTCACCGATGTCCTCGCCCACCGCGGTCCGGACGGGGCGGGCCGTTACAGCCACCCCGTCGGTGACGGCGAAGTACACCTCGGCCACCGCCGGCTGGCCATCGTCGACCTGTCCGAGACCGGCGCCCAGCCGATGGCCTCGGGCGGCCTCGTCCTGACGTACAACGGCGAGCTGTACAACGCGCCCGAGCTGCGTGCCGAACTGGCGGCCGCCGGGGTGCGCTTCCGCGGTACCTCCGACACCGAGGTGCTGCTGGAGGCCTGGCGGCGCTGGGGCACGGACTGCCTGCCCCGGCTGCGCGGCATGTTCGCGTTCGGGATCTTCGACGAGCGGACCGGTGAGCTGACGCTCGCCCGCGACCAGCTCGGCATCAAACCGCTGTTCCTGCTCCGGCGCGGCGGGGGTCTGGTGTTCGCCTCCGAGCTCAAGGCGCTCGCCGCCGTGACCGGCGGGTCGCTGGAGGTGGACCACGCGGCGCTGGTGGCCTCGCTCCTGTACTACTGGGTGCCGGACTCGCGCTGCGCGTTCCGCGAGGCGGAGAAGCTGCCGCCGGGAAGCTGGATCCGGTTCCGGCCCGACGGCGGGGTGGAGCGCGGCCGGTACTGGAACCTGCGGGAGGTCGCGTCCGAGGGCCGCGAGCGTGCCCTCAGCGGCGACCTGCCGGACATCGCCGCCGTCGTGGAGGAGTCGACCCGGCGCCATCTGCTCTCCGACGTGCCCGTGGCGACGTTCCTCTCCGGAGGGCTCGACTCCAGCTATCTGACCGCGCTGGCGGCCCGCGACCGGCCCGGGATCTCGGCCTACACGATCGGATTCCGCGCCGAGGACGCCAAGTTCGAGGCGATGCCGGACGACCTGCGCTACGCCCGGCAGGTGGCGGAGCAGTTCGGCGTCGACCTGCACGAGATCGAGATCGCTCCGAACGTACTCGACCTGCTGCCGCGGATGACGTACCACCTGGACGAGCCGATCGGCGACCCCGCCGCGATCAACACGTTCCTGATCTGTTCGGCCGCCCGGGAGGCCGGGGTCAAGGTGATGCTCTCGGGGATGGGTGCCGACGAGCTGTTCGCCGGCTACCGCAAGCACCTGGCCAACCTGCTCGCGCTGCGCTACCAGCGCGTCCCGCGGCCGCTGCGGCGCGGCCTGTCCGGGGCCGTGGACCGGCTGCCGGTCGCCTCGGCCCGCCGGGGGTACCGGTCGGTGCGTTTCGCGAAGCGGTTCCTCTCCTTCGCCGATCTGCCGGAGGAGACCGCGTTCCGGCGCAGCTACACCATGTACGACCAGGAGGAGTTGCTCGCCCTGGTCGATCCTGACCTGGCCGGGACGGTCGAGGACGTGCTGACCGAGCACGCGGACGTCTACCAGGACAACGACCTCGACGACTTCGTCAACCGCATGTGCCTGGGCGACGCCCGGATGTTCCTGCCGGGCCTGAACCTCGCCTACACGGACCGGTCGAGCATGGCCGCCTCGACCGAGGTGCGGGTGCCGTACGTGGACGTCGAGGTGGTCAGGGCGGCGTTCGCCGTGCCCGGTGATCGCAAGATCGTCGGACGGCAGGGCAAGGCCGTCCTCAAGGAGGCGGCCACCTCGATCCTGCCGCGGGAGATCGTGTACCGGCCCAAGGGCCTGTTCAGCGCCCCCCTGCGCGCCTGGATGAGCCGGGATCTGGCACCGCTGGTGCGCGAGGTGGTCAACGACGGCGTGCTCGTCGGTTCCGGGCTCCTGCGCCGGGACGCGCTGGCGCGCATGGTCGCCGAGGACGCCGCCGGGCAGCGGGACTTCTCCAAGCATCTGTGGCATGTGCTGACCCTCGAGTACTGGTACCGCGACGCGATCTCCGGGTCCGGCCGAAGCGCTCGCTCGGCGGCGTAGAAGACGGCGTAGAAACAAGGGGACTTCGGGTGAAACAGGTTGTACAGAACTACAAGAGCGGCGAGCTGGCGGTGCTCGACGTGCCGGTGCCGGGGTGCAAGCCGGGCGGAGTGCTGGTCCGCAGCGCCTACTCGCTGATCTCCACCGGGACCGAGCTCATGAAGGTGTCCGAGGCCGGCATGTCGATGCTGGGCAAGGCCCGTTCCCGGCCGGACCAGGTGGCCAAGGTCATGCAGAGCGTGGCCACCAACGGGGTGCCCGCCACCTACCGCAAGGTGATGGGCAAGCTGGACTCCTACACGCCGCTGGGCTACTCGCTGTGCGGGGTGGTCGAGCAGGTCGGCACCGGGATCGACGACGTGAAGGTCGGCGACCTCGTGGCCTGCGCCGGCAACGAGCACGCGCTGCACGCCGAGCTGAACTGGGTGCCCCGGAACCTCTACGCGCCGGTGCCGGACGGTCTCGCGCCACGGCACGCGGCCTTCGGCACCGTCGGGTCGATCGCGATGCAGGGCGTCCGCCAGGGTGAGCCGCAGCTCGGCGAGGTGGCGCTGGTCATCGGCCTCGGGCTGATCGGGCAGCTGGTGGTGCAGCTCCTCGCCGCCTCGGGGGTCCGCGTCGTCGGGGTCGACCCCGACCCGGCGCGCTGCGAGCTCGCCGAGCGGGTGGGCGCCGCGGCCTGCGGCGATCCCGCGTCCGCGGCCGTGGAGGCCGCCGTCGCCGAACTCACCGGCGGTCACGGCGTGGACCAGGTGTACCTGGCCGCCGGCGGGAGCAGCAACCAGCCCGTCGAGCTGGCCGCCCGGCTCTGCCGGGACCGCGGCCGGGTCGTCGACATCGGCAAGTGCCGCCTGGACCTGCCGTGGAACGCGTACTACGAGAAGGAGCTCGACGTCCGCTTCTCGCGCTCGTACGGCCCCGGGCGCTACGACCCGGAGTACGAGCTCGAAGGGCGGGACTACCCGATCGGCTATGTGCGCTGGACCGAGCGCCGCAACCTGGCGTGCTTCCTCGATCTCATGGCCCGCGGCCGCGTCGACGTGGAGCCCCTGGTCTCCCACGTCGCCGAGTTCGACGACGCCGTCGACACGTACCGGCGCCTGAAGGACGGTGACCTGAAGGCCGTGGCCGTGCTGTTCCGGTACCCCGGGCGGAAGGACGAAGCGGGGGAAGCGGGGGAAGCGGGAGAAGCGCTGGCCCCGGTGCAGGCCGTGCCCGCGGTGCGGCGCGGCGGCGGGGCGTCCGCCCCGGCCCGGTCCGCCCAGGCGCCGGTGAAGCTGGCGTTCGTCGGCGCGGGGAACTACGCGACGTCGATGCTGCTGCCGCACCTGGCACAGCGCGACGGCGTCGAGTTGTCCACGGTCGTCACCACGACGGCGCTGTCCGCGGCCAACGCGCAGCGGAAGTTCGGCTTCGCCGAGGCGACCACCGATCTCGACGCCGTGCTCGGCGACAAGGACATCGACGCGGTGTTCGTCGTCACCCGGCACAGCTCGCACGCCGAACTGACCCGGAAGGCGCTGCTGGCCGGCAAGACGGTGTTCGTGGAGAAGCCGTTGGCGCTCACCGAGGACGAGCTGGCCGGGGTGCTCGCGGCGGTGGAGGAGTCCGGCAACGACCGGCTCCAGGTGGGCTTCAACCGCCGGTTCGCGCCGCTGTTGCAGGAGGCCAAGAAGCGGTTCGGAGCCCGGACCGGTCCGGCGAGCGTCCGCTACCTGGTCAACGCGGGCCGGTTGCAGCACGGCAGCTGGTACCTCCAGCAGGGCACGGAGGGCTCGCGGTTCGCCGGCGAGGGCGGACACTTCATCGACACGGTGAGCTGGCTGCTGGACGCCGACCCGGTGTCGGTGTACGCGGTCGCCCCGTCCGGCAACGAGGACCTCCAGGTCCTGCTGCGCTACCCGGACGGGTCCACCGCCACCATCAGCTACGTCACCACCGGCGCGGCCGGCTTCCCCAAGGAGACGCTGGACCTGGTCGCGGACGGCAAGGTGCTGCGGCTCGACGACTTCGTCCGTGCCTCGCTGTACGCGGACGGCACGGCCGGCCGCAAGCGGTGGGTCAGTTCCCGGCTGCCCAAGGCCAGGGACAAGGGCCAGTCCGCCGAGCTGGCCGCGTTCGTCAAGGCCGTGCGGACCGGGGGGCCGATGCCGGTGCCGCTGGAGTCGCTGGTCGCCACCACGTCGGCCACCCTCGCCGTGCAGGCCGGCCTGGTCGGCGGCGCGCCGGTGACGCTGGCGAGGGCCCGATGACCGTGAGCTCGGGGAGTCCGGGCTGGTACCTGCGGCGGCTGTCCCGGATGGGACCGCGGGAGGTCGGCGGCCGGGCGGGCGACGCGCTGCGCAGACGGCGGTGGCGGTCCGCGCGCCCCGACTGCCCGACCGTGACCGGCGCCCGGTTCACCGCGGTGCTGCCCGCCGGGACGATCGCCGCGATACCTCCGGACGCCGCGAAACGTCTCGTCGCCGAGGCGGACCGGCTGATGTACGGGCACATCGAGTACTTCGGGGTGGTCCGCGACGACCTGGACGACCCCGACTGGTGGTGCGACCCGAAGACGGGGCGCCGGGCTCCCTGGGGCTACGCCTTCGACGTGCCGTACCGGGACGAGGACACGGTCGGGGACATCAAGCAGATCTGGGAGCTGTCCCGGCATCAGTACCTCACCGTGCTCGCCGCCGCCTACGCGATCACCGGGGAGGAGCGGTACGCCGAGCGGGTGGCCGAGCACCTGCGGTCCTGGTGGACGGCCAACCCGCCGCTGCGCGGCGTGCACTGGATCAGCGGCATCGAGCTGGGCATCCGGCTGCTGTCCTGGGTGTGGATCCGCCGGCTGCTCGACGGCTGGCCGGGCGCGGCCGGGCTGTTCGAGGACAACCCGGTGGCGCTGAACCAGATCTGGCACCACCAGCGCTGGCTGGCCGCCTTCCCCAGCCGTGGGTCCTCGGCGAACAACCACGTCATCGCCGAGGCCGCCGGGCAGTTCGCCGCGGCCTGCGCGTTCGGGTGGTTCCCCTCCTCGGCGCGTTGGCGGGCCGACTCGCTGCGGTCGCTGGAGCGGCATGTGCGCTCCAACACCTTCGACTCCGGCCTCAACCGCGAACTGGCCACCGAATATCACGGACTGGTGCTGGAGCTCGGTCTGGCCGCCGTGGCCGAGGCGGACGCCGCGGGCGTGCAGGTCCCCGCGTCGATCCGGCTGGTACTGCTGCGGATGACCGACGCGCTCGCGGCCGTCGTGGACAACCGGATACGGCCGCCGCGCCAGGGGGACGCGGACGACGGGCACGGGCTGGTCGTGGACGGCGCGGGCACCGACCGCTGGGCCTCGTTGCTGGCCACCGGTGACGCCGTGTTCGGCCGGCTCGCCTGGTGGCCGACGGTGACCGGCACCGATGTGCGCACCCCGCTGCTGGCCGCGCTCATCCGGCCGTACGCGGAGAACAGCACCGCCCCGGCCGTGACCCGCCCGGCAGGCCGGCCGGCCCATTTCGCCGACGCGGGCATGACCATCCTGCGCGGTCCGGGGGAGATCTGGTGCCGCTGCGACGGCGGTCCGCACGGGTTCCTGTCCATCGCGGCGCACGGCCACGCGGACGCGCTGTCCGTGGAGGTCCGGCACGACGGGGTCGACGTGCTCGCCGACCCGGGGACGTACTGCTACCACGGGCAGCCCGAGTGGCGGGAGTACTTCCGCTCGACCCTCGGCCACAACACCCTGCAACTGGACGGCGCCGACCAGTCCGTCTCCGGCGGACCGTTCCTGTGGACCCGGCACGCCCGCAGCCGCGTCCTGACCGCCGACGCCTCGGACGCCTCGGACGCCTCGGACGCCTCGGACGAGGCAACGAGCAGCTGGTGTGCCGAGCACGACGGCTACCAGCGCTCCGTGCACCGCCGCCGGGTGGAACTGGCGTCCGCGAGCCGGGAGTTGACGGTCGTCGACGAGGTGAGCGGCCCGCGCCGTGCCGTACGCCTGGCGTTCCACCTCGGCCCGGCGATCGCCGCGGACCTGACGGGCGACCGTGCCCTGCTCACCTGGACCCGGGACGGCGAGGACCGCTCCGCGGTGCTCGACCTGCCAGGGCAGCTGAGCTGGCAAGCGCATCGCGGCGAGAGCGATCCGCCGCTGGGCTGGTACTCCGCCGGCTTCGGGCGCAAGGAACCCGCCACCACGCTGGTCGGCACCGGCTTCGTCGACGGCACGGAGGGGTTCACCACCGTGCTCAGGTTCCGCGGCTAGGGGGGCGTGTGGGGAGCAAGAAGCGGCACTGGGCACTGGCGGCGGCACCGCTGGCGCTGGCCCTGCTGGCGGCGACCGGCTGCGAGAGCACGCCGGGCGCCCGGGCAAAGCCGGCCGCCGCGCCGTCCACGCCCGTGGCCGGGGTGTGCGCCAAGCCCGGGGCCGGGCCGGCGAAGGCACCGGCGGGCGCGGTGACCGTCGACCCCGGGGTGGTCGGTGACCTGGCGGCGAAGACCAAGAGCAGCCCGCCGAACACCACGTTCTGGCTTCGCCCGGGCGAGCACAGGCTCGAACCGGACCGCTACGCCCAGGTCATCCCCAAGGAGGGGGACAGCTACCTCGGTGCGCCGGGCGCGGTGCTCGACGGCCGGAAGAAGAACCAGTACGCGTTCGGCGGTACCGCCCGCGACGTCACCATCCGCTACCTGACCGTGCGGAATTTCGCCGCGCCGCGCGACGAGGGCGTGGTCAACCACGACTCGGCCGACGGGTGGGTGATCGAGCACGCGACGGTCCGGGACAACTCCGGCGCCGGACTGATGGCCGGTGCCCACCAGGAGGTCCGCGCCAGTTGCCTGCGCGACAACGGCCAGTACGGCATGAACGCGTACAAGGCCGACGGCCGTATCAGCGGCCTGGTGGTCGAGGGCAACGAGATCGTGGGCAACAACACCGACGACTGGGAACGGCGGCGGCAGGGCTGCGGCTGCACCGGAGGCATCAAGTTCTGGGCCGTCGACGGCGCCGACATTCGGGGCAACTGGGTGCACGACAACCGCGGAGCCGGGTTGTGGGCGGACACCAACAACAACGACTTCCGCATCGAGGACAACGTGCTCGAAGCCAACGACGGGGCCGCGCTGATCTACGAGACCAGCTACAACGCTGTCATCCGGAAGAACACGATCCGGCGGAACAACTGGGTCGAGGGCCGCAAGTACGCCGACCGCGGCGACAACTTCCCGTTCGCGACCGTCTACCTGTCGGAGTCCGGCGGCGAACCACGGATCCGGGCCCGCACGGACAAGATCGACATCTATCGGAACGTGCTGGAGAACAACTGGTCCGGGATCACCCTGTGGGAGAACGCCGACCGGTTCTGCAACAGCCCGGCCAACACCTCCTCCGGTGACTGCACGTTGCTGGTGAAGGACACCGACCGCTGCGCACAGCCGGCGATCGCCACCGCGCCGCTCTACGCCGACTGCCGGTGGAAGACGCAGCGGGTGGACATCCACGGCAACCGCTTCGTGCTGGACAAGTCCGTCGTCGACTGCACGGTGAAGTGCGACCGCATGGCGGTGCTGGCCAACTACGGCACCTATCCGGACTGGTCGCCGTACCAGGGCGAGCGGGTGGCCGAGGCGATCACCGGCAAGCAGCACAACCGCTGGCACGACAACGTCTACGTCGGACCGTGGAAGTTCGTCGCCCACGACCCGAGCCGAATCCTCGACTCCGGGCAGTGGCAGGGCACGCCGTACCAGCAGGACGCGGGCAGCACCTTCCGCGCACAGGACGGTGGTTGAGATGGGCGCGGACCGCACGCCGAAGATCATCGGGACAGTCTGGGGGCTGCTGGTCCTCAACACGCTCGGCTCCGCCGGGGCGAAGACCATCGTCCCGCTGCCCCGCTCCCTCATCCAGATGGTCACCATGGGCGCGCTGGTCGCCGCGTTCGCGCTGGCGCTCGTGGTCAATCTGCGGCTGCGCATCCGAGCCAGCGCCTTCCTGTTCCTGCTCACCCTGCTGCTGGTGGCGAGCGTGATCTCCAGCGCGCACCTGGAATCCGGGTTCGGCGCGCTGTTCCGCTGCTTCCGGCTGGCTCTCTTCGTCGGCACGCTGTGGCTGCTCAGCCGCTGGTGGGACGGCGGCCCGACGTTCGTCCGGCACCACATCCGGATGTACCTGGCGGTGCTCGGGACGGTCGCCGCCGGCCTGATCGCCTCACCGGGCGCGGCGCTGCCCGATCTCTACGGCGGGCGGCTGGTCGGAGCGTTGTGGCCGCTCACCCCGCCGCAGATCGGACAGTACGCGGCGGTGATCATCGGGCTCACCGTGCTGCTCCTCCTGGGCCGCCGGACCGACAGGACCAGCGCGGCCCTGGTCATCGTGCCGTCACTCGTCCTGCTCGCCCTGACCCATACCCGCACGGCCACGCTCGGCCTGCTCATCGGGCTGGCGCTGGCGATCGGCTCGCTCGTCCTGACCAGCGCCGCCGCCCGCCGGTTCTTCACCTGGGCGGTGGTGGTCGGCACGGTGGCCGCGGTGGGGTTCGCGTCCGCGCTGCAGACGTGGTTCCTGCGCGGACAGAGCCAGGAGAACTTCTCCAGTCTCACCGGCAGGGCCAAGGTCTGGCACGCCCTGCTGGCGGCACCCCGGACGACCTCGGAGTACCTGTTCGGCGTGGGCCTGGGCGACAAGTCGTACAACGGGCTGCCGATCGACAACAGCTGGCTGGCCGTCTACAACGAGCAGGGGATGACCGGCGTCGCCCTGGTGGCGGCGATCGTCATCGTGCTGGGCGCCGTCGCGCTGCTGCGGCCGCCCTCGCTCTCCAGGGCCTGCGCGATCTTCCTGATCAGCTACTGCGCGATCGCGTCGTACACCGAGGCCGGACTGGGCGACGCCTCGCCGTATCTGCTGCACCTGGCCGTGGCCGCGTCGCTGCTGACGGCACCCGCCGCGGCCGCTCCCCTCCCGGCGCCCGTACTCCCCCGGCGGCACATCCCACGATGGGCCCAGAGATCGGAGGTGACGTGAGCATGCACGTCCTGGTGGTGCACAACCGCTACGCCTCGGCACAGCCGAGCGGGGAGAACAAGGTCGTCGACCAGGAGGTGGCGCTGCTGCGCGAGGCCGGCCACCAGGTCGGGGTGTTCGAGCGGCGCAGCGACGACATCGCCGCCCGCTCCCTGCCGCGCAAGGCCGCGATACCGCTGCTGGTGCCGTGGAACCCGGCGGTCCGCGCGGAGCTCGCCGCCCGGCTGCGCACCGAGCGGCCGGACGTGGTGCACGTCCACAACGTCTTCCCGCTCCTGTCGCCCGCGGTGCTGGCCGCCTGCGCCGACGCGGGCGTGCCCGCCGTCGCCACCCTGCACAACTACACCCAGGTCTGCCCGCCCGGCACGTTGCAGCGGGACGGCCGGCCGTGCACCGAGTGCGTCGGGTCCGCGCCGCT
Organism: Streptomyces sp. NPDC059668; assembly: GCF_042734135.1. Taxonomy (NCBI): domain Bacteria; kingdom Bacillati; phylum Actinomycetota; class Actinomycetes; order Kitasatosporales; family Streptomycetaceae; genus Streptomyces; species Streptomyces sp. NPDC059668. The sequence goes on along the minus strand of NZ_JBHWEL010000009.1, from coordinate 146,143 downwards.
GCCCGCCGTCCGGCACGGCTGCTACCGGAACTCCCGGCTGGCGACGGTGCCGCTCGCGGTCAGCCTGTCGGTCAACCGGCGGCGGTGGTGGTCCGGTGTGGACCGGTTCTTCTGCATCTCCGCGGCGCAGCGCGACGTCCTGGTGCGGGCCGGCATGCCCTCCGAGCGACTGGTGGTGAAGCACAACTTCGTGCCCGAACCGGGTGCCCGCCGGGAGGGCGCCGGCGAGCATCTGCTCTATCTCGGCCGGCTCGCGGAGGCCAAGGGCGTGCGGCTGCTCATGGCCGCGTGGGACGAACTCGCCGCCGGCGGCGGTGTGGGCGTGCCGCTCGTGATCGCCGGTACGGGGCCGCTGGAGCCCGAGGTGACCGCCTGGGCGGCGGGCCGGGACGACGTCCGCTACGTAGGTCTCTACGACACGGCGGAGTGCCGGAAGGCGATCGCGCGGGCGGTCGCCGTGGTGGCTCCCTCGACGTGGCTGGAGGCGTTCGGCCTGGTGGTCGTCGAGGCGATGGCGGCCGGGGTCCCGACCGTCGCCGCCGGTCACGGCGCCTTCGTCGAACTCGTCGCGGACGGGGTGACCGGTCTGCTGCACCGGCCGGGCGAGGCCGACTCCCTCGCGTCCTGTCTGCGCCGGATCACGGCCGAGCCGGACCGCAACCAGGAGATGGGCCAGGCGGCCCGACGCCGTTACGAGCAGGGGTTCAGCCCTGCCGTCGGCCTCGATCGCCTGCTGGAGGGGTACCGCACCGCGATCGCGGTGCGGTCCGGCGGCGGGGACAGCCCGTCGCCGGTAGGGGAGAAAAGTACTGGCTCGCGGCGGGTGCACCCGCGCGAGCGGAATGGGGGCAGTAGATGACACGATGCCGACTCTGCGGCTCGGCGGCGCTGGCGAGCGTCGTCGATCTGGGGGCGACCCCGCCGTGCGAGAGCTTTCTCGCCGCGGACCGACTGGACCAGCCGGAACCGGCGTACCCGCTGCACCTGCGGGTCTGCACCGACTGCTGGCTCGCGCAGATCCCTCCGCTGATCACGCCGGAGGAGACGTTCAGCGAGTACGCGTACTTCTCCTCCTTCTCCACCTCCTGGGTGGAGCACGCGCGCACGTTCGTCGCCGACGCCGTCGAGCGGGTGGGGCTCGGCACCGACGCCTTCGTGGTCGAGGTCGCGAGCAACGACGGGTACCTGCTGAAGCACGTGGTGGACCGGGGGATCCGCTGCCTGGGCGTCGAGCCGTCGGTGAACGTCGGCGCCGCGGCGCGGGACGCGGGTGTGCCCACGCTCACGGAGTTCCTGTCCCCCGACACCGGGGCGGCCGTCCGCGCCGAGCACGGCCCGGCGGACCTGGTCGTGGCCAACAACGTGTACGCGCACATCCCCGACGTGGTCGGGTTCACCCAGGGGCTGCGTGCCCTGGTGGCCGACGACGGCTGGGTCTCCGTCGAGGTGCAGCACCTGCTGACCCTGATCGAGGAGAACCAGTACGACACGATCTACCACGAGCACTTCCAGTACTACACGGTCGCGTCCGCGATCCGGGCGCTGGCGAGCGGCGGACTCACGCTCGTGGACGTCGAGTTGCTGCCCACGCACGGCGGCTCCATCCGGCTGTGGGCCCGTCCGGCCGAGGTGGCCGGCGAGCCCTCCGCCCGCGTGGCCGACGTCCTGGACCGGGAGAAGGCGGCCGGACTCCAGGAGCTGTCCGGGTACACCGAGTTCTCCGCCCGCGTGGCCAAGGTGCGCCGGGACCTGCTGCGGTTCCTCATCGACGCGGCCGAGCGCGGCGAGCGGGTCGTCGGCTACGGCGCCCCGGGCAAGGGCAACACACTGCTCAACCACTGCGGCATCCGGCCCGACCTGCTCGCGTACACGGTCGACCGCAACCCCTACAAGCACGGCAGGTTCACCCCGGGCACCCGCATCCCGATCCTGCCGCCCGAGCAGATAGCCGCCGACAGACCCGACTACGTCCTCGTCCTCCCGTGGAACCTGCGGGACGAGCTGGTCGAGCAGCTGTCCTTCGTGCACGAGTGGGGCGGCCGGCTGGTCTTCCCCATCCCGGAACTGAGCATTGTCGAGGTCGCGTCGTGAAGGTCGTCCTGTTCTGCGGCGGTTACGGGCTGCGCATGCGCAGCGGAGCCTCCGACGACATGCCCAAGCCGATGGCGATGGTCGGACCGCGTCCGCTGATCTGGCACGTCATGCGCTACTACGCGTACTTCGGGCACACGGAGTTCATCCTGTGCCTCGGGTACGGGGCGCACCACATCAAGAACTTCTTCCTCAACTACGAGGAGACGACGTCCAACGACTTCGTGCTGCGGGGCGGGCGGACCGAGCTGCTGTCCACCGACATCGCCGACTGGACGATCACGTTCGCGCAGACCGGTATCGAGTCGCCGATCGGGGAGCGGCTGCGCCGGGTGCGGCACCATCTGGACGGCGACGAGATGTTCCTCGCGAACTACGCCGACGTGCTCACCGACGCGCCGCTGCCGGAGATGATCGACCGGTTCGCCCGGCGCGACGCCGGCGCGTCGATGATGGTGGTGCCGCCGCAGTCGTCGTTCCACTGCGTGGACCTGGGCGAGGACGGCCTGGTGGGGGGCATCACCGCGGTGAGCGACATGCCGCTGTGGGAGAACGGCGGCTACTTCGTGCTCCGCCAGGAGGTCTTCGACCACATTCCGGAGAACGGGGACCTGGTCGCCGACGGATGTGCCCAACTGGCCAAGCGCGGACGGTTGGTGGCGCATCAGCACCGCGGCTTCTGGAAGCCGACCGACACCGTGAAGGAGCGGGCGGCGCTCGACGACGCGTACGCCCGCGGCGACCGCCCGTGGGCCGTGTGGGAACACGACGGCGCGGGAGCGGGCGCGGCCGGCGGCACGTACGGCGCCGGAGCGAGCACGTGATCCGGCTCGGCGCCGGGCGCCTGGACCGGATCGTCGCGGTGGGGGCGCACTGCGACGACATCGCCATCGGCGCCGGCGGCACGCTGCTGACGCTGTGCCTCGCGCGGCCGGGTGTCCGCGTCGACGCGCTGGTGCTCTCCGGCGGTGGCGGCGAGCGGGAGCAGGAGGAGCGGGCCGCGCTCACCGCCTTCTGCCCGGGCGCCGATCTGCGGCTGACCGTGCTCAAACTGCCGGACGGCCGGATGCCCGCGCACTGGGACGAGGCCAAGGCCGCCGTCGAGGAGCTGCGGCTGCGGACCGAGCCGGACCTGGTCCTCGCCCCGCGTACCGACGACGCGCACCAGGATCACCGCGGTCTCGCGCGGCTGCTGCCCACCGCGTTCCGCGACCACCTCGTGCTCGGCTACGAGATCGTCAAGTGGGACGGCGATCTCGGCCGTCCGGCGGTGTACCAGCCGCTGACGCCGGAGGCCGCCGAGGAGAAGGTGCGGCTGCTGGAGGAGCACTACCCCTCACAGCGGCACCGCTCCTGGTACGACCGGGAAGCCTTCCTCGGGCTGGCCCGGATCCGCGGTATCGAATGCAACGCGCGCTACGCCGAGGCGTTCGCCGTCACCAAACTCATGCTCGATCTGGGGGAATGAACCTTGCGCGTACTGCTGACCGGACACCAGGGCTACCTGGGCACCGTGATGGCCCCGGTACTGACGGCCGCCGGACACGAGGTCGTCGGTCTCGACGCCGGCCTCTTCGCCGACTGCGTGCTGGGCCCGGCGCCCGCGGACCCCCCGGGGCACCGGGTGGACCTGCGCGACGTGACGGCCGAGCACGTGGCCGGGGTGGACGCCGTGATCCACCTGGCCGCCCTCTCCAACGACCCGCTGGGATCGCTGGCGCCGGAGCTCACCTACGACATCAACCACCACGCGTCCGTGCGGCTGGCCCGGCTGGCCCGCGACGCCGGGGTGCGGCGCTTCCTGTACGCGTCGACCTGCTCCGTCTACGGCGCCTCCGGCGGCGCCGACCTGGTGGGCGAGGACGCCCCGCTGCGGCCGGTGACGCCGTACGCGGAGTCGAAGGTGCGCGTGGAGGACGACCTGCACGCGCTGGCCGACGGCGACTTCACCCCGGTGTTCATGCGCAACGCCACCGCCTTCGGCCACTCGCCGCGGCTGCGTGCCGACATCGTGCTGAACAACCTGGTGGGCCACGCGCTCCTGTCCGGCGAGGTGCTGGTGCTCTCCGACGGCTCCCCCTGGCGCCCGCTGGTGCACGCCGCCGACATCGCGCGGGCCTTCACGGCCGCGCTGACCGCGCCGCGCGAGGCGGTGCACGACCGGGCGTTCAACATCGGCAGCGAGATCAACAACGTCACGGTCGCCGAGATCGCCGAGCAGGTCGCCGAGGCGGTGGCCGGCTCGAAGGTGGTGATCACCGGGGAGAGCGGCGCCGATCCGCGGTCGTACCGGGTGGACTTCTCCCGGTTCCGCGCCGCGGTGCCCGGCTTCGACTGCGAGTGGACGGTGAAGCGGGGCGCGCTCGAACTCGCCGACGCCTACCAGAAGTACGGACTGACCCGGGAGGACTTCGAGCGCCGCTTCACCCGGCTGGCCGTGCTGCGCGCGGCGTCCGACGCCGGCGCCGTCGACGACACCCTGCGGTGGCGCCGATGACCGAGGCGGGCGAGGAGATGTACGCGCTGGTGGAGCGGTTGTACCCGCTGTGCCGGAGCATCACCGGCGACGGGGTGCGCGCCACCCTGGAGATCGTCGGCGAGTACGTACCGCTACAGGTGTACGAGGTGCCGACCGGGACCCAGGTGCTCGACTGGACGGTGCCGCAGGAGTGGAACATCAGGGACGCGTACGTCGCCGACCCGGCCGGCAATCGGGTCGTCGACTTCGCCGCGTCCAGTCTGCACGTGCTCGGCTACAGCGTGCCGGTGTCGGCGACCATGCCGCTGACCGAGCTCCGCGCGCACCTGCACACCCTTCCGGAGCACCCGGCCTGGGTGCCGTACCGCACCAGCTACTACACGCCGGAGTGGGGTTTCTGCCTGGCCCAGGAGACCTTGGACGCGCTGCCGGAGGGCGATTACGAGGTGCGCGTCGACTCCACACTCGCCGACGGTCACCTCACCTACGCCGAGCACGTGATCCCCGGGCAGGTCGCCGACGAGGTGATCGTCTCCTGCCACGTCTGCCACCCGTCGCTGGCCAACGACAACCTGGCGGGCATCGCGGTGGCGACGTTCCTGGCCCGGGCGCTGGCGCGCGAGACCCCGTACTACACGTACCGGTTCATCTACGCGCCCGGCACCATCGGAGCGATCACCTGGCTGGCCCGCAACGCGGAGCGGATCGAACGGGTCAAGCACGGGCTCGTCCTGGCCTGCGCCGGCGACCCGGGCCGGCTGACGTACAAACAGAGCAGGCGCGGCGACGCGGAGATCGACCGGGTGCTGCGGCATGTCCTGGACGCCTCCGAACGCCCGCACCGCATCACCGAGTTCACCCCGTACGGCTACGACGAGCGGCAGTTCTGCTCGCCCGGGTTCGATCTCGGCGTGGGCTCGCTCAGCCGGACCCCGTACGCCGGCTACCCCGAGTACCACACCTCGGCGGACAACCTGGACTTCGTCTCCCCGGAGGCGATGGCGGACACTCTCGCCCTCTGCCGTGAGGCGTTCACCGTCCTCGACCGCAACCGGCGGTACGTCAACCTCAGCCCCTACGGCGAACCACAGCTCGGCCGACGCGGGTTGTACGACTCCCTCGGCGGCCGCAGCGACGCGAAGCAGGCCCAGATGGCCATGCTCTGGGTGCTCAGCCTCTCCGACGGCGAGCACAGTCTGGTGGACGTCGCCGAGCGGTCCGGGCTGCCCTTCGACGCCGTCGCCGCCGCGGCCGACGCCCTGTGCGGCGCCGAACTGATCAAGGCATGACGCCGATGACCACCGAGGGGGAGAATCCGCGGACAACGGCGCAACCGGCCGGCTCGGCCCGGCGGGCCCTCGTCGGCCGGCTGTCCTGGGGACTGGCCGACCAGGCGGCCTCCAGCGTCAGCAACTTCGCGGTGGGCATCTACGTGGCCCGCTCGCTGGGGGTGACCGCGTTCGGCGTGTTCAGCCTCGCCTGGGTGACCTACGGCGTGGTGCTCAACGTCTCCCGCGGGCTGGCCACCGACCCGCTCGTGGTGCGCTTCAGCGGCGTACCGGACGCGTCCTGGCGCGGGGCTGTGGCCCGGTCGACGGGTACCGCGCTCGGCGTCGGCGCCGCCCTCGGCGCGGCATGTCTGGTGGCCGGGCTGGGGCTCGGCGGCCGCGTCGGGCCCGCGTTCGCCGCCCTCGGTGTCATGCTGCCAGGGCTGCTGCTCCAGGACGCCTGGCGGTTCTCGTTCTTCGCCGCCGGAGCAGGACGCAAGGCGTTCGTCAACGACGTCGTGTGGGGTGTCGCGCTCGTCCCGGCCATGGTGGTGGCGGCCCACGTGGGCACCGTGGCGGCCTTCGTGCTCGCCTGGGGCGCGTCCGCCACGGTGGCGGCGGGGTACGGCTACCTCCAGTCCGGCATCCTGCCCCGGACGACCCTGGCCCGCGGGTGGCTGCGCGAGCAGCGCGATCTCGGCTACCGGTACCTGGTCGAGAACGTCAGCCTCAGTGGCGCGAGCCAACTGCGGGCGTACGGCCTCGGTGCGATCGTCGGGGTGAGCGCGGTGGGCGCGGTGCGGGGCGCCGAGCTCCTGCTCGGCCCGTTCCTGGCGGTGCTCATGGGGCTCTCGCTGGTCACCGTCCCGGAGGCGGCACGGGTGCTGCGACAGGCCCCGCACCAACTGGGCAGGTTCTGCCTCCTCCTCGGCGGCGGGCAGGCCGCCGGAGCTCTGCTCTGGGGCTCGGCGCTGCTGCTGATGCCGGACCGGCTCGGTGAACTCGCACTCGGCGACGTCTGGCGCTCCTCCTCGCACCTCATCGTGCAGATCACCCTCAGCGTCGCGGGAGCGGGCCTCGGCACCGGCGCGGCGGCCGGGCTGCGCGCGCTCGGCGCGGCCCGGCGCAGCCTGCGCTGCCAGCTGTTCGCCTCCGCCTGCTACATCGGCGGCGGGCTCGGCGGGGCGGCCGTCGCCGGCACGGCCGGCTCGGCCTGGGGCGTCGCCGCCGCGACCGTCAGCGGCTCGGCCGTGTGGTGGCTGCAACTGCGGTCCGCCCTGCGCGAGCACCACCACAAACCCGTCCCCGAAGTGAGGACCTCATGACCGCCCGACCCAGGCTGAGCATCGGCCTGCCCGTGTACAACGGCGAGGAGTACCTGGCCGAGTCGTTCGACGCCCTGCTCGGGCAGACCTACGAGGACTTCGAGCTGGTCGTCTCCGACAACGCCTCGACCGACCGGACCCAGGAGATCTGCCGCGAGTACGCCGCGCGGGACCCACGCATCCGGTACCTCCGGCTGCCACGGAACATCGGTGCCACGCCGAACCACAACCACGTGCTCGCCGAGTCCCGCGGCGAGCTGTTCAAGTGGGCCTCGCACGACGACCTGTACGGCAGGGACCTGCTGCGGCGCTGCGTGGAGGCGCTGGACGAGCGGCCGGACATGATCCTCGCGCACACCGGCCAGGCGGTCATCGACGGCGACGGCCAGGTGAAGGTCCCCTACGAGTACACGCTCGCCACCGACTCCCCGCACGCCCCGGACCGCTTCCGCAGTCTGCTGTTCGAGCCGGGCGGCGACGACTTCTACGGGGTGATGCGGACCGACGTGCTGCGCCGAGTGAAACCGATGGACAGCTACCACCACGCGGACCGCACGTACGTCGCCGAGATCACCCTGCACGGCCCCTTCCACCAGGTGCCGGAACTGCTGTACTTCCGCCGGGACCACCCCACCCGCGCCGAGCGGGCGAACCCGTCCAAGCGCTCCCGGTGCGTCAACCTCGACCCGCGCCGGGCCGGACCGCTGCACCCGACACCCCGGCTGCTCGCCGAGTACGTCTGGGGCTTCGCCTCGGCGATCCGGCGGGCGCCGCTGTCCCCGGCCGACCGGCGCGCGTGCTATCGCCACCTGGCCGCGTGGATGACCAGCCGGGTCCGGCCGGGCGCCGGCGAGCGGGTCGAGGACCGTGCCCCGGTCGACCCGGCCCTGCTCACGGTCTCCGTCGACGCCCTCGTCGCCGGCCGTGAGGGGAGGCGGGCATGACGTCCGCGGACGGAACGCCGGTGCGCGTCGGGGTGTTCGGCCTGCTCGGCTCCGGCAACCTCGGCAACGACGGATCGCTCGAAGCCGTGCTCGGGTACCTCGGCGCCGAACACCCGGAGGCGGTCGTGGACGCGCTGTGCGGCGGCCCCGAGGCCGTGACGACCCGGTTCGGGATCCCCGCGACGCGGCTGCACTGGTACCGCGGGGAGTACCGGACCGCGTCGCGCGCGGGCGCGGTCGCGGCGAAGGGGCTGGGCAAGCTCGTCGACGTCTTCCGCACCGCCGCCTGGGTGCGCCGGCACGACGTGGTGATCGTGCCGGGCATGGGCGTCCTGGAGGCCACCCTGCCGCTGCGGCCGTGGGGCTTCCCGTACTCCCTGTTCCTGCTCTGCGCGAGCGGCCGGCTGCTGCGCACCCGGGTCGCGCTGGTCAGCGTCGGCGCCGCGCCGATCGGCAACCGGCCGACCCGGGCCCTGGTGCGCTGGTCGGCGCGGCTGGCCACCTACCGGTCGTACCGGGACGCGCAGTCCCGCGACGCGATGCGGGCGATGGGCGTGGACACCGCGCGCGACGAGGTCTACCCGGACCTCGCGTTCGCCCTGCCGGCCCCACGGGCGGGCGCGCCCTCGAACCCGTCGCTCCCGTCGGGTCCGGTCTGCGTCGGCGTCATGGACTTCCACGGCGGCAACGACGATCGCGCCCGGGCCGAAGAGATCTACCGGCGCTACCTCGACGGGACGGTCCGGTTCGTCCGCGCGCTCGTCGAGGAGGGCAGGGCCGTCCGGCTGCTCACCGGTGACGAGTGCGACGCGTCGGTGGTCGCCGCGATCCTCGACGCGGTGGACTCGCCGCTGGTCACCGCTGCCGAACCGGCCTCACTGGCCGACCTGATGAAGGAGATGGCGGCTGCCGAGACCGTGGTGGCGATCCGGTACCACAACCTGATCTGCGCGCTGAAGACCGGTACGCCGGTGCTCGCCCTCTGCTACGCGGCGAAGAGCGACGCGCTCATGGCGGAGAGGGGCCTCGGCGCGTTCTGCCACCCGGCGCGCGAGGTCGACGCCGACCGGCTGCTGGAACAGTTCCGTGCGCTGGAGAAGCGGTCGGCCGAACTGCGGCAGCTGCTCGCCGAGCGGAACCTGGACGCGGCCCGGCAACTCGACCACCAGTTCACCGCCTTGACCGCGGCCCTGTTCCCGGCGACCGACCACACCCACGCCCACGCTCGGCAGGAGTCTCCATGAAAGCGACCGAAGTCCCGGAGATCACCGGCGCGTTCCTCTTCGAGCCCACGCCGTACGCCGACGAACGCGGCTTCTTCTGCCGCACCTTCGACGCCGACGTGGTCCGCTCGGTGGGCCTGGATCCGCACGCCTTCGTCCAGGACAGCGTGTCCCGCTCGGTCCGCGGCGTGCTGCGCGGCCTGCACCTGCGCTCCGGCGCCGGCGAGGCCAAGCTGGTGCGGTGCTCGTACGGGAGGATCTTCGACGTCGTCGTGGACCTGCGGCCGGACTCTCCCACCTACCGCAACTGGGCCTCCTTCGAATTGTCAGGAGAAACACAACCAACTCTTTACATTCCCGCGGGATGCGCGCACGGTTTTCAAGCACTGACCGACACCGCAGACACCTCGTACCGCATCGACCGCCCGCACGATCCGGCCGAGGACGTGACCATCGCCTTCGACGACCCGGAACTCGCCATTCCGTGGCCGCTGCCGGTCGCACTGATGTCCCAACGGGACCGTGAGGCGCCGAGTCTCGCCGAGGTTCTGAAGCACCGAGAAAGTTGAGGTCCCCGTGGACACCGAAGAGCTTCACCTGCCCCTGTCGCGCACCGCCAACGAGCGGCTGCACGCCATGATCCCCGGGGGTGCGCACACCTACGCCAAGGGCGACGACCAGTACCCGGAGAACCTGGCCCCGGTCATCAGCCACGGCAGCGGTGCCCACGTGTGGGACGTCGACGGCAACCGTTACATCGAGTACGGCTCCGGCCTGCGGTCGGTCAGCCTCGGCCACGCCCACCCACGCGTGCTGGAGGCCGTACGGCGGGAGCTCGACCGCGGCAGCAACTTCGTCCGCCCGTCCATCGTCGAGGTCGAGGCCGCGGAACGCTTCCTGGCCACGGTACCGACCGCCGAGATGGTGAAGTTCGCGAAGAACGGCTCCGACGCCACCACAGCCGCGGTGCGTCTCGCCCGCGCCGCCACCGGGCGCCCCCGGGTGGCCCTCTGCGCCGACCATCCGTTCTTCTCCGTCGACGACTGGTTCATCGGCACCACGCCGATGTCCGCCGGTGTTCCGTCGGCGACCAACGAGCTCACCGTGGCGTTCCCTTACGGGGACCTGGCCGCCACGGAGGAGCTGCTCACCCGGTACCAGGACGAGGTCGCCTGCCTGATCCTCGAACCCGCCACCCACACCGAGCCGCCGCCCGGATACCTCGCCGGCCTGCGCGAGCTGGCCGACCGGCACGGCTGCGTACTGATCTTCGACGAGATGATCACCGGCTTCCGCTGGTCCGAGGCGGGCGCCCAGGGCCTGTACGGCGTCGTCCCCGACCTCTCCACCTTCGGCAAGGCGCTGGGCAACGGATTCGCCGTGTCCGCGCTGGCCGGGCGCCGCGACCTGATGGAGCTTGGCGGACTGCGTCACTCCGGCGACCGGGTGTTCCTGCTGTCCACCACGCACGGGGCGGAGACGCACTCCCTGGCCGCCGCGATGGCCGTGCAGGCCACCTACGTCGAGGAGGGCGTGACCGCACGGCTGCACGCCCTCGGCGAGCGGTTGGCCGCCGGCGTCCGTGACGCGGCGGCCGCGATGGGTGTCGGCGACCACATCGTCGTCCGGGGCCGGGCCAGCAACCTGGTCTTCGCCACCCTCGACGAGAACGGGCAGCCCTCGCAGGAGTACCGCACCCTGTTCCTGCGCCAACTCCTCACGGGCGGGGTGCTGGCTCCGTCGTTCGTGGTGAGCAGCGCGCTCAGCGACGCCGACATCGATCACACCGTCGACGTGGTCGCCCAGGCCTGCGCGGTGTACCGGAAAGCCCTGGACGCCACCGATCCCTCACCCTGGCCGGCCGGACGACCGGTGAAACCCGTGTTCCGCCGCCTGGTGTGACGCACCGTGAACTGACCTGACGTCAGTGACGCTTCCACCGACCGGCGTCGGACCTCCGACCGGCCCGCCGCTCGCCCAGCCGGTCGGCGATCCGGTCGACCGTCCACGCGGTCGCCGGTGTCACCGTCAGCGCGGTGCACCAGCCGCCCAGGGCATCGGTCGGGTAATGCGCGCCCAGGGCGACCTCCGCCCAGCCCATGGCGGTGCCGGCCACCAGAGCCGCCGCGAGCACGAGGCACGTGCCGGCGGCCCCGCCGAGGCCGAGCCCGGCCGTCGCGAACAGCGCCGCCATGACGGCGAGGGCGGTGAGGAAGGCGGTGTGTCCGCTCGGGTAGGACAGGTTGTCGGCACCGTGGATGGTGCGTCCCACCAGGGACTTGAGCAGCGTCGCCGTTCCCACGGTCGCGCCGACACCGGCCACGACGAGCACGGCCGCGCGCGGACGCCGAAGCGCCAGGCAGCCCGCCACGGCGGCCGCGATCAGCGTCGCCGCTCCCACGGGCTCCCCCAGGAAGTCCAGAGCCAGAGCGGCGTACCGCCAGGGCGGCCGCACCCCGTCCACCACCGCCAGGATCCGCGCGTCCACCGCGCCGGGGGTGCCGTGGTCGGCATACAGGACGCCGAGCCCCACGACCACCAGCGCGGCGAGGCCCGCGATCACCCCGAGCCGCACGCGCAGCGACGGGGGCAGCACCGCGGGCCCCGGCCGCCCGGTCACCCGCCCACCGCGTCGATCCGGCCCCCGGCACTCTCCAGCGGTCGGCGGATGATGTTCCGGAACTCCGGCCGACGTGGCCTCCGGCCGCTCTACGCGCCAACTCCCCACCAACGAGCCCCCCGTCGTGTCCGGCCCGGCTCGCACGGAGGCCGGCACCCTGCACGGCCCCGAACTCGCCTGCCTGTCCGCCACCTTGGTCAAGGGCGACGGATTCGGTCTCCGCCCGCCACCCTAACCAACAACGCTGTGAGGACGGACGGCTGCCGGAAAGTCAGCGATGGGGGGTCCGTGCCGAGGCCGCGGAGCGTCGCCGCGGCCTCAGGTCAGGCGTCTTGCTTGACCGGTTCGAGGAGGGCGCCACAGATAGAGTCCGAGAGGCGCGTCTCACCACTCCGGACTGTCACTGCGTCGCATCAAGAAGAGCCACTCATGAACCTGCCTTTTGATCGAAGCCGCTCCATCGAGGACCTCGAAGGGCGCCGCTGGCCCGACCCGCCCAGTGATGCCACGTCGCTCGTACGAGCAGTGCACGCTCTGCGGAAGAGTCCGATCAGCGACTTGACGGTGGAGCAATTGGCCAGACTCATCGGACAGGATGTCGGATTGCCATGGCTGCTTCCTGTGGGAGTGGAGGTATTGCGGAGCGAGGCTGCAGAAGGGGCGGCCGGCGGCTGGTTCGACGATGACTTGTTGACCGCAGTTCTTACGCGCAACGCCACAACATGGGCCGAAGTACCGGAGCTCGCCCAAGACATCAAGCGTGTACTCGACACGCTTGGCGATGAACTTTCGCCCTGCCTAAGAGACGACGCCGACGGATTTCGGGCATCCCTTCCGCATTAGCCCGAGCGTCTCGTGATGGAACAGCGCAAGGCTCCCTGCCACAGGCACCGGCTGCCCTCGACGGCGAACGTACCGAGGCGGCGGCAGCCGAACGTGACCCCACGGCGGCCTGTGCCGCAGAGGTCACCGGTTCGCTGCCCGCCCCACTCGGCGCCGACCAGGAATTTCGCCACCGATACAGGCGCTGGGTGGAACGCCTCGTGGACCCCTCACCGGACCTGGGCCCTCCGGAACGCATGTTCGTCGTCCGGCTGACCTTGTAGACCGTGGCGGCAGCCGCCTGACCTCAGGGGAACACGGGCCGGCTGCCCTACGCTCTCGTGCCGTGCGGGCCTCGGACCGTTACTGACACCCGGTCAGAACGAGCGTCACGAGCGTCATTTCAACGTCAGGACATCGCCCGTGACGCCCGCACCGCACATCATGCGCAAACCGAAGGTCAGACGCTCTTCGCCACCGGCTCCAGAATCGCCACGCACTCGACGTGATGCGTCATCGGAAACAGATCGAACGCCCGCAGAGTCCGCACCTTGTACCCCCCGTCCCGGAAGTACGCCAGGTCACGAGCGAGTGCCGCCGGGTCGCAGGCCACGTACGCGATCTTGCGCGCGCCCATCGACGACAGGAGTTCGACCGTCTTCTTGCCGGCGCCGGCGCGGGGCGGGTCGAGGACGATGAGGTCGACCTCGGTGATGCCGGTACGCGGCAGGACCGCCTCGACCTTGCCCTGTTCGATGCGGACGCGCTCGAAGGCGGCCAGGTTGTGGCGGGCGTCCTCGACGGCGCGCTTGCCGGACTCGATGCCGAGGACCGCGCCCTTGTCACCGAGGCGGTCGGCGAGGGCGCCGGCGAAGAGGCCGACGCCGCAGTACAGGTCGAGGGCCATGTCGCCCTTGCGCGGCAGCAGACCCTGCATGACGGCCTTGACGAGGGTGTCGGCGGCCATCGGGTGGACCTGCCAGAAGCCGCCGCTGCCGACGCGGTAGGTGCGTCCGTCGGCACGCTCGCGGACGAAGGCGCGGCCGTGGACGCGGTGGATGCCGCCGTCCTGTTCGGCGACCCGCATCACGGAGACCGGCTTGTCGAGTTCGACGAGGGGCAGGCGGGCGCCGGGCCGGGGCTCCAGGATCACCATGCGGTCCTGGGATCCGGTCGCGGCGATCGCGTCGACGGACTCCATGCCGGACCAGTCGCGGTCCTCGATGCCCAGCTCACTGACGCCCGGTGCCGCGATCATGCAGCGTTCGATGGGCTCGACCTCGTGCGAGCGGTGGCGGCGCAGTCCGGCGTTGCCGTCGGGGTCCACGGCGTACTGGACGCGGGTGCGCCAGGCCGGGACCTCGCCGGCGGGCAGCTTGTCGCCCTCGGCGGGCATCACGGTGCCGTCCCAGCCGGCCTCCTCCGGGGTGAGCCCCGCGAGCCGCTGCAACTGCTCGGCGATGACTTCGCCCTTGAGGCGGCGCTGCGCGCCCGGCTTGGCGTGCTGCCAGTCGCAGCCTCCGCAGCGGCCAGGACCGGCGTACGGGCAGGGGGCCTGGACCCGGTCCTTCGAGGGGTCCAGGATCTCGACGGCGTCGGCGCGCAGGAAGCGCGCACCCTCCTCGCCCTCCGTCACGCGGGCGACGACGCGCTCACCGGGCAGGGCGTGCCGGACGAAGAGGACCTGGCCCTCGGTCGTACGGGCGATGCAGTGCCCGCCATGCGCGACGGGGCCGACCTCCACCTCGTACTCGTCCCCCACCAGCGACTTCTTCGGTTCTGCCTGCATGGCGGGGTGACTCCAGGTGCGAAAGGGGGGTGATACGGGGGACAGGAACGGGGGTCTCGGCCACCCCCGCGGACGGGAACGGCCGGACAACAGCCCACCAGTCTACGTGGACCGTGCCCGGCCGTTCGACACGCGTGCGTCAGCCCTTGGGAGTGCTGGACTCCTTCGGCCGCTCCTCCGCCGGGCCCCGGCGCACCGCGCCCGGCGCGTTCCAGTCCTGGCGCCTGCGGGCCCGCTGCTTCGCGGCCTCGGAGGACTCCAGCTGGTAGGGCACGGAGGTCACCATCACGCCGGGCGTGAACAGCAGCCGGCCCTTGAGGCGCAGGGCGCTCTGGTTGTGCAGCAGGTGCTCGTACCAGTGGCCGACCACGTACTCGGGGATGATGACGGAGACCGCGTCGCGCGGTGACTCCCTGCGCAGTCCCTTCACGTACTCGATGACCGGCCGGGTGATCTCGCGGTACGGGGAGTCGAGGACCTTCAGCGGCACGGTGATGCCGCGTCGCTCCCACTCCTCGCGCAGCGCCTTGGTCTCGGCCGGGTCGACGTTGACGCTGAGCGCTTCGAGGGTGTCGGAGCGCATCAGCTTGGCGTAGGCGAGGGCGCGCAGGGTCGGCCGGTGGATCTTGGAGATCAGGACGACGGAGTGGACGCGGGAGGGGCGCACGCTGTCGTCGGAGGGGCCCTCGGGGGCGGCGATCTCCTCGGCGACCCGGTCGTAGTGCTTACGGATCGCGCTCATCGTCGCGTAGAAGATCACCATGCCGAGCAGGGCGACCCAGGCGCCGTGCGTGAACTTGGTGACGAGGACGACGACGAGCACCAGGCCGGTGAAGAAGGCGCCGAAGGTGTTGATGGCCCGGGAGCGGATCATGTGGCTGCGCTTGGCCGGGTCCGTCTCGGTGCGCAGATGACGGTTCCAGTGCCGGACCATGCCGGTCTGGCTGAGCGTGAAGGAGACGAAGACGCCGACGATGTAGAGCTGGATGAGCCGCGTCGAGTCCGCGCCGTAGATGACCACCAGCAGGGTCGCCGCGCCCGCGAGCAGCACGATGCCGTTGGAGAAGGCGAGGCGGTCGCCGCGGGTGTGCAGCTGGCGCGGGAGGTAGCGGTCCTGGGCGAGGATCGAGCCGAGCAGCGGGAACCCGTTGTACGCGGTGTTCGCGGCGAGGAACAGGACCAGCGCGGTGGCCGCCGCGAGCACGATGAACAGGAAGCTGCCCTTGCCGAAGACGGCCTCGGCCACCTGGGAGATCACCGGGTTCTGGACGTAACCGGGGCCGATCGGGACGCCGTTGTGGATCAGGTCGGTGCCCGGGTTCTCGGCCATCCGGACCTTGGTCGTCATGGCCAGCGCGATGATCCCGCAGAACATGGTGACGGCGAGCAGGCCCATCGCGGCCAGCGTGGACGCGGCGTTCTTCGACTTGGGCTTGCGGAAGGCGGGGACGCCGTTGGAGATGGCCTCGACGCCGGTGAGGGCGGCGCAGCCGGAGGAGAAGGCGCGCAGCAGCAGGAAGACGAGCGCGAAGCCCGCGAGGCCCTGGTGTTCGGCCTTGATGTGGTAGTCGGAGGTCGGCGCCCGCATGGTGTCGTTCAGGACGAGCCCGCGGAAGGCGCCCCAGGCGATCATGATGAAGACGCCCGCCACGAAGACGTACGTCGGGATCGCGAAGAGCTTTCCGGACTCCTTGACCCCGCGCAGGTTCATCAGGGTGAGCAGCACGATGACGACGACGGCGCAGAGCACCTTGTGCTCGACGACGAAGGGGATGGCGGAGCCGAGGTTCTCGATGCCGGACGTGATCGACACGGCGACGGTGAGTACGTAGTCGACGAGGAGCGCGCTGGCGACGGTGAGGCCGGCCCTGGGGCCGAGGTTGGTGTTGGCCACCTCGTAGTCGCCGCCGCCGCTGGGGTACGCGTGCACGTTCTGGCGGTACGACGCCACGACCGTGAACATCAGCACGACGACCGCGACCGCGATCCAGGGGCTGAAGTGGTAGGCCGACACGCCCGCGATGGAGAGCACCAGGAGCACTTCTCCGGGTGCGTACGCCACGGAGGAGAGCGGGTCGGAAGCGAAGACGGGGAGTGCGATGCGCTTCGGCAGGAGCGTCTCTCCGAGCCGATCACTGCGCAGTGCGCGCCCGATCAGGATCCGTTTGGGCACGTCGGTCAGTTTGGACACGCAGAGGATCGTAAGCGTTCGAACGGGGGGTCGCCCACCCGCCGTCCCGCATCACCTCACCTTCCCCTCGCCATCTGCTCTCCGGGTGAAAACGGGGACGGGTCCCGTTGCGGATTCCGCACATCCGAGGGCCGCATGCCTATATGGCGAAGTTCCCTTTTTGTCCCGTTATGGAGGTTCCATGCACGCGACCGCGCAGCTCATCGGTGCCGCCGCAGGACTCGTCGGCCTCGGAATCCTGACCCTCGTCAGCGTGCGCAGCATCAGCCGCCGCTGAGCGGGGCGACCGGGAGACGGATTTCGCTCACTGTGTGGTTCTCGTCTCTTTTCCCGAACTTTCCCTGATGATGACCTGCGCCTGCCCTAGCCCAGGTCTCCCCGTCCTCCCGGCTCCCCTTTCCTTCCGGCACCCGCCCCTCCCCTTCTTCTTCCTCCCCCGCGATCTCCTCCGCGATCCCTTCCGTGTCCTCCCCCGTGTCCCGCCCGTGCGCCCCTGCCGCGTGGCGGGGGCTCCGTTCCCTCGGCCGGTTCAGGTCGTTGTCCGGGGTATGGACGCTCCGTACAACGCCCCGGCCGAGACGACCGGCGACCGGCACGAGGGCGCCCCGACCGCGCCGACAGCCCCGGACGCCCCGGCTGCCCTGGCCGGCCCCACCCTCGCCCCCGGCGCCCCGGCGGCCTCCGTGACCTCGGCGGCCTCCGTTGCCTCCGCGGCTTCCACCGCCTCCGTTGCCTCCGCCGCCCCCGCCGCCTCCGCACCGGCGCGCTCCCCCATGGCCTGGGTGGTGCCCCCGGGTCTGCCGCCGCGCCCGTCGCACCCCGGCGCGTAAGGCGCCGGGAGGACCCCACCACGTACGCCGGCGGGACCCCGCCCGGGATCGGCGCAGGAGATCCCCGCACCGATGAGGGCAAGACCGCCGTTGCGCCTTAAGCTCGTTCCCGGCAACGCCGCATGCCGTTGCCCCGTCCGGGCCCGGCAGACCGAGAGAGAAGAGTGAGCAGGGTGTTTTCGCAGGTCAGCGGGATGACCAGGACTGCGGGGTTGGGCTAGGTGCACATCGTCATCATGGGCTGCGGCAGAGTGGGTTCCGCTCTCGCCCAGACCCTGGAGCAACAGGGGCACACGGTCGCGGTGATCGACCAGGACCCCACCGCCTTCCGGCGGCTCGGCTCCGGTTTCGGCGGACGCCGTGTCACCGGAGTCGGTTTCGACCAGGACACCCTGCGCGAGGCGGGCATCGAGGAGGCCGGCGCCTTCGCCGCCGTGTCCAGCGGGGACAACTCGAACATCATCGCCGCCCGGGTCGCCCGGGAGATGTTCGGCATCGAGAACGTCGCGGCGCGCATCTACGACCCGCGCCGGGCCGAGGTCTATCAGCGTCTGGGCATCCCGACCGTCGCCACCGTCCGCTGGACGGCCGACCAGATGCTGCGCCGCCTGCTGCCGTCGGGCGCCGAGCCGCTGTGGCGCGATCCCACCGGTGGGGTGCAGCTCGCCGAGGTGCACGCCTCCGCCTCCTGGGTCGGCCACAAGATCAGCCGTCTCCAGGACGAGACCGGCGTGCGGGTGGCCTTCCTGACCCGGCTGGGCGAGGCGATTCTGCCCAGCTCGCAGACGGTGCTGCAGGAGGGCGACCTCGTGCACGTGATGATGCGCACGGACGACGTCGAAAAGGTCGAGGCCTCGTTCGCCGAGGGCCCCGAAGAGGAGAGCGGTCACTGATGAGGGTCGCCATTGCCGGTGCCGGCGCCGTGGGCCGCTCGATCGCGGGCGAGCTCCTGGAGAACGGCCACGAGATCCTGCTGATCGACAAGGCGCCGACCGCCATCTCGGTCGAGCGCGTCCCGCAGGCGGAGTGGCTGCTCGCCGACGCCTGCGAGATCACCTCCCTGGACGAGGCGGCGCTCCAGCGCTGCAACGTGGTCATCGCGGCCACGGGTGACGACAAGGTCAACCTGGTCGTCTCGCTGCTCGCCAAGACCGAGTACGGCGTGCCGCGCGTCGTCGCCCGGGTCAACAACCCGAAGAACGAGTGGCTGTTCAACGAGGCCTGGGGTGTCGACGTCGCCGTCTCCACCCCCCGCCTGATGTCGGCCCTGGTGGAGGAGGCGGTGAGCGTCGGCGACCTGGTCCGTCTGCTGCGCTTCAGCCATGGCGACGCGAACCTGGTCGAGCTGACCCTGCCGCCGGAGTCGGCCCTGGCCGGCACACAGGTGGGTGACGTGGAGTGGCCCCAGGACACCTCCCTGGTCACGATCATCCGCGGCACCCGGGTGCTCACCCCCTCCCAGGAGGACTCCTTGGAGGCGGGCGACGAGCTCCTCTTCGTGGCCGCCCAGGCCCGTGAGGAGCAGCTGGAGGACCTGCTCTCGGTCCGCCGCGAGGACGCGCCGAACTAGCCGGCCCCCTGTCGAATGCCGGTGAAGCCTCCGCGGGACACCCCGTGGAGGCTTCACCGTTTTCGTCAGGACCTCTGGAGATCGTCGGCCGCCGGGCTGTACGGCAGTGCGAAGGGCAGACCCAGGTCGCCGGGCAGCAGCGCCCCGATCCAGATGTCCCGCAGACCGTCCCGGCCGGTCTGTGCCGCCCGCAGCACGCCCTCCCGTACGAAGCCGGCCTTCCGGGCGACGGCCCATGAGCCCCGGTTGCCCGCCTCCGCCCGCCACTCCAGACGCTGCACGCCCAGTTCGGTGAACGCCCACCGCGCGAGGGCACCGACGGCCTCCGCGGCGTAGCCACGGCCCCGGTGCTCCGCCACGGTCCAGTACCCGACGCCCCAGACGTCGGCCTGCCGGTGCACGTTGACGGACGCCACGAAGGTGCCGTCGCCGTCGTCCCGCCGCTCCACCGCGAAGTGGTACATCGTGTCGTCGCGCCAGCCCTTCGGCACCAGCGCCCGCAGGTAGAAGGCGGCGTGCCGGCGCTCGTAGGGCGTGGGGAAGTCCGTCCAGCGCGCGATCGCGGGGTCCTGACAGGCGGCGAGGAGCGTGTCCTCGTCACACGCCGCGTGCGGGCGGATCAGCAGACGCTCCGTGGTGAGCGAGACAGGTTCCATGAGCGGCGATTCTGACGCCCGCCCCGCCGCGGGGCCATCGGATTCCCCCGAAGGCGGGACACGAGGGCGGGGCGTACGGGTACGGGGCGGGGGCGCCCGGATACGGGTCGGGGCGCCCGGAAGTCCTCGGGCGCCCCAAGCTCGTACGGGTGACTAGGCGTCGCGGCGATGACGGCCGGCCGCGGCCTCGGTGTCCTCCTGCGCGAGGGCGGCCTTGCGCTCCTTCTCGGCCTGCTCCTCCGCCTCCATCTCCGCGAACACGTCGATGGGGGCCGGGGCCTTCGCCAGGAACACCCAGGTGAGCCAGACGGCCAGCAGGAACGGAGGGATCTTCAACGCGACCAGGACCCAGCCCAGTTGCGCGGTGTTGGCCCACCAGTAGAGCGGGAAGAGGACCGCGCACTTGGCGAGCAGGATCAGGCCCCAGGCCCAGCTCGCCTTCGCGTACGCCTTCTTGCGGCCCGGGTTGCGGGTACGCCAGGAGAGGTTCTCCTTGAAGACCGGGCCGAGGATCAGGCCGATCAGGGGCACGCCCGCGAGGGTCGTGACGATGTAGGCGACGGCCAGGCCGAGCGTGTAGAGCATGCCCGGCAGGTAGAAGTCCTTCGCGTTGCCCGTCATCATCGCGAAGACCACGCCGAACGCGACGCCGAAGACGCCGCTGAAGGCGTGCTTGACGGTGTCGCGCATGACGAGGCGGACGGCGACGAGCAGCAGGGACACGCCGAGGGCGGCGATCGCCGACCAGTGCAGGTCCTTGTTGATCGTGAAGATGGTGACGAAGAGCAGGCCGGGCACCACGGTCTCGACCATGCCCCGCACACCGCCGAACGCCTCGAAGAGCGCGGCCTCCGTCACCGCCCTCGCGTCCTGCTGGGCGTCTTCGGTCGGCTTGTCGAGCGACGTCACCGGCTACTCCCGTCCGAGCGGTCTGAGTTCGTACTTCGGGTTGAACAGCACCCTACGGCCCCGGCTCATCGAGATGCGGCCCGAAGCGATCATCTTGCGCCCCGGTTCGATTCCCACGATGGAGCGTCTGCCGAGCCAGACCACGTCCAGAGCCGCCGAGCCGTCGAACAGCTCGGCCTCCAGCGCCGGGACTCCGGCTCGTGGCCGCAGAGTGACCGTGCGCAAGGTACCAGTAACCGTGACGATCTGCCGGTCGTGGCAGTCACCGATGCGGGTGCACCCCGTCGTCTCGGCTTCCTCGCGCAGCTCCTCGGACTCCAGGTCCTCCTGGGACGAGGAGAGCCGGTCTATCATGCGCCGGAACCGGCCCGCCGGCTTTTCGGAACGAGGAACAGCACTCATACCGAAAGCGTACCGGGGCCGATGACAGCGTCGTACCCGCGAGGCAGCTCTCTCAAGCACCGCTCATCTCTCGAACCGGTAGCCCATCCCCGGCTCCGTGATGAAGTGCCGCGGATGCGAGGGGTCCGCCTCCAGCTTGCGGCGCAGCTGGGCCATGTAGACCCGCAGGTAGTTCGTCTCCGTGCCGTACGACGGCCCCCAGACCTCCTGGAGCAGCTGTTTCTGGCTGACCAGGCGGCCGGTGTTGCGGACCAGGACCTCCAGGAGGTGCCACTCCGTGGGGGTCAGCCGGACATCGCGTCCGGCGCGGTTGACCTTCTTGGCCGCCAGGTCCACCGTGAAGTCCTCGGTGTCGACCACGACGTCGTCCTCGCCGGACCCGGTGGGCTCGGCGCGGCGGACGGCGGCGCGCAGCCGGGCCAGGAGTTCGTCCATGCCGAAGGGCTTGGTGACGTAGTCGTCGGCGCCCGCGTCGAGCGCCTCGACCTTCTCGTCGGAGGAGTGCCGGGCGGAGAGCACCAGGATCGGTACCCGGGTCCAGCCGCGCAGCCCCCTGATCACCTCGACGCCGTCCATGTCGGGCAGCCCGAGGTCGAGCACGATGACGTCGGGGTGGCGTGCGGCGGCGAGCTGGAGCGCGGTGGCGCCGTCGGGGGCCGCGTCCACCTCGTACTTGCGTGCCTTCAGGTTGATGACGAGGGCTCGGGTGATCTGCGGCTCGTCGTCGACCACGAGGACCCGGGTCATGACACCTGCCTTTCTGCGACTGCGGGTGAGGTGAGCGGTCCGGGACGGCGGTCCACCGCCCGGACCGTGAGCACCATGGTGAGTCCGCCGCCGGGGGTGTCCTCGGCGTTCAGTGTGCCGCCCATCGACTCGGCGAAGCCCCGGGCGACCGCGAGTCCGAGGCCCACCCCGGCGCCGCGCGGGGCGTCGCCGTAGCGCTGGAAGGGCGCGAAGATGCGTTCCTTGGCCTCGTCCGGGACACCGGGGCCGCGGTCCACCACGCGTACCTCCACCCGGTCGGCGATGGCGCTCGCGGAGACGAGGACCCGGTCGTCGACGGGGCTGTACTTCACGGCGTTCTCGACGAGGTTGGCGACCGCGCGCTCCAGCAGCCCCGCGTCGACGGCGACCATCGGCAGGGCCTCCGGTATCTCCAGGTCCACGCTGTCCTCGGGCACGCCGCCGAGCGCCATCGGCACCACCTCGTCGAGGTCGATCTCGCGGATCAGCGGGGTGACCGTGCCGGTCTGGAGGCGGGACATGTCGAGCAGGTTGCCGACCAGGTGGTCGAGTCGGTCGGCGCCCTCCTCGATCGCCTCCAGGAGCTCCGCCTGGTCCTCCTCCGACCAGGCGACGTCGTCGGACCGCAGCGAGGACACGGCGGCCTTGATCGCGGCCAGCGGGGTGCGCAGGTCGTGGCTGACGGCGGCCAGCAGCGCGGTGCGGATGCGGTTGCCCTCGGCGAGCTCCTTGGCCTGGTCGGCCTCGTGCTGGAGGCGCTGGCGGTCCAGCACGACGGCGGCCTGGGCGGCGAACGCGGCGAGCACCCGGCGGTCGGAGGCGGGCAGCACGCGTCCGGAGAGCGCGAGCGCCATGTGGTCGCCGACCGGCATGTCCACGTCCGCGTCCTCGGGGCGCAGCGGCGAGCGCGGGCCCACGCTGCCCGCGCAGGTCCACGGGTCGACGTCGCCCGCCCGTTCGAGCAGCGCGACCGACTCCATCCCGAAGGTCTCCCGGACCCGTTCCAGGAGGGCTTCCAGGCTGGTCTCGCCGCGCAGGACGCTGCCCGCGAGGAAGGACAGGATCTCCGACTCGGCGCGCAGCCTGGCCGCCTGGTGGGTGCGGCGGGCGGCCAGGTCCACCACGGAGGCGACGGAGACGGCGACGCCCACGAAGATCGCGATGGCGACGATGTTCTTGGGGTCGGCGATCGTGAGGCGGTGCAGCGGCGGTGTGTAGAAGTAGTTCAGCAGCAGGGAGCCGAAGGCCGCCGAGGCGAGCGCCGGGAACAGTCCGCCGAGCAGGGCGGCCGCGACCGTCACCGTCAGGAACAGCAGCATGTCGTTGGCGAGGCCGAGGTCGACGGTGTTGAGCAGCAGCGCGAGGATCACCGGGCCGCCCACGCCGATCAGCCAGCCCCAGATGATCCGGGAGCGGCCGAGCCGCGCGCCGCGGGCCGCGGGCAGTCCGCGCCCCTTGGCGACCTCGTCGTGGGTGACGATGTGGACGTCCAGGTCGGGGCCGGACTCCCGGGCGACCGTGGCGCCGACGCCGGGGCCGAAGACGTACTGCCAGGTCTTGCGGCGGGAGGAGCCGAGGACGATCTGGGTGGCGTTGACCCCGCGTGCGAAGTCCAGCAGCGAGGCGGGGACGTCGTCGCCGATGACGTGGTGGAAGGTGCCTCCGAGATCCTCGACCAGGGTGCGCTGGACGGCCAGTTCCTTGGGCGAGGCGTTCGTGAGTCCGTCACTGCGCGCGATGTAGACGGCCATGACCTCGCCGCCCGCGCCCTTCTCGGCCAGCCGCGCGGCGCGGCGGATCAGGGTCCTGCCCTCGGGGCCGCCGGTCAGGCCGACCACGATCCGTTCGCGCGAGCCCCAGATCTTGGAGACCCGGTGCTCGCTGCGGTACTCGGTCAGGTACTCGTCGACCCGGTCGGCCACCCAGAGCAGGGCCAGCTCGCGCAGCGCGGTGAGATTGCCGGGGCGGAAGTAGTTGGACAGGGCCGCGTCGACCTTGTCGGACTTGTAGATGTTGCCGTGCGCCATACGGCGGCGCAGCGCCGGGGGCGACATGTCGACCAGCTCGATCTGGTCCGCCCGGCGGACGACCTCGTCGGGGACGGTCTCCCGCTGCCGTACGCCGGTTATCGACTCGACGACGTCGCCGAGTGACTCCAGGTGCTGGATGTTGACGGTCGAGACGACGTCGATCCCGGCCGCGAGCAGCTCCGCCACGTCCTGCCAGCGCTTGGCGTTGCGGGAACCGGGGACATTGGTGTGCGCGAGTTCGTCCACCAGGGCGACGGCCGGGGCGCGCAGCAGTACGGCGTCCACGTCCATCTCGGTGAAGGAGGAGCCGCGGTAGTCGAGCTCCTTGCGCGGGATCTGCTCCAGGCCGTGCAGCATCACCTCGGTGCGCGGCCGGTTGTGGTGCTCCACGAAGGCGACGACGCAGTCGGTGCCGCGCTCCAGGCGCCGGTGCGCCTCGGAGAGCATCGCGTACGTCTTGCCGACGCCCGGTGCCGCGCCGAGGTAGATCCGAAGCTTGCCGCGTCCCATGGCCCCATTGTCTTCCTGTCAATGCTCTGTACGCTGCGTCGACCTTACGGCCCATAATTACGACAAATGGGGCGCCGGGTCGACGGGTGTCCGTCTTTGACACAACCCTGATGCGCAGGTCGGGTCAGTGCGCGGTGAGCTTTCCGTCGTTCAGCTCCAGCACCCGGTCGGCGGGGCCCGCCGGAGCCGCGTCGCGTGCGGCGACCAGGGCTGTCAGGTGTTCGTGGCGGACGACGGCGCGCAGCAGTTCGAGGAGGGCGGGGCCGGTTTCGGCGTCGGGCCGGCCGGTGGGTTCGTCGGCGATCAGGAGCGCGGGGCGGTGGACGAGGGCGCGTGCGAGGGCCGCGCGGCGGCGCTGTCCGGCGGACAGTTCGCCGGGCCGGCGTGCCGCGTGGCCGGCCAGGCCGACGAGGGAGAGCAGTCGCTCGACGCGGTCCCCGTGTTCGTGCCGCGGGGTCCCGCTCAGCCGCAGCGGCGCGGCGACGTTCTCGGCGACGGTGAGGAGGGGGACGAGCCCGGCGGACGGGAGCAGGAAGCCGATCCGGTCCCGGCGCAGATCGCGGAGCGCGTCCTCGTCCAGGGCGCCCAGCTCCAGCCCGTCGACGGTGATCCTTCCGGTGTCCGGTTCGTGGAGGCCGCCGACGAGGTTGAGGAGGGTGCTCCTGCCCGCTCCGGGACGGCCCCGCAGGACGACGAGCTCGCCGCGCGGCACCTCGAAGGAGACACCGCGCAGCGCGTGCACGGCGGCACCACCGCTGCCGTACGTGTGGT
This sequence comes from Streptomyces sp. NPDC059668, assembly GCF_042734135.1. Classification (NCBI taxonomy): domain Bacteria; kingdom Bacillati; phylum Actinomycetota; class Actinomycetes; order Kitasatosporales; family Streptomycetaceae; genus Streptomyces; species Streptomyces sp. NPDC059668. The sequence goes on along the minus strand of NZ_JBHWEL010000009.1, from coordinate 120,966 downwards.
GCAAGTTCTCGACGCGCACCGCGGTGTCCGTGGCGACCTGGGTCATGGCTCTCCCGCACCGGCCGGGTGCTGTCCCGGCCGGACGTCCGGGCGCACGGTCGTCGCACCGTGTGCCCGGACGGGGCGGCGGGTCAGCTGGGGTTGTCCCCGTGGGTCAGAGTCTCCCAGGCGACGAACAGGTTGTTGCTGCCGGACGGCCGGTTCTGTTCGGTCAGCCTCTGGGTGTTGGTCATGGCGATGCCGAGGCGGTTGTGCAGGGCGTTGTAGCCGACCTCGGTGACCGGTCCGAGCCCGAGGTTGAGGGAGCCGCCGCACAGTGAGCCCGGCACCGCCTCGCCCAGCTGGTACTTCGACTGGAAGCCGAGCGCCTGGCGCAGCCGCTCGCCGACGTCGGTGCCGTAGAGGTCCGCGCCCTGGATGCGGCTGGTCTCGGCGATGTGGGAGATGGCCGAGATGCCGTATCCGGTGTGCGTGAAGTCGCGGCAGGTCTCCTGGGTGAGCCCGGTGACGAAGGTGGACTGCCCCTGCCAGTAGCTGACGATCTTCGCCCTGGTGTCGAGGTTCTGGCTCGGCACGGTCTTGGGCAGGTCGCCGTCGGAGGCGAGGTAGACGTACGCGGCCGTCCGGGTCCGGAACTTCGCCATGGCCTTGTCGTACGAGGTCTTGTCCTCCAGGAAGACGGAGATGCCGACGGCGGCCTCCATCATCGACAGCTCCCAGTTCCCGTTGGAGTTGGAGCCGTTGATCACCTCGGGCAGGTAGACGGTGCGCAGCATGGTCGCGAAGCGTCCGGAGTTGGCCCAGGTGCCGGTGTAGGTGTACTTGATGATCTCGGCGGCCTTGGGCCAGGAGGAGCCGGCCCAGCCGGTCTGCAGGGGCGCGTTGCTGTTGGTGTGGTCCTTGATGACGCCCGACCAGGCGTCCATCAGCTCGATGGCCTTCTTCGCGTACCGGTCGTCGCGGGTGATGTACCAGGCGAGGGCGTCGGTGTACGCGGCGATCGCGTCCTCGCGCTCGTCGGTGCAGCCGTAGTTGGGGTTGGAGTACGAGCCGCACTCCACGGTCGCGCGGGGCTTGGCGGTGCGGGTCAGCGAGGCGTACTTGCTCGCCATCATCTGGTCGTACGCGCCCTTCCAGGGCTGGGCTCCCGCGTTGACCTTCGTGCGGGCGAAGTCCAGCTGCCCCTGGGAGACGGTGACTCCGGGGTGCGTGAAGGCGGCGGGGGCGGCGTCGGCGCGGTGGGCGGCGGGCCAGGTGAGGAGGCCGGAGACCAGGGCGGCCGTCGCGGCGACGGCGAGGAGGGCGGTGCGTGGCCGGCGGCGATGACGTGCGGGGGCGTCGAGCATGTGGGGGACATCCGTTCTCGTATGTGAACGACACACTGGTTTCTGAACACGCGCGCTGGCCGGTGACCATAGGTACGGACCAGACTTCCGTCAAGGCCTGAAGAAAGACGCGCAGTTCAACTGCCGTTCATGGATGAGAACTTGCCGCAGGAGGGCGGACCCGGCGCGCGGTCTTCCGCGGGCGTACCGCCCCGCTCGCGCACGGAGAAAGGGCCGCACCCCCGCCGGGGGTACGGCCCTTTCGTAGGTACTCGTCGAGCGCGGTGGCTAGCGGACCTCGGTGATCTCCGGTCCGCGCTGAAGCTGCCCCATGCCGCCGGAGAAGCGGGAACCGGCCTGCTCCTCCTGCTGGACACCCTCGGCCACCATCTGCGCGTCGTCCGGCAGCTTCAGGACGATCGGGTCACGGGGGGCCATCGGGCCCTCGCCGCGTACGACGACCGTGTCCCTGAAGATCTGCTCCAGCAGCCCCGCGGCCTGCGGCTGCACCGCGCCCTGCCCGGAGATCACTCCGCGCAGGAACCAGCGGGGGCCGTCCACACCGACGAACCGCACGACCTGGAAACCGCCCGTGCCGTCCGGCAGCTGCACCGGCACCTGCGCCCGCAGCTCCCAGCCCAGCGGGCCCTCGACCTCGTCGATGACACCGCCCTGCTGGGTGATGCCGGAGGCGATCTCCTCGCGCACCTCGCCCCAGATGCCCTCGCGCTTGGGAGCGGCGAAGGCCTGCAACTGCACGGCGCTGTCCTTGAGGACGACGGTGGCGGCGACGATCGCGTCGCCCGCGACCTCGACCCGCAGCTCCATGCCGTCGACTCCGGGGACCAGGAGACCGCCCAGGTCCACCCGGCCCTCGGCGGGGTCCCGCACCTCCGAGTCGTCCCAGGGTCCGTCGGGTCGCGGCTCCGGCTCGAGCCTCACGCGCTCCCGCTCCACCTCGTCCGTCTCAGTATCGACTCCGTCGACGACCTGCTCGGCCTCGCCCGCCGCGTCCTCGGCGGCACTGCCCTTCTTGCGACGTCCGAACACGTCACTGTCCTTCCCGGTCGGATACGACCGAAGCGTATCGATTCCCACCCGTTGCGCCGCCCACGGCGGCATGACCGCCGGTGGACCCGAGGCCCCCTGCGGCCCGCGCCGAGCCGGGAAGCTCCGCCACCTCGTGGAAGCGGACCTTCTCGACCTGCTGGACGACCAGTTGGGCAATCCGGTCGAAGCGCTCGAACCGCACGGACTCGTACGGGTCGAGATTCACCACGATCACCTTGATCTCCCCACGGTACCCGGCATCAACCGTCCCCGGGGCATTCACGAGGGCGACACCGCAGCGGGCGGCGAGCCCCGAACGCGGGTGCACGAAGGCCGCGTACCCCTCCGGCAGCGCGATGGACACTCCGGTGGGCAGAACGGCACGTTCACCCGGCTTCAGTTCGCGCTCCTCGGTGGTGCGCAGATCGGCGCCGGCGTCACCGGGATGTGCGTATTCGGGAAGCGGAACTTCCGGGTCTACGCGTCGGATCAGCACGTCCACGGGATGACGGGTCACGGGTTCACCTCGAAGGCACGGACACGGCGGTTCCGGTCCGGGTCGTTCATGGCGGCCCGGATCTCCTCCGGGCGGCCGTTGTCGATGAAGTGGTCGACCTTGACCTCGATGAAGAGGGCGTCCGCACGGACGGCCAGGGGCCCCTCGGGCCCGCCGATCCGGCCGGTCGCGGTCGAGTAGATCTTGCGGCCGGCCACCGCGGTGACCTCGGCCTCCAGGTACAGCACGGTGCCCACCGGGACCGGCCGCACGAAGTCGGTCTCCAGACGGCCGGTGACGGCGATGACGCGCAGCAGCCAGTTGAGCGAGCCCAGCGTCTCGTCGAGCGCCGTGGCCAGCACGCCGCCGTGCGCGAGCCCGGGAGCGCCCTGGTGGGCGGCCCGCACGGTGAACTCCGCCGTGATCCTGACGCCCTCACCGGCACGGGCCGCCAGATGCAGTCCGTGCGGCTGCTCCCCGCCGCATCCGAAACACTGTTCGTAGTGCGCGCCGAGGAGCTCGCCGGGGGCGGGCGCGTCGGGGTGCCGCACCGGCGCGGCGGCGTCGGGGGGAGGCGTCAGAGCTGCGGAAGTACCACTCACAGCCGCAGACCTTACCCGCGCGTCGGCGGAGTGTACGCACCGTGCCAAGCTTGGCCCCATGCAGCTCTCCGCCTCCCCGTACGAAGAACGCCTCACCGCCCCCCGCAGCTGGTGGGCGGTCTGCTTCCTGGTCGGGGTCGCGCTGGCCCTGGTCTTCCTCCCCTTCGGGACGCTGCCCCTGCTGGGCGCGCTGGTCGGCGGCACCGCGGTCTCGGCCGTCGTGGCCAGCTCGTACGGCTCGGTCCGCATCCGGGTCGTCGGTGACTCGCTGATCGCGGGCGAGGCGCGGATCCCGGTCGCCGCCCTGGGCGACGCCGAGATCCTGGACCAGGAGGAGGCGCGCGCCTGGCGTACGCACAAGGCGGACACCCGCGCCTTCATGCTGCTGCGGTCCTACATCCCCACGGCGCTGCGCGTGCAGGTCACGGACCCGGCCGACCCGACCCCGTACCTGTATCTGTCGACACGGGAGCCGGAGCGGCTGAGGGCGGCACTGGAGACGGCTCGGGCGTCGGCCTAGAGCCCGTCGTCCGGACCGGGCGGCGCCGGGGCGCGGACGCCGCCGGGCCCGGTCAGGACCCCAGCTCCTTGGGGATCTCCCCCATCCGCAGTGGATCGGCCGGTTTCTCCAGGGGCGGCAGTGCGGGCAGCTCGTCCCAGGGCACCTGGTTTCTGCGGAGGTCCTTGCGGATGCGCGCCGCCAGGCGCTTGGTGTCCCGGCGGTTCATGACCGCCCCGACCGCGGCGCCCACCATGAACGGCATCAGGTTCGGCAGGTCGCGGACCGTGCGTTTCATGATCTGCTGGCGCAGCTCGCGCTTCATCTGGCCGCCCAGCGCGGCGTTGAGGGTCGACGGCTTGGTCACGTCGATCCCGCGCTCGGAGGACCACGAGTTCAGGTAGGCGGTGCTGCGCTGCGGGAGGGTGCCCGGTGGCCGCAGGCCGTAGACCTCGTGGAGCTCGGCGATCAGCTTCAGCTCGATCGCCGCGACGCCGGTGATCTCGGCGGCGAGTTCCGTGGGCATGGCGGGCGGTACCGGCAGCATGGCGGCCGCGCCGATGCCGGCGCCCACCGTGGAGGTCGCGTTGGCCGCGCCCGCGACGAGCTTGTCCGCGAGCTCCTCGACACTGAGACCGGGGAACTGCCGGCGGAGGGTCGCGAGGTCACGTACCGGGACACGGGGCGCGATGTCGATGATCCGGTCGGCGAGATGGGCCAGGCCCGCCCTGGCCGCGCTGCCGCTCTTGCGGACGCCCTTTCTGACCCCGTCGCGAACGGCCGCCGCACGGCCGCCGGCGGCGGGCGCGGGGGCGTCCGTCGGCTCCGGGTCCTCACCCGGTGCGGGGGTGCCGGCCGGAGACGGGTCACCGGCCCCCGCGGAGGCGCCTGTCGGCGCTGTGGCGGGCGCCGGGTCGAGCGAGGCTGATCCTGGTCGGGAAGAGCCCCGCTCGTCGTCACGCACGCCTTCAGGGCCCTGTGACGGCCCTTCGTCCGCTTCCCCGTGGGGGAGGCGGCGCTTCCAAGGTGGGGTCGAGCCAGTCACGGCCGACCCTGCCTCAGTCGCAGTCGCGGCAGATCGGCTGACCGTTCTTCTCGCGGGCCAGCTGACTGCGGTGGTGCACCAGGAAACAGCTCATGCAAGTGAACTCGTCCTGCTGCTTGGGCAGTACCCGGACGGCCAGCTCCTCGTTCGAGAGGTCGGCCCCGGGCAGTTCCAGGCCTTCTGCGGCCTCGAACTCGTCTACGTCGACGGACGACGTGGACTTGTCGTTACGGCGAGCCTTCAGTTCTTCAAGGCTGTCCGAGTCGACGTCGTCGTCGGTCTTGCGTGGGGTGTCGTAATCCGTTGCCATGTCGCTCTCCCCCTCTGGGTGTCTGCGGTGTCTCCAGCGCACGTAACGCGTGAGAGGCCGGACTTGTGCCCGACCTGAGGCGGAGATTTTGCCTCACATCAAGGTCTGTTACTCAATCGACACCCAACCGGTCTCCTCAAGAGTGATCGGCTTGGATGGCGATGCGGACCGTACACGGTCTGAAGGTCGCACTTCAAAGGCGTCCCACCGTGTACTTCCCGTGATCAAGACCCCCGAAAACCCGGATTTTCCCGGCTTTCCGGCAGCTTGCGCGACCACGGAGAGTAGATGGCCGGAATATCGGCCTTGTGATCGATCACACACGGGCCTCCCAGGTGGGCGACCAGAAAATTCCGCGCAAAGCGAACATCCTCGCGTGTGGGGGTCATGCTCTCAGATCGGAAGGGTGACTCGCATCACGAGACCTCCTCCCTCGCGCGGCTCCGCGGCGATGTGACCCCCGTGGGCACGGGCCACCGACCGGGCGATCGACAGGCCGAGGCCCACGCCCTTGTCGCTGCCCGTGCGTTCCGTGCGCAGCCGCCGGAAAGGCTCGAAAAGATTGTCGATCTCGTACGCGGGAACCACCGGTCCCGTGTTCGAGACCAGCAGGACCGCGTGACCGTGCTGGACCAGGGTCGTGACCTCGACCCACCCGCCCTCCGGCACGTTGTAGCGCACCGCGTTCTGGACGAGGTTCAGCGCGATCCGCTCCAGCAGGACGCCGTTGCCCTGGACGACCGCCGCGGCACGCTCCCCGCGGATCCGCACGCCCTTGGCCTCGGCCTCGGCGTGCACCTGGTCCACGGCCTGCGAGGCGACCTCGGCCAGGTCGACGGGCTTGCGCTCCACGATCTGGTTGTCGCTGCGGGCGAGCAGCAGCAGGCCCTCGACGAGCTGCTCACTGCGCTCGTTCGTGGCGAGCAGGGTCTTGCCGAGCTGCTGCAGTTCGACCGGCGCGCCCGGGTCGGCGAGATGGACCTCCAGGAGCGTGCGGTTGATCGCGAGCGGGGTGCGCAGTTCGTGCGAGGCGTTGCCGACGAACCGCTGCTGGGCGGTGAAGGCGCGCTGGAGCCGCTCCAGCATGTCGTCGAAGGTGTCCGCCAGCTCCTTCAGCTCGTCGTCCGGGCCGTCCAGCTCGATCCGCCGGGACAGGTCCGAACCCGCCACCGCGCGGGCGGTACGGGTGATCCGTCCGAGCGGCGAGAGCACCCGGCCCGCCATCGCGTAGCCGAAGGCGAAGGCGATGATCGCGAGGCCGAGCAGCGCGAGCAGGGAACGGCTGAGCAGGTCGTCCAGAGCGTGCTGGCGCTGCTGGTTGGCGCAGGCGTTCATCGCGGCGTTGAGCTCGTTCTGCGACGGCGCGGACGGGAAGTTGCAGATGCTGCTTCCGACCTGGCCCGAGATGATCCTGAACGGAAGCTCGCTGCCCACGTTCAGTGCCTGGGCGGCGAGCAGGTAGATGATCGACAACAGCATGATGCCGGCGATCAGGAACATGCCGCCGTAGAGCAGGGTGAGCCGTATGCGGATGGTCGGGCGCAGCCAGGGGAACGGAGGCTCCGCCCGCCGGGGGTCCCAGGTGGGCTTCGGAGGCGCCGTCGACGGCGCGGGGGTCGTGGCCACCGCCGGTCAGATCCGGTACCCGGAGCCGGGCACGGTGACGATCACCGCGGGCTCGCCGAGTTTGCGGCGCAGGGTCATCACGGTCACGCGCACGACGTTGGTGAAGGGGTCGGTGTTCTCGTCCCAGGCCTTCTCCAGGAGCTGCTCGGCGGAGACGACGGCGCCCTCGCTGCGCAGCAGCACCTCCAGGACGGCGAACTCCTTGGGCGCGAGCTGGACCTCCTTGCCGTCGCGGAAGACCTCGCGGCGGTTGGGGTCGAGCTTGAGCCCGGCGCGCTCCAGGACGGGCGGCAGCGGCACACTCGTACGGCGGCCGAGGGCACGCACGCGTGCCGTCAGCTCACTGAAGGCGAACGGCTTGGGGAGGTAGTCGTCGGCGCCGATCTCCAGGCCCTCGACACGGTCGCTGACGTCGCCGGAGGCGGTCAGCATCAGGACGCGGGTGGGCATCCCCAGCTCGACGATCCTGCGGCAGACGTCGTCCCCGTGCACGAGCGGGAGGTCGCGGTCGAGGACGACCACGTCGTAGTCGTTGACGCCGACGCGCTCCAGGGCGGCCGCGCCGTCGTACACGACGTCGACGGCCATGGCCTCCCGGCGCAGTCCGGTGGCCACCGCATCGGCGAGCAGCTGCTCGTCCTCGACGACGAGTACGCGCACGTCGCTTGTCCTTCCTCTGTCCACCCGCGCAGCGCCTTCTCGGCGCGCGCGGGTGGGGGGTCCGTCTCGGGTAAGACCTCCATCCTGCCTTTTTCGGCCGTAAACCGGCTGTAAGACGGGTGGGAGGGCGTCCGTCGCGGGGGTTCGGGGCCCCGGGAATGCGGGATTTTCTCTTCGGGTTGAGGTTTCCACGGAAGAGAGCGGGGGGAGGACGGATTTACACCCCGCGATCACGCTCTGCATGTGGCAAGCCACCTTGTGGTACGTCCAACCGCTTCCGCAGAGCGGGCGTGGGTGTCCGGCACCGTCGCCGCCCAGCCCGGGCAGCGCTGGGCACCCATCTGGAGACGTGATCGCCCCTTCCCAACGGCACACCCCCGTGCCATCGACCCACGACCCAGGACGAGGGGGCGCAGCATGGACGCATTCACCGCAGGACTTCTGCAGCGCATAAAGGCGACCGAGTCCGACCTGACGCGGGCTCGCGAGACCGGCGACGACTTCCTCGCGGAGGTCGAGCAGGCCGAGCTCGAGGACCTGCGTCGCCTCGCCGCCGAGCACGGTGTGGAGGTCGGCGCGACGCGCGTCTGATCAGTGCGTGGCAGTTCGCGCACGAGCGGGGCCCCGGTGTCGATCCAGCACCGGGGCCCCGCTTCGTCGGCCGTCGCGGGGACGGCGCCCGTCCCGCCCGGAGGCCGTCAGTCGTGCCAGGCGCCGAACTCCTCCAGGAGCCGCTGGAGGGGCTCGAAGACGCCGGGTGAGGCCGCCACCGCCAGTTCGCGCGCGGGCCGCTCTCCGGGGCGTCCGCCGGTCAGGGCGCCCGCCTCACGGGCGATCAGGTCGCCCGCCGCGAGGTCCCAGGGATGGAGGCCGCGCTCGTAGTAGCCGTCGAGGCGGCCGGCCGCGACGTCGCACAGGTCGACCGCCGCGGAGCCGGAACGCCGGATGTCGCGCAGCAGCGGGATCAGCCGCTGGGCGACGTCGGCCTGGTGGGCCTTGACCTCGCTCACGTAGTTGAAGCCGGTCGAGACCAGGGCCTCGTCCAACGGAGGCGAGGGCCGGCAGGTCAGCCGGCGTTCGCCGACCCAGGCGCCGGTGGCCCGGGCGCCCCGGCCGCGCACGGCGCTGTAGGTCTCGCCGCGCATCGGTGCCGTGACGACCCCGACGACGGTCTCGCCGTCCTGCTCGGCCGCGATGGACACCGCCCAGGTCGGCAGCCCGTAGAGGTAGTTCACCGTGCCGTCGAGCGGGTCGACCACCCAGCGGATACCGCTGGTGCCCTCGCTGGCGGCGCCCTCCTCACCGAGGAAGCCGTCGTGCGGGCGGTGCTGGGAGATCAGGTCGGTGATCAGCTTCTCGGCGGCGATGTCCATCTCGGTGACGACGTCGATCGGGCTGGACTTGGTGGCGGCGACCGTGAGGTCGGCCGGGCGCCCGTCGCGCAGCAGCTCGCCGGCACGGCGGGCGGCGTCGTGCGCGAGCTGGAGCAGTTCGGTGTGCAGGGGCTCGATCACGGGGCTCCTCGGGAGATGGCGTCTGGTCGTCTGGACTGGCGGGACGACATCCCCTAGGCGTACGGGCTGTCGGCGCCCGCGGCGGCGGGCTTGGGGGCGCGGGCCGGGCAGCAGCCCACCGGGCACAGGTCCCGGCTCGGGCCGAGGGCGCCGAGCACGCAGGGGGCCGGCCGCCGCCCGCTCTCGGTCGCGGCGCGTTCCAGGACGAGGTCGCGGACCGCCGCGGCGAACCGGGGGTCGGCACCGACGGTCGCCGAGCGGCGCACCGGCACCCCGAGCTCGGCCGCCTTGGCGGTGGCCTCCGTGTCGAGGTCGTACAGCACCTCCATGTGGTCCGAGACGAACCCGATGGGGGCCATCACGACGGCCGGGACCCCGGCGCCGTGCAGCTCCTCCAGGTGGTCGCAGATGTCGGGCTCCAGCCAGGGGATGTGCGGGGCCCCGGAGCGGGACTGGTAGACGAGCCGCCAGGGGTGCTCGATCCCGGTCTCCTCGCGCACGGCGTCGGCGATCAGCCGGGCCACGTCCAGGTGCTGCGCTACGTAGGCACCGCCGTCGCCGTGGTCCTCGACGGGGCCGGAGGTGTCGGCCGCCGCGTCCGGGATCGAATGGGTCGTGAAGGCGAGGTGCGCCCCTTCCCGTACGTCCTCGGGCAGGTCGGCGAGGGACTTCAGGACGCCGTCGACCATGGGGCGCACGAACCCCGGGTGGTTGAAGTAGTGCCGCAGCTTGTCCACCCGGGGCGGCTCCAGGCCCTCGGCCTCCAGCGCGGCCAGGGACTCGGCGAGGTTCTCGCGGTACTGACGGCAGCCCGAGTACGAGGCGTAGGCGCTGGTGGCGAGGACCAGGACGCGGCGGCGGCCGTCGGCGGTCATCTCCCGCAGGGTGTCGGTCAGGTACGGCGCCCAGTTGCGGTTGCCCCAGTACACGGGGAGGTCGAGGGCGTGCTCCGCGAAGTCCTTGCGGAGGGCGTCGAGCAGGGCACGGTTCTGGTCGTTGATGGGGCTGACCCCGCCGAACAGGAAGTAGTGCCGGCCGACTTCCTTGAGCCGTTCCTTGGGGATGCCTCGCCCACGCGTCACGTTCTCCAGGAACGGAACCACGTCGTCCGGGCCTTCGGGGCCGCCGAACGAGAGCAGGAGCAGGGCGTCGTAGGGGTGGGCGTCGAGCGCATCTGGCATGGGTCCGATCCTGCCATCCGCCACCGACGGCGGGACAACGGCCACGGGCCGGACGCGTTCGAGGAGTGCATTAGGGTCACCTAACCCGTAAGCTGTATCGGCTACCTTCACGCCTTACCGGAGTCCGGACGCCCCGTGGTGACCGGGTGGCCGGGCCGAGCCCACCGGAGACACCCCGTGCCCAGCCCGTACAGCGCCCTGTTCGCCGCCCCCGGCTCCAAGGGCTTCTCCGCCGCGGGCTTCCTCGGGCGGATGCCGCTGTCGATGATGGGCATCGGCGTGGTCACGATGATCTCCCAGCTCACCGGGCGCTACGGGCTCGCGGGCGCGCTGTCGGCGACCATGGCGCTGGCGGCCGCGGCGCTGGGTCCGCAGGTCTCCCGGATGGTGGACCGGTACGGGCAGCGCCGGGTGCTGCGCCCCGTCACCCTGTTCGCGCTCGCCGCGTCCGCCGGGCTGCTGCTCACCGCGCACTTCGAGTGGCCCGACTGGGTGCTGTTCCTCTGCTCGGCCGGGATCGGCTGCGTGCCCAGCATGGGCGCGATGGTCCGGGCGCGCTGGGCGGCCCTCTACCGGGACACCCCGCAGTTGCACACCGCGTACTCCTTCGAGTCCGTGGTCGACGAGGTCTGCTTCATCTTCGGGCCGATCCTCTCGATCGGGCTGTCCACGGTGTGGTTCCCCGAGGCCGGACCGCTGCTCGCGGCCTGCTTCCTGGCAGCCGGCGTCTTCTGGCTGACGGCCCAGCGGGCCACCGAACCCGTGCCGCACCCGCGCGAGCAGCACACCAGCGGTTCGGCGATGGGCTCGGCCGGACTCCAGGTCCTGGTGGCCACCTTCGTCGCGACCGGGGCGATCTTCGGGGCCGTCGACGTGGTCACCGTGGCCTTCGCCGAGGAGCAGGGGCACAAGGGCGCCGCGAGCGTCGTCCTGGCCCTGTACGCGGCCGGCTCCTGTCTGGCGGGGGCCGTGTTCGGGCTGTTGTCCTTCAAGGGGTCGCCCGAAGCCCGGTGGCTGCTGGGCATATGCGCGATGGCCGTGAGTATGATCCCCCTCCTACTGGTCGGAAACTTGCCGTTCCTGGCCGTGGCGCTGTTCGTTGCGGGGCTTTCCATCGCTCCCACGATGATCACGACGATGTCCCTCATCGAACAGCACGTACCACGCGCGAAACTGACCGAGGGCATGACCTGGGTGAGCACCGGACTCGCGGTCGGGGTCGCGCTCGGCTCCTCCGTGGCCGGCTGGGTGATCGACGCCGCCGGCGCGAAGGCCGGGTACGGGGTTCCGGCCGTGTCCGGGGCCGTCGCGGTCGCGGTCGGTTTCCTCGGGTATCGCCGGCTGAACAGGCCGGTTCCGCAGCGGGAGGGGACCCATGAGCACCACAGTGAGCGGGAAGAGCGGCACGTGGCGTAACTGGGCGGGGAACGTCACCGCCCGTCCCGTACGGGAGGTCACCCCCGCCTCGGTCGAAGAGCTCTCCGCCGCCGTACGCGCGGCCGCGGACGAGGGCCTGACGGTGAAGGCCGTCGGCACCGGACACTCCTTCACCGCCGCCGCCGCGACCGACGGCGTGCTGATCCGCCCTCAGCTGCTGACCGGCATCCGCGCCCTCGACCGCGAGGCCGGCACCGTCACCGTCGAGGCGGGCACCCCGCTCAAGCGCCTGAACCTGGCGCTCGCGCGTGAGGGGCTGTCGCTCACCAACATGGGCGACATCATGGAGCAGACGGTGTCGGGCGCGACCAGCACCGGAACCCACGGCACGGGGCGCGACTCGGCCTCGATCGCCGCCCAGATCAAGGGCCTTGCGCTGGTCACCGCGGACGGCTCGGTCCTGACCTGCTCCGAGAAGGAGAACCCGGAGGTCTTCGCGGCCGCCCGGGTCGGCATAGGCGCCCTGGGGGTCGTCACGGCGATCACCCTCTCCGTGGAGCCCCTCTTCCTGCTCACGGCCCGCGAGGAGCCGATGACCTTCGACCGGGTCACCGCCGACTTCGACGAACTGTTCACCGAGAACGAGCACTTCGAGTTCTACTGGTTCCCCCACACCGGCAACTGCAACACCAAGCGCAACAACCGCAGCGCCGGCCCCGAGCGGCCCGTCGGGCGGCTCGGCGGCTGGATCGAGGACGAGTTCCTCTCCAACGGCGTCTTCCAGGTGGCCAATCTGCTCGGCCGCGCCGCGCCCGCCGCCATCCCGGCGATCGCCAAGATCTCCAGCCGCGCGCTCTCCGCGCGGACGTACACCGACATCCCCTACAAGGTCTTCACCTCCCCGCGCCGGGTGCGCTTCGTGGAGATGGAGTACGCGGTCGCGCGCGAGGCGCTCGTCGACACGCTGCGCGAGCTGAAGGCGATGGTGGACCGTTCCCCCCTGCGGGTGAGCTTCCCCGTCGAGGTGCGCACCGCCCCCGCGGACGACATCACGCTGTCCACCGCGTCCGGCCGGGAGAGCGCCTACATCGCCGTGCACATGTTCCGGGGTACGCCCTATCAGGCGTACTTCACGGCGGCCGAGCGGATCTTCACGGCGCACGAGGGCCGCCCGCACTGGGGCAAGGTGCACACGCGGGACGCGGAGTACTTCTCCGGGGTGTATCCGCGCTTCGGTGAGTTCACGGCGTTGCGGGATCGGCTGGACCCGGATCGGCGCTTCGGGAATGACTACCTGCGTCGGGTGCTGGGCTCGTAGACGCGCTCGGCGTCGGTGTCCCGTCGGGCGTCTGCGGGCCGGCGCTGGAACTCGGCGTCGGCGTGGGGGTCGTCACCCCGTTCCCGCCGCCCGTCGTGCCGGAGCCGTCGCCCGAACCGGGGTCCGAGGGCGGCCGGGAGGAGCCGGTGGAGGGTGTCGTGCCGGAAGTGCCCGGAGTGCTGGGAGTGCCGGACTCCGGTGCGGAGTCCGGGCCCGTACCGGACGAACCGCTGCCGGAGCCGCTCCCCTTGAGGGCGTCACCGACGGTCGTGCTCCCGTCCCCGCTGAAGCTCCGCCCGGAGGCCAGTTCGTACGTGGTGACGCCCGCCATGGTGACGCCGAAGACGAGCGCCGCGGCGACCAGCGGCCGCTTCCAGCTCCTGACCCGGGCGCGGTAGACGGTCCCCTCGCCGAACTCCCCCGGCGCGGACGCGGTGGACTCCGCCGGCGCCGGCGCGGGCCGGACCCCCGGCCGCGTCGGCTTCGCCTGGACGCTCACGTCGCGTATCTGCTCGCCGGTGCGCTTGAAGAAGTGCTGGAAGACGGTGCCGCCGCAGGTGGCGACGACACTGACCAGGCCCGCGCCCAGGATCGTCCCGTAGACGCCGAAGTAGGAGGCGAGTTTCGCGGCCACCACGGCGGCCACCGCGCTGCCCGCCACTTGCGGGAGGCTCAGCTCCAGCCGCTTCCTCCCGGCCTCCGCCGCGGCATTCGGATCTTCCCCCGCACCCGGCATTCCACGCATACCCGGACCTTGCCTGCCTTTCCCGTACTTGGTCGACCTACTGCACGAGAAAGGACGGCTGAAGGAAGCCTTTAGTTCCGTTTGCGCCGGTTACGTGAAGTACGCCACGTTTCATGGCCACGAAAACCGCGCATCGGGCGGCCAACTACCACCCCCCGCTAGAAGTTGGGCGGCGTGCCGATCCACGCACATGGCCCGAATGGAGTACTGTTGCGAGCCCTGGGTCCGGACTCCCGCCAGGGTGTCCGGGGCCTGTCAGGACCGCCGGGAGGGGGCTCGTTGCACAGGGTGATGGAGTTCGTCACTTAGCGTTGCGAATAGGTAACCGTGCCATAACGGCGAGCTCGGGCCCGTGCCCGACACGCCGGGCAACTCGGCAAGGTTGTGGCAGGCTGCACCCGGGCAGGCCACACTCGACTAGCGGAAGCAGCGACGCACGTGACGTCGGCAGGCACCACCCGGGAGGTCCCCATGCCGGAACTGCGTGTCGTGGCCGTCTCTAACGACGGCACACGGCTGGTGCTGAAGGCTGCGGACAGCACGGAGTACACGCTTCCGATCGATGAGCGTCTGCGCGCCGCCGTCCGCGGCGACCGTCCCCGCCTCGGCCAGATCGAGATCGAGGTGGAGAGCCATCTCCGCCCCCGTGACATCCAGGCGCGTATACGAGCCGGTGCCTCCGCGGAGGAGGTCGCCCAGCTCGCCGGGATCCCCGTCGACCGTGTGCGCCGCTTCGAGGGCCCCGTGCTCGCCGAGCGCGCTTTCATGGCGGAGCGCGCCCGGAAGACTCCCGTCCGCCGCCCCGGCGAGAACGCCGGACCCCAGCTCGGCGAGGCGGTCCAGGAGCGGCTGCTGATCCGGGGCGCCGAGAAGGACACCGTCCAGTGGGACTCGTGGCGTCGCGACGACGGCACCTGGGAAGTCCTGCTGGTCTACCTGGTCGCGGGCGAGCCGCACTCCGCGAGCTGGACGTACGACCCGCCCCGGCGGCTCGTCCAGGCCGTCGACGACGAAGCGCGTTCGCTGATCGGCGAGTCCGACGATCTCGCCGCGCCCGAGCCGAGCTTCCCGTTCGTACCGCGCATCGCGCGACTGCCCCGGGACCGGCCCCTCGACCGCGCCCTGGACCGGCAGATGGAGCGGCCGAGCCTGCCGCCGTCCGAGCCGGTCGAGGAGGGCGCGGGCGACCGCGACTCGCTCACCAGCCTCCTGGAGGCGGTGCCCAGCTTCCGGGGCGACATGGTGGTGCCCGAGCGGCCCTCCACCACGGAACTCCCGCCCACGGAGGAGCCCGAGACGGAACCCGAGACGGAGGAGCCCCCGGCTCCCGCCGCCTCGGCCGGCGCCGGTTCCGCCTACGCGGACGTCCTGATGCCCCGCTCGGTGGGCAGCCACCGCGACCGCCTGGTCGGCGCGACCGACCGCCAGGCCGAGGCCGACGGCGTCCGCCCCGGCCGCAGAGCGGCGGTACCGAGCTGGGACGAGATCGTCTTCGGCACCCGGCGCAAGAAGCAGGACTGAGGGAAGTAGCCGGCTTGAAGCAGCGGGACGGAAGTCCGGATGCGGCCGGAACGCGACCAGCGGCCACTCGGCCGGTCACTCGTACGAGCGATGGGGCCCCCACCGGATCAACGTCCGGATCGGTGCGGGCCCCGTCGTCGTCACTGGGGGTCGGGCCCCACGGCGACCGGACGGTTCCCGTCCCGGGACCACTCCGACCACGAACCCACGTACAGCGCGGCCGGAATGCCCGCGACGGCGAGCGCCAGCACCTGATGAGCCGCGGAGACGCCCGAGCCGCAGTAGACACCGACCTCCGAAGTGCCGGTCGCGCCCAAGGACTTGAAACGTTCGGCCAGCTCGGCGGCGGGCCTGAACTCCCCGCTCTCGGTGACGTTCTCCGTGGTCGGCGCGGACACCGCGCCCGGGATGTGACCGCCCACGGGGTCGATCGGCTCCACCTCGCCCCGGTAGCGCTCACCCGCCCTCGCGTCGAGCAGCAGCCCCGTACGGGCGAGCGCGGCGGCGCCGTCCGCGTCGAGCAGCGAACGGGCTCCCGGCACCGGGACGAAGCTACCGGCGGCGGGCGGGGGGACGTCGGTGGACAAGGGCCCGCTCCACGCGGACAGGCCACCGTCCAGCACACGCACCGACGGGTGACCCGTCCAGCCCAGCAGCCACCAGGCGCGGGCCGCGGCCCAGCCGATCCCGCCGTCGTACACGACGACATCGCGGTCGTCGGACACGCCCGCGGCGCGCATCGCCGCGCCGAAGACCTCGGGATCGGGCAACGGATGACGGCCGGCGTCACCCGCCTTTCCGGCCAATTCGGCGTCCAGGTCGACGAAGACCGCACCGGGGATGTGGCCCGCCTCGTAGGCGGCCCGGCCGTCGAAGGGCGCGGCCCCGTCGGCCGTGGCCAGGGAGAGCTGCCAGCGGATGTCGAGCACGACCGGCGGGTTCGGACCCGCCAGATCGCTCGCGAGTTCGGAGGCGGAGATGATGGCGTTCATGGCCACCATCCTCGCGCACGGGGTGGCCCCGGCGTCCAGCTCCGGCTACTCTGCTCGGCCGGACAGGTCCGATCACGAGGCGTACGGGATCGGGCACGTGCTGTACAGCCGATGGACACCCTGCGGCAATGGTGCGGAAACGGACGGGAAACGGCACATCGGGCATCCTCCGGCAGTGGACCGCGACATGACGGTGCGGTCAGGGCGCGCAGGGTGACGGGTAGTGCGAGCATCGACACGGGGCGTGCACGCGCGCGGCTGCGGCACGCGTGTTGGTTAGGCGGACGGTGAACGGCCACCGCGAGGGGCCGAGGAGAGAGTGACGATGACCGAGGCACGGGGGCCGGCCGGCCTGAACGGCACAACGCACACGCGGCACGCGCCCGGCGTTCCCTGCTGGGTGAGCCTGATGGTGCACGCGATGGACACGACCCAGGAGTTCTACGGAGAACTGTTCGGCTGGGAGTTCGAGCCCGGCCCGCAGCAACTCCCGCGGCAGCTCGGCCCCTCCGCTCGGGCCCTGCTGGACGGTCACGAGGTGGCGGGCATCGGCCAGATGCCGCCCGACCAGCATCTGTCGATCGCCTGGACACCGTACTTCGCCTCGGACGACGTGAACCAGACCGCCGAATCGGTACGGCACTGCGGTGGCACCGTGGGTGTGGGTCCGCTCGACGCGGGCGACGCCGGACGGCTGGCGATCGGTCTGGACCCGACCGGCGCCGTCTTCGGGATCTGGCAGGCGGCGGCCCATCTGGGCACCGGGATCATCGGGGTGCACGGCACGCCGGTCTGGATCGAGCTGGTGACCCGCGACACCGAGAGTGTCGTCAAGTTCTACCAGGGGGTCTTCGGGCACGAGCTGGAGCCCGTCGTCTCGGCCGACTTCGACTATGTGACCCTCCAGTCGGACGGCCGCGCGGTCGCGGGCATCCACGGCGTCGGCCACGGCCTGCCCCGCGATCGCGGCCCGCACTGGCTGACGTACTTCGAGGTCAGGGATGTCGACGCCGCCACTGCCCAGGTCGCCGAGCTCGGCGGGCACATCCTCCGGGCCGCCCACGACTCGACCTACGGACGCGTGGCCACGGTGGCGGATCCGGAGGGCGCGGTGTTCTCGGTCATCCACACCGACCGCTGACGGGACCGCCGGAGCGCCCGCACGACCGGAAGAACGCCGGGCCCGAGGACCGGACGACCGTCCGCCGGACCGCCGGACCGCCGGGCGATCGGGCTGGGCGGGCGCTCCGGCGGACGATCCGTTGAGGCGGCCCCGAGCGGTCAGGCGGAGGCGATCGGGAGCACGTCCGGGGAGAGGGCGCCCGCGCGGGCGGTGGCCGCCGTCATCCGGCGGCGGTGGTGGCGACGGCACAAGACCTCGTAGCCGACGTTCTCCGCCTGGTTGACGTCGCCGACGACCACCTGGGCGCCCTCGACGACCATGGCGCCGCCTATCGTGCGGGCGTTGTGGGTGGCGCGGGCGCCGCACCAGCACAGGGCCTCGACCTGGAGGACCTCCACCCGGTCGGCCAGCTCCACCAGGCGCTGCGAGCCGGGGAAGAGCTTGGAGCGGAAGTCGGTGGTGATACCGAACGCGAAGACGTCGATGTCCAGTTCGTCGACCACACGTGCCAGTTGGTCGATCTGCCGGGGGGCCAGGAACTGGGCCTCGTCGGCGATCACGTAGTCGGCGCGGCCGCCCTGCGAGAGGTGTTCGACGAGGTAGGCGTACAGGTCCTGGTCGTCGGCGACCTCCACCGCGTCCGTGACCAGGCCCAGGCGTGAGGAGAGCTTGCCCTCGCCCGCGCGGTCGTCCCGCGTGAAGATCATGCCTTGCAGGCCCCGGGCCGAACGGTTGTGCTCGATCTGCAGAGCAAGCGTCGACTTCCCGCAGTCCATCGTTCCGGAGAAGAACACCAGCTCGGGCATGGGGAGTTGAGCACCTTTCGGCGAGGAGGGGGCGGGCGGACGGAGGGTCAGGAACGTACTTCCAGGAGCGGGACGTGCTGCTCCGCCGGGGTCATCGAACCGTGGTTGCCGACCATCGCGGACTCCTTCGGCTCCCGCTCGGTCGCGATGATCAGCACGTCGTCCCGGGCCGCCGCGACGACATCGCCGATCCTGGCGTACACCCGTTCGTCGACGCGGGGTCCGAACCAGCCCGCCGCGATCGCCTCGTCGCGCGAGGCCACCCAGAACTGCTCGCCGAGCACC
The DNA here is from genome assembly GCF_042734135.1 of Streptomyces sp. NPDC059668. Classification (NCBI taxonomy): domain Bacteria; kingdom Bacillati; phylum Actinomycetota; class Actinomycetes; order Kitasatosporales; family Streptomycetaceae; genus Streptomyces; species Streptomyces sp. NPDC059668. Next base: position 102,491 of record NZ_JBHWEL010000009.1, on the reverse strand, counting down.
TCGCGCCAGCAGGTCAGGACGTCCGCCTCGGCGCCCGGGACCGCGTACACGTGCCGGGCCCGGCCCTCGCCGCCGAGCAGGGCGACCCCGGCCCGCAGCTCCCAGTCCTCGTCGAAGTCGATGCGGTGCTGCTCGTCGAACGGGATGTCGATCATGCCGTGGTCCGCGGTGACGTACAGCGCGGAGCGCGGCGGCAGCTGTTCGGCGAGGCGCTGGACCAGTCGGTCGACGTACATCAGCTGGCCGCGCCAGGGGTCCGAGTCGACGCCGAACCGGTGGCCCTTGCCGTCCACCTCGGCGTAGTACGTGTACACCAGGGAGCGGTCCCCCGCGGCGAGTTGCGCGGCCGCGAAGTCCATCCGGTCCTCGCCGGTCAGCCGGCCGTGGAAGGTGCCGCCGCTCAGCGCGACCTTGGTGAGCGGAGTGTTCTGGAAGGCGGGGGACGAGACCTGGGCGGTGTGCACTCCCGCCGCGTCCGCCAGCTCGAAGACCGTGGGGTACGGCTGCCAGGTGCGGGGCTGGGTCCACGGGATCCAGCGGAGCTGGTTCATCAGCTCGCCGGTCCCGGGGTTGCGCACGGTGTACCCGGGCAGACCGTGCGCGCCGGGCGGCAGGCCCGTACCGACGGAGGCGAGGGAGGTCGCGGTGGTCGCCGGGTAGCCGGCGGTGATCGGCCGTCCGGTGCCGCCCCGGGAGGACTCCAGGAGCGACGCCATGAAGGGGGCCTCGTCGGGATGCGCCTTCAGCTGCTCCCAGCCGAGACCGTCGATCAGGAAGACGCAGTTGCGGTCGGCGCCGGTCAGCTCCGGTATGGCGGCGGTCGTCCCGGGGACCGACATGCCCGCGGCGAGCGTGGGCAGCAGATCCGCGAGCGAGCCGGCGCCGTACTCGGGGACGGGCGCGGACCCGACGGCCAGGGGTTCCGGGTGATCCCAGGTGGAGAGGGCCATCAGCGCGTGGGGTCCGCGGTCGCCTCGGAGAGGGACTGCGCGAAGGCCAGGGCCTGGCGGACCGTCTCCGGGCCGTCCCCGGCCTCGCTGACGCGCAGGCTCAGGTCGTCGGCCGTCGAATTGCCGGTGTAGCCGTGGTCCGCCTCGCAGTTGGGGTCGCCGCAGGCCGCGGGCTCCAGGTCGATACGGGCGACGGCGCCCCAGCCGATGGTCAGGACGACCTCGCGGGGCAGGGTGCCCGGCGCATACGACTCGGGGTTGGCGACGACACGGCTGACCACGACCGACGAGATCCGGCCGAGCTTCACGGACTCCGTCGACGTGGTCGCGTAGGGCGTCGGCGAGGTCGTGTCCGCGTTCTGCTCGTCGGTGTGGCTCACGATGAAGCGGTTGCCCGTCAGGACGAGCACGGTGACGTGCCGGCGCACCTCGTTGGCGTCGAACGTCGTCTCCTGGTGGACCAGGTACGACCGGATGGCCTCGCCGCCGATCGCGGCCTCCACCGCCTCGGCCACGAGGGCCGGGTAGTAGCCGCTGCGCTCGATCGCCGCTCGCAGCCCCTGGGTCGTCGTACTGGTCTTGGCCATGACGTCCATCCTACGGGGGCCCACTGACTGCGAGGCACCGCTCGTGGGTCTCTGTCGTGGACGGATCAGAACGAACGCGCGGACGGCGCCGGTGCGGCCCGGGACCGCCGGTCAGACGACGGGCAGCGTCCGGGGGCCGAGGTCGTCGCGGAGGGGGGCGCGGGCCAGCCGTACGGTGGCGCCGAGCACGCTCAGACCGTGCGGGGCCACCACCACGGGCTCCAGGGAGACTCCGACGACCTCCGGATGATCGTCCACCAGGCGCGACACCCGCAGCATCACCTCTTCGAGGGCCGCGGTGTCGACGGGTGCCGAGCCGCGCCAGCCGAACAGGAGCGGCGCCGTCCGGATCGACCGGACCAGCGAGCTCGCGTCCCGGTCGGTGACCGGGATCAACCGGTGCGCGGTGTCCCCCAGCAGCTCCGAGGCGGCTCCGGCCAGGCCGAACGAGAGCACCGCGCCGGCCGCGGGGTCGATGACGGCCCGGACGACCGTGTCCACCCCGCGCGGCGCCATGCCCTGCACGACCGGCCGCAGCTCCTGCGGTGTTCCGAAGAGCTCGGTCAACTCCGCGTACGCCCTGCGCAGTTGTTCCTCGTCCGCCAGGTCCAGGCGTACGCCGCCGAGGTCGGCGCGGTGCCGCAGGTGCGGGGCAGTGGTCTTGAGGGCCACGGGGTAGCCGAGGGTGCGCGCGGCCGCGGCGGCCTCGCCGGGTGTGGGGGCGGGCAGTGCCCGGCGCACGTCGACTCCGTACCGCGCGAGCAGCGCGCAGGTGTCCTCCGCCGCCAGCGTCAGCCCCGTGCCCCGGGAGAGCAGCGCGTCGATCTGCTCGGCGGCGCCCTTCTCGTCGATGTCGTCGTACTCGGGCACCCTGCCGGGCTCGGCCGCCTCGCGTCGCCACTGGGCGTACTTCACGGCCTCGGCGAGCGCGCGCACGGCGCGCTCGGCGGCGGGGTAGGCGGGGATGAGACGCGTCTCGTCGGGTGCACCGGCCCCGGCGGACGGCCCCTCCGGGTCCTGCCGCCCGACGGGAACGGGGTGCGCGCCGGGCCGGGCGGCCTCCGCGGGGCCGCCGGGACCGGTCTGCGGGGCCGTACTGGCGGCGGCCGACAGCGCCTCGGCGAGCCCACCGAGCTCGACGTGCGCCACCAGCACCGGCTTCGCCGGGGCCGACGCCGAGGCCGAGCGCAGCGCCTCCGCCAGGGCGGCGTCCTGCACGGAGCTCTCCCCCACCGCGGGGATGGCCGTCACCACGACGGCGTCGCACCTGTCGTCGGCCAGCGCACGTGCCAGCGCCCGGCGGAAGTCCTCCGCCGAGGCCTCGGTGGTCAGGTCCAGCGGCGGCAGCGGCCGCAGCCCCTCGGCGAGGCACGCGTCGAAGGTCAGCAGTCCCAGCGACTCGGAGTTGCCGAGGATCGCCACCCGGGGGCCGGGCGGGAGCGGCTGGCGCGCGAGCAGCAGGCCCGCGTCGACCAGCTCGGTGATCGTGTCGACCCGGATCACCCCGGCCTGCCCGAGCAGCGCGGAGACGGTGGCGTGCGGCAGCCGGGTGGCGCGTACCGCGTGGCCCTGGGGAGCCGCGGCGTGCCGCGCGCCCTGCACCACGACCAGGGGTTTCGCCGCCGCCGTCCGCCGCGCCAGCCGGGTGAACTTGCGCGGGTTGCCGATGGATTCGAGGTACATCAGGGCGACGTCGGTGTCCGGGTCGTCGTACCAGTACTGGAGGACGTCGTTGCCGGACACGTCCGCGCGGTTCCCGCTGGAGACGAAGGTGGACACGCCGGTGACGCCCGTGACGCCGCCGCCGCGCCGGTGCAGCCGGGACAGCAGGGCGATCCCGATGGCGCCGGACTGGGCGAACAGGCCTATCCGGCCGGGGCGTGGCATCTCCGGCGCCAGGGAGGCGTTGAGGCGCACGGCGGGCGAGGTGTTGATGATCCCGAAGGTGTTCGGGCCGATGATCCGCATGCCGTACGTGCGGGCCTGGCGGACGAGTTCGCGCTGGCGTTCGCGCCCGCCGGGACCGCTCTCCGCGTACCCGGCGGAGACGACGACGAGGCCCTGCACCCCGTGCTCGCCGCACTCCGCGACGACCTCGGGGACGTAGGGCGCGGGCACGGCGACGACCGCGAGGTCGACGGGCTCGCCGATGTCGCGGACGGAGCGGTGCGCGGGGACCCCGTCGAGCTCCTTCTCCTCGACCGACCTGTTCACCGCGTACAGCCGGCCCGTGAAGCCCGCCTCGCGGAGGTTGGCGAGGACGCTGCGGCCCACCCCGCCGGCCGTACGTCCGACGCCGACGACGGCGACCGAGCCGGGCGCGAGCAGCCGCTGCACGGAGCGGGCCTCGGCGCGCTGTTCCCGCGCGCGCTGCACGGCGACGGAGCGGTCGGTGGGTTCGAGGTCGAACTCCAGGCGTACGACGCCGTCCTCGAAGTGCCGCTTCTGCTGGTACCCGGCGTCCGTGAACACCTTGATCATCTTGGTGTTGGCGGGCAGTACCTCGGCGGCGAACCGGCGGATCTTCCGCTCCCTGGCCACCGCGGCGATGTGTTCCAGGAGGGCCGAGGCGACGCCGCGCCCCTGGTGCGCGTCCTGCACGAGGAAGGCGACCTCGGCCTCGTCGGCCGGCGCGGAGGCGGGCAGGCCCCCGACACCAATGCGATCATAGCGTACGGTGGCGATGAACTCGCCGCCGATGGTGGCCGCGAGCCCCACCCTGTCCACGAAGTCGTGGTGCGTGAAGCGGTGGACGTCCTTGGCGGACAGGCGCGGGTACGGCGCGAAGAAGCGGTAGTACTTCGACTCGTCCGAGACCTGCTCGTAGAAGCTGACCAGGCGCTCGGCGTCGTCGACGGTGATGGGCCTGACACGGGCCGTGCCTCCGTCGCGCAGCACCACGTCGGCCTCCCAGTGGGAGGGGTACTCGTGCCGGTCCGACGAGGTCTGCATGGGCCCCAGAGTACGGCTCGCGTCCGACAGCGGCGCGAGGCAGGCTAGGGGCAGCGGATTCGGATCCAGGCCGGGGTCCGAAGCCGGGTCCGGGGCAGGTACGACACCCGCTCCGGGCGCGCTTCACTCTATGGAACACTGGTCTAGACAACCCTGAACCCCTGAAGGGCAGCATCACATGGCTGAGCGCCGCGTCAACGTCGGCTGGGCCGAGGGCCTCCACGCCCGTCCCGCCTCCATCTTCGTCCGGGCGGCCACGGCCTCCGGCATCCCCGTGACGATCGCCAAGGCGGACGGCAGTCCCGTCAACGCGGCCTCCATGCTGGCGGTCCTCGGCCTGGGCGCCCAGGGCGGCGAGGAGGTCGTCCTCGCCTCGGAGGCCGAGGGCGCGGACGCCGCCCTCGACCGGCTGGCGAAGCTGGTGGCGGAAGGCCTCGAAGAGCTTCCCGAGACCGTCTGAGGAATCCCCCTCACGGGGTTCCCCACAGGCGGCGGTGAAGGCCTTTCACACCGAAGGACTTCGCCTCGTACGCATTTCGAAGGGCTCGCCCGAAAAAAACGGGCGGGCCCTTCTTTTTTTCGAATTGCGGGCAGCAGAAATAATCCCCCGCGAATTACCTCTCTTTGTATACGGCCCCCGTGTTAATGACGCAGGCCCGTCATGTTTACGGGATGTTGCGAAGTCCTCACACGGTCCGGGCGATCTCCCCCACCGGGAAACCTCAGCCGGTGCGCGGCCGTCGCGCGCTCGGTGTGCAGCGCCGTGACGGTCCGGGCCCGCTCACCGTCGCCGCGCGCCACCGCGTCCACGATGCCGCCGTGCTCCGCCCAGGACTCCACCGGGTCGGCGGGCGCCTCGACCGTGTACATCCAGGCGATCTTGTGCCGCAGCTGGGCCAGCGTGGACGTCAGCGCGGGACTCCCGGAAGCCTGCGCGAGCGTCTCGTGGAACCAGCCGCCCAGGGAGCGCAGATCCTCGCTGTTCCCCCTCCTGGAGCGTTCCTGACCCAGCCTGACCAGGCCTCGCAGCACCTTGAGGTGGGCCTCGGTGCGCCGCTGGGCGGCCCGGGACGCCCCCAGCGGCTCCAGGAGCATGCGCATCTCCAGCAGGTCCGCGGCCTCCTGCTCGGTGGGCTCCGCCACGCACGCGCCCGCGTGCCGGCGGGTGACGACGAACCCCTCGGCCTCCAGGGTGCGCAGGGCCTCGCGCACCGGGACGCGCGAGACGCCGTAGCGGCGGGCGAGCAGTTCCTCGGTGAGCCGGCCGCCGCGCTCGTAGACACCCGCGACGATGTCGTCGCGGATCGCCGTGCATACCGAGTGCGCGGGAATGCGCATGACCCGACCTCCGCCTTAATCCCCGCGAAACGCGGTCGATTGACGCTCGTTCGGCGACTCTATTGCAGCGAGCCGGAATTTCCGATGGCGGGCCGGAATCCATGGATATTTTTTGGACAGACAGCCGTTCGAAACGACGAAGCCCCGGCTCGGGTGAGCCGGGGCTTCGAAAGCGGGGACGCCGGGCGTCAGACGTTCACGCCGTGCGAGCGGAGGTAGGCGACCGGGTCGATGTCGGAGCCGTACTCCGCCGTGGTGCGGGCCTCGAAGTGGAGGTGGGGCCCGGTGGTGTTCCCGGTGGCCCCGGAGAGGCCCAGCCGGTCGCCGGGCGTGACGGTCTGGCCGACGGCGACACCGATGGACGACAGGTGGCCGTACATCGTGTACGTGCCGTCGTGCATCCGCAGGACGACCTGGTTGCCGTAGGCGCCGCCCCAGCCGGCCGTGACGACCGTGCCCGAGCCGACCGCGTGGACCGGGGTGCCGGACGCCGCGTGGAAGTCCACGCCGGTGTGACTGCCGGAGGACCAGAGGCTGCCGCCGGCCTTGTAGCCGGTGGAGACGTACGAGCCGGGGATCGGCAGGACGAAGGTGTTGAGGCGCTTGCGCTCGGCGGCGCGGGCGGCGCGCTCCTTGGCCTCGCGCTCCTTCTCGGCCTCCTCGACGGCCCGCTTGCGCGCGGCCTGTTCGGCCTGCCGGCGGGCGGCGGCCTCGTCGGCGGCGCGCTGCTGCGCGGCGGCCTGCGCGTCGATCTGGGCGGCGACCGTGTCGCCGATGGTGACGGCCTGGGTCAGCCCGGTCTGCTCGACGGAGCTGTCCGCGGCGAAGGCCGGGGCGGCCAGGGTTCCGATGACACCGGTGGTGGTGAGCGCCGCGACGCCGACGGCGTTCGAGGTGGTGCGCTTCACGCGGCTCGGACGACGGTGTTTCCCGGTGCCACAGGTGAACGCCATGAAGGGGCTTGGTCCTTTCCTTCCCTCTCGCCTACCGGGTTAGCTGACGGGTTCGGAGCAGGAAGGTCTCCTACGGACGCCCTCACGGGGAGGGGGGTCCGATTCACCCCAGGGACTGCGTACGGGTCCCCGGCTCCCCTGGCTCGCGCCGTACGGGGACTCGGCGATGACTGTCCGGTGCCGCGGACGCGGCGCACTGCCTGACGAACAGCCGGACCGACGCTAAGGGGGCCGACTTTCAATCAACAAACGGATCACGGTTTTTGTAGTGCATGCCACAGGGCAGAAAGGCAACCACCCCATCAATACGGACAAATTGAGGATGTTGTCCGGGCAAAAGGGGACCCGGGCGACTCTTCGGTCACCCGGGCCCCCTGGGACGTGCGTTTTCCGCCGCGTTCCCTGGCGCGTTCTTTGCCGCGCTCTCCGTCCGGCTTCTACTCCGCGGCCACGACGGTCACTTCACCGATACCGAGCGCCTTGACGGGCTCCTCGATCTGCGCGGCGTCGCCCACCAGGACGGTGACCAGACGGTCCACCGGGAAGGCGCTCACCGCCGCCGCGGTGGCCTCCACGGTGCCGGTCGCGGCGAGCTGCTGATACAGCGTCGCCTGGTAGTCGTCCGGCAGGTACTGCTCGACCTGGTCGGCGAGGGTGCCCGCGACGGCCGCCGCGGTCTCGAACTTGAGGGGCGCCACACCCACCAGGTTCTGCACGGCGACGTCCCGTTCGGCGTCCGTCAGACCGTCCGCGGCGAGGGTGCGCAGCACCTTCCAGAGATCGTCCAGCGCCGGCCCGGTGTTCGGGGTGTCCACGGAGCCGCTGATGGCGAGCATCGCGATACCCGTGCCGTCCGGGGCGGAACGCATCACCTGACCGAAGGCCCGCACCCCGTAGGTGTAGCCCTTCTCCTCACGCAGCACCCGGTCCAGGCGCGAGGTGAGGGTGCCGCCGAGGCAGTACGTGCCGAGCACCTGGGCGGGCCAGACCCGGTCGTGCCGGTCCGAGCCGACACGGCCGATCAGCAGCTGCGTCTGGACCGCGCCGGGGCGGTCCACGATGATCACGCGGCCGGTGTCGTCGGCGGTGACCGGCGGTACCGGACGCGGCTCGGCGGAGGAACCGGTCCAGGCGCCGAGCGTCTCGGCGAGCAGCCCGTCGAGGTCCACGCCGGTGAGGTCGCCGACGATCACGGCGGTGGACGTGGCCGGGCGCACGTGCCGGTCGTAGAAGGCGCGGACGCCCGCCGCGTCGATCTTCCGCACGGTCTCCTCGGTGCCCTGCCGGGGACGGGACATCCGCGAGGTCACCGGGAACAGCTCCTTGGAGAGCTCCTTGGCGGCACGGCGGGCCGGGTTCGCGCTCTCGTGCGGGATCTCGTCGAGCCGATTGCGCACCAGCCGCTCGATCTCGCTCTCCGCGAACGCCGGTGCCCTCAGGGCGTCGGCGAGCAGACCGAGCGCCTTGGGGAGGCGCGAGACGGGCACTTCGAGGGAGAGGCGTACACCGGGGTGGTCGGCGTGCGCGTCCAGGGTGGCGCCACAGCGCTCCAGCTCGGCGGCGAACTCCTCGGCGGAGAGCTTGTCGGTGCCCTCGGAGAACGCGCGCGCCATGATCGTGGCGATGCCGTCGAGTCCGGCCGGCTCGGCCTCCAGCGGCGCGGCGAGCAGCACCTCGACGGCCACGACCTGCTGGCCCGGCCGGTCGCAGTGCAGCAGCGTCAGGCCGTTGTCCAGCGTGCCGCGCTCGGGGGCGGGGAAGGCCCAGGGCTTGGGCCGACCGGCCTGGGGCTGCGGGTGGAAGTCCATGGTGGCGAGCTCGGTCACTTCGCCGCCTCCTCGTCGGTGTCGTCGGCGGCGTCGGCCGAGTCGGTGGCGTCGGTGGTCGGCTCGTAGACGAGCACCGCGCGGTTGTCGGGGCGCAGGCGGGCCTTGGCGACCTCCTGGACCTCCTCGGCGGTGATGTCGAGGATGCGCTGCACGGCCGTCAGGGCGAGCAGCGGGTCGCCGAACAGGACCGCGTACCGGCACAGTTCGTCGGCGCGGCCCGCGACCGTACCGAGCCGGTCCAGCCACTCGCGCTCCAACTGGGCCTGGGCGCGCTCCATCTCCTCGGCCGTGGGGCCCTCCTCGGCGAACCGGGCGAGCTCCTCGTCGACGGCCGCCTCGATGACCGGGACCTCGACGTCGCCGGACGTCTTCACGTCCAGCCAGCCCAGGGAGGGCGCCCCGGCGAGCCGCAGCAGACCGAACCCGGCCGCGACGGCGGTGCGGTCGCGGCGTACGAGCCGGTTGTACAGGCGGGAGGACTCACCGCCGCCGAGGACGGTCAGGGCGAGGTCGGCCGCGTCGGACGCGCGCGTGCCGTCCTCGGGGAGCCGGTAGGCGGCCATCAGGGCGCGCGCCGGGACCTCTTCCTCGACGACCTCGCGCAGCTGCCCGCCGATGGTCTCGGGCAGCGAACCGTCGCGCGGGGCGGGCTTCCCGTCGTGGCCGGGGATGGAGCCGAAGTACTTCTCGACCCAGGCGAGCGTCTCCTCGGGGTCGATGTCCCCGACGACCGAGAGCACCGCGTTGTTGGGCGCGTAGTAGGTGCGGAAGAAGGCGCGGGCGTCCTCCAGGGTCGCCGCGTCCAGGTCCGCCATCGACCCGATCGGGGTGTGGTGGTACGGGTGGCCCTCGGGGTACGCGAGCGCGGTCAGCTTTTCGAAGGCGGTGCCGTAGGGCACGTTGTCGTAGCGCTGCCTGCGCTCGTTCTTGACGACGTCCCGCTGGTTCTCCATGGACTCGTCGTCGAGCGCGGCGAGCAGCGAGCCCATCCGGTCCGCCTCCAGCCAGAGGGCGAGCTCCAGCTGGTGGGTCGGCATCGTCTCGAAGTAGTTGGTGCGCTCGAAGCTGGTGGTCCCGTTCAGGGAGCCGCCCGCGCCCTGCACCAGTTCGAAGTGGCCGTTGCCCTTCACCTGGCCCGATCCCTGGAACATCAGGTGCTCGAAGAGGTGGGCGAGTCCGGTGCGGCCCTCGACCTCGTGGCGCGAGCCGACGTCGTACCAGAGGCACACCGCCGCGACCGGGGTCAGATGGTCCTCGGAGAGCACCACGCGCAGGCCGTTGGCCAGGCGGTGCTCGGTCGCTGTCAGGCCGCCGGAGCCTGTCTCAGCTGTGGCCGTGTGACCCATGGGCATGTACGTCCCTTCGATCGCGGAAACTGCAGAATTCCTGCCGGTCCTGCCACTGTATGCAAGCGCGCCGACGGGTGGCGAAGTTCCCGCGCCCCGTACGCCGAGAGCGAGACTCACCTGCGCCGCGAGGGCGGCCCTCCGGTCGCCGGGAGCACGCGGAAAGGGGCTCCGCGCAGCCCCTACGGACGGGTCGCGGTCCGCGTTGTCAGTGGGGCGGTCCACAATGGTGCGCGTCAGATCCCGTTCATGCCCCGGCAGAGACTGTGAAGGAGCCGCAGCAGCGATGGCCCGCCGCAGCACGAAGACCCCGCCGCCCGACGACTCGTACGAGGAGAAGATCCTCGACATCGACGTCGTGGACGAGATGCAGGGCTCCTTCCTCGAATACGCGTACTCGGTCATCTATTCGCGAGCCCTGCCGGACGCCCGTGACGGCCTCAAGCCCGTGCACCGACGCATCGTCTACCAGATGAACGAGATGGGGTTGCGCCCCGACCGCGGTTACGTGAAGTGCGCCCGTGTCGTCGGCGAGGTCATGGGCAAGCTCCACCCGCACGGCGACGCGTCGATCTACGACGCGCTGGTGCGGCTCGCCCAGCCCTTCTCGATGCGCCTGCCGCTCGTCGACGGCCACGGCAACTTCGGTTCGCTCGGCAACGACGACCCGCCGGCCGCCATGCGTTACACCGAGTGCCGGATGGCCGACGCCACGTCACTGATGACCGAGTCCATCGACGAGGACACGGTCGATTTCGCGCCGAACTACGACGGCCAGGAGCAGGAGCCCGGCGTCCTCCCCGCGGCGTACCCGAACCTCCTGGTCAACGGCTCGTCGGGGATCGCCGTCGGTATGGCGACCAACATGCCGCCGCACAACCTCGGCGAGGTCGTCGCCGCCGCCCGGCACCTGATCCGCTACCCGGGCGCCGACCTGGACACGCTGATGAAGTACGTGCCGGGACCCGACCTGCCCACGGGTGGCCGGATCGTCGGCCTGTCCGGGATCAGGGACGCCTACGAGTCGGGCCGCGGCACCTTCAAGATCCGTGCCACGGTGTCCGTGGAGGACGTGACGGCGCGCCGCAAGGGCCTCGTCGTCACCGAACTGCCCTTCACCGTCGGTCCGGAGAAGGTGATCGCCAAGATCAAGGACCTGGTCGGCGCCAAGAAGCTGCAGGGCATCGCCGACGTGAAGGACCTCACCGACCGCGCGCACGGCCTGCGCCTCGTCATCGAGGTCAAGAACGGCTTCGTGCCGGAAGCGGTCCTGGAGCAGCTCTACAAGCTGACGCCGATGGAGGAGTCCTTCGGCATCAACAACGTGGCCCTGGTGGACGGCCAGCCCCTCACCCTGGGCCTCAAGGAGCTCCTGGAGGTCTATCTCGACCACCGCTTCGAGGTCGTACGCCGGCGCAGCGAGTTCCGCCGCGGCAAGAAGCGCGACCGGCTCCACCTGGTCGAGGGTCTCCTCGTCGCGCTGATCGACATCGACGAGGTCATCCGTCTGATCCGGTCCAGCGAGAACTCGGCGCAGGCCAAGGAGCGCCTGATCGAGCGCTTCTCGCTCTCCGAGGTCCAGACGCAGTACATCCTGGACACCCCGCTGCGCCGCCTCACCAGGTTCGACCGCATCGAGCTGGAGTCGGAGCGCGACCGGCTCAACGGCGAGATCGACGAGCTGACCGGCATCCTGGAGTCGGACGCCGAGCTGCGCAAGCTGGTCTCGACCGAACTGGCCGCGGTGGCCAAGAAGTTCGGCACCGACCGGCGCACGGTGCTCCTGGAGTCGGCCGGCTCGCTCGCGACGACGGTTCCGCTCCAGGTGGCGGACGACCCGTGCCGGGTACTGCTGTCCTCGACGGGGCTGCTCGCCCGTACGGCCAACGGTGATCCCTTCGCCGAGGCGGAGGACGCCAAGCGCACCAAGCACGACCTGATCGTCTCCGCGGTGCCCGCGACGGCCCGTGGTGAGATCGGGGTGGTCATCTCCTCGGGCCGGCTGCTCCGGCTGAACGTGATCGACCTCCCGCAGCTGCCGGAGACCGCGTCGGCGCCCAACCTCTCGGGGGGTGCGCCGATCTCGGAGTTCCTGTCCTCCCTGGAGCCGGACGAGACGGTCGTGTGCCTGACGACCCTCGACGAGTCGTCGCCCGGTCTGGCGCTCGGCACCGAGCAGGGCGTCGTGAAGCGTGTGGTACCCGACTACCCCCTGAACAAGGAGGAGTTGGAGGTCATCACGCTCAAGGACGGTGACCGGATCGTCGGCGCGGTCGAGCTGCGCACCGGCGAGGAGGACCTGGTCTTCGTGGCCGACGACGCCCAGCTGCTGCGCTACCAGGCCTCCCAGGTCCGCCCGCAGGGCAGGGCCGCGGGCGGCATGGCGGGCATCAAGCTCACCGACGGCGCCAAGGTGATCTCCTTCACCGCGGTCGACCCCGCGGTGGACGCGGTGGTCTTCACCGTGGCGGGCTCCCGCGGCACGCTGGACGACTCCGTCCAGACCACGGCCAAGCTGACACCGTTCGACCAGTACCCGCGCAAGGGCCGGGCCACGGGTGGCGTGCGCTGCCAGCGGTTCCTGAAGGGCGAGGACTGCCTGTCGCTGGCCTGGGCGGGCGCGGCTCCGGCGCGCGCCGCGCAGAAGAACGGCACACCGGCCGAGCTGCCGGAGATGGACCCGCGCCGCGACGGCTCGGGCGTGTCGCTGGCGAAGACGGTGTCGGTGGTGGCGGGTCCGGTGTAGCGCCGGTTCAGTCCTCCGGGCCCTGTTCCTGAGTGCCGGTCGAGTCCTCCGGGCCCTGTTCCTGTACGTAGCGCAGGACGCCCCACATGCTGTGCTCGTCGGCGTGCGGGGCGTCCTCCTCGCACGCCGCCAGCGCCTTGCCCAGGGCGGTGGTGTCGATGCCGGAGCCGATCAGTACGAGCTGGGTGCGGCGTCCGCCGACGGCCCCGGGCTCCGGACCGGCCGCCCAGGGCTCCGGGCGGAACCGCAGGAACGGTCCGACCGCGTGCACGGCGTAGCGGTTGCGGCGGTCGTGGGCGCCGAAGTCGACGTACCCCTTGATGCGGTAGAGCCCTTCGGGCCTGCTGTCGAGGAACTCCATCAACCGCCTCGGGGAGAGCGGGACTTCGGAGGTGAAGGAGAGGGATTCGTAGGCCGCGTGCAGGTGGCCTGTGTGACCGTCGGGGTCCGTGCGGCCGGCCTCGTCGTACGCGTGGAGGTCGTCGAAGGAGAGCTGGCCGACGCGGTCCACGCTCGGCCTGCGGTCGAAGAGCAACTCGGGGTCGACGCGGCCGTACGCGGCGGGCACGACGGCGGCGCGGTCCACGAGGTCCCGTACGGTGCGCAGCACCCTCTCCCCGTCGTCGGCGCGGTCGGTCTTGTTGACGACGACGAGGTCGGCGAGGGCGAGATGCCGGTCGATCTCGGGATGCTTCTCGCGCGTGCCGTCGAACTCGGCCGCGTCGACGACCTCGACGAGTCCGCCGTAGACGATCCGCGGGTTCTCACCGGCGAGCACCATCCGCACGAGCTCCTGGGGCTCGGCCAGGCCGCTCGCCTCGATGACGATGACGTCGATACGGGCCGAGGGCCGGGTGAGCCGCTCCAGATAGCCGTCGAGCTCACTGGCGTCGACGGCACAGCACAGACAGCCGTTCCCGAGCGACACGGTGGAGTCGCCGAGCGCTCCGGCCACCGCCATCGCGTCGATCTCGATCGCCCCGAAGTCGTTGACGACGGCGCCGATGCGGCTGCCCCCGCTGTGGTGCAGGAGGTGGTTGAGCAGTGTGGTCTTGCCGGAGCCGAGGAAACCGGCGAGGACGATGACGGGGATCTGCCGGTCACCGGCCGGGGGCAGCCCGTCCGGGGCGAGCGGGACCTGCTGCGGGCTTGGCTGGCTCAACGAGCGACCTCTTTCACACCGACGCGTGCGCCGGCTCGTGAACCGGCTCTTCGACGAGGGCGGCTCGCGGACCGGCGCTCGTACGGGGAATGGCTGTCGTCCCAGGATACGAGTGGGGGGAATCGCCCCGAAGTGAACGATTGTTAGCGGCGCTCGCGGGGCACACGTTGGGCATGGCGCCGGGACGCGCAACCCTCACTTCCCTCCGTGCGCCTCCTCTCCGCCTCCCCGCCGATCAGCGCCGCTCGGCAAGATTGGGAGACGGCAAGCGCGCCGCCCACCGCTCGCCGGTCCGCTCCCTGTCGCCCCACAACCGACGACCGGCGGAACGGTCGCCTGATTCGGGGGTTGACATGGCCACACAGAAATTCGGGGTACAGGGGTGGGGTTCCGCGGCCGTCGCGGGGCTCGCCTTCGCGGCGGGGGCCCTCGCCGTCCTCGCCACCCGACGACAACGCTACGAAGAACTGCGCCTGCGGGTCGCGGAAGTGGAGCGGGGAGCCCGGCAGAACGCCATGCTCGACCAACAGCGCGCCCAGCACTACCTGCTGAGCAAGGCCATGGACGACGCCGATCTGGCAGCGGTGTACAGCACCGTCCAGGCGGATTCCCCCGTCCGGCAGCGCCAGTATCTCTTCGCGAACGCCATGTACACCAACGCCCTTCTCGCCTACCGTGTCGAGGTGGTCACGTGGGAGGAGCTCCACGGCCACCTCCGGATGTTCTGCCAGAACCCGATCTTTCGCGCCTACTGGGACGCGCACCGCCCTCACCGGGCGAGCCTCGAGGGCAACTCGACGGAAGCACGTGTGGGCCGAATGGTTGACCGTCTCATCCTCGATCTTGACGAGGCCGACACGGAGGAATGGTGGGTGGTCGGCGAACCACCAACGGAGTGAACGAAGTTGATCCGTCTCGCCCCTTCTGTCGACCCGGTCAACCAATGGGTCAACCAAACGGTCAAGGGGGTACCCGAGACCATCAACGTGGAAACCCTCGGCAATAATGCCGCTATTCTGACCCCGCCCTCAGCCGTCGAGACGTGAGGACCCGGGGTCCATCGGCGTTCTAGACACGAGGGCAGGGATCTTGAAAATCGTTCGTCGCATCGGCGCGTCCCCACGCGAGAGAGGCAGCATGTCCGGCGATTCATGCCCGGACATCTTCGAGCTCAGCGACGGCAACTTCGCCGTCATCGGAACCGAGGCCACGGCGGCCCTCGACAACGAGCTCCCCTCCGACGCCGCTCGCGCCGACTACGAGCGCATCGTGATCGTCAGCAGAGAAACACTGGTACGCGCCAAGGCCGACATTCCCGATAAGTGACGCAACCGTAGGACCGCGGCATGGACTGCTCCGTCAACCGTTTGCTCCGTCAACCGTTGAGGCCGACACCCCGGTCACCCCGTTGAGGCTCGATCTCCGGACGCGGCACCCCAGCAGGCCCGTGCGAACATGAACAGCCTTCGCCCCGCGCAAGACCCTTGACGCGCTGGGCCGCTCCGAGCACACCGCGTCCACCGCGCCCGGCGATGCTCGACCACTCCTTCGTGAGGTCCGATACCGGACCGGTGCCGGACCTCACGCAACGCGCTCAGGGCGCCTCACACTCCCCCTCGGACCACTGGCGGAACCGCCACCGGCGGCACCGGCCCCACGTACCGCGCGGCCGGACGGATGATCTTCGAGTCCTGTGCCTGCTCCAGGATGTTGGCGCTCCAGCCGACGACCCGGGCCGCCGCGAAGGTGGGGGTGAACATCTCGCGCGGCAAGCCGCACAGCTCCATGACCACACCGGCGTAGAACTCGACGTTGGTGTGGAGTTCACGGCCGGGCTTGAGCTCCGCCAGGATCGCCTCCACCCGGTGTTCGACCTCGACGGCGAAGTCGACCAGGGAGCCGCCGAACCCCTGGGCGATGTCACGGAGCATCCGGGAGCGCGGGTCCTCGGTGCGGTAGACGGCATGCCCGAAGCCCATGATGCGCTCACCCGCGTGGACCCGCGCGCGGATCCACGGGTCGACGCGGTCGGCGGTGCCGATCGCGTCGAGCGTGTCCAGGGCACGGCTCGGCGCGCCACCGTGCAGCGGTCCCGACAGCGCCCCCACGGCTCCCACGAGACAGGCGGCGACGTCCGCTCCCGTCGACGCGATCACCCGCGCCGTGAACGTCGACGCGTTGAATCCGTGGTCGATGGTGGAGATCAGGTACTGCTCGACCGCCCGCGCCCGTGCCGCGTCCGGTTCCGAACCCGTGAGCATGTACAGGTAGTTCGCGGCGTACGGGAGGTCCTCGCGCGGCTCGACCGGCTCCAGCCCCCGGCCCAGCCGGTACAGCGCGGTGAGCAACGTCGGCACGGCCGCGCACGCGGCCAGCGTGTCCGCCAGACGCCGGTCCGCGTCGATGTCGTAGACCGGCCGGAACCCCGACGCCGCCCCGAGCAGCGACAACGCGGTCCGCAGGCCCGCGAGCGGTCCGGACGGTCCGGTCGCCGCCGCGATCGCGGGAAGCGCGGCACGCACCTCGTCCGGGAGCCGGCGCAGCGCCGCGGTCCGCGCGGCGAAGGCGGCACCGCGGGCCGCGTCCGGCAGTTCACCGTGGACCAGCAGGTGCCAGACATCCTCGAACCCGCGGGTCCGCGCGAGGTCGACGGCCGAGTACTGGCGGTAGTGGTAGAAGCCCTCCAGCCCCCTGACGTCCCCCAGCGCGGTCTCCGTGACGACGACGCCCGCGAGCCCTCGCGGGATGTCGGCAGGGGCGGCGGCTGTCGCGGGGGCCGTGGCGGTGGCGGTGGCGGCCCGGTTGTTCGGCATGACTTTCCTCCCTGGAAACTTGATTCGACTGTCCATGCTTGACTGGATCTCTGTCAATATTGATTGCATCAATACATCGATCCATAGATACGGTGTCGTCCATGAGCGATCAGGAACCGGGAACGCCGGCGCACGCGGGCCGACGGCTCAGCACCAGGGAGACCGCCGACCTGCTCGGCGTGAAGGCGGAGACCGTGTACGCGTACGTGAGCCGCGGTCAGCTCAGCAGCCGGCGGGACCCCGGCGGCCGGGGCAGCACCTTCGACGCCGACGAGGTGGAGAACCTCGCGCGACGCAACAGGCGTGATTCCGGCGGGAGTTCGACTGCGGTCGGTGAGCTGTCCGTCCGCACCCGCATCACCCTGATCGAGGAGGACCGGTACTACTACCGCGGTGTCGACGCGACCGAACTGGCCGCGCGCCACTCGTACGAAGAGATCGCGGAGTGGCTGTGGACCGGACGGCTGCGCCCCGGCATCACGTTCACCGCTCCGGAGGCGACCGTCGCCGCCGCCCGCCGGGCCGTCGACGCGCTGCCCGAACACAGCGGCCCGACGGACCGGCTGCGCGTCGCCGCGATCGCCGCCTCGGCCGCCGACCCGCTGCGCTTCGACCTGTCGGAGAGCGCCGTCCTCGGCACCGCGCGCACCCTCATCCCCACCCTCGTCGCCGCCCTCCCGCCGAAGCGCCACGACCACCGCGACGAGGGACCGCTGGCCCACCGGCTGTGGCCGCGGCTCACCGGCCGGAATCCTGACGAGGCGTCACTGAGGGCGCTGGACACGGCACTCGGCCTGCTCGTCGACCACGACCTGGCCGCCTCGACGCTCGCGGTACGGGTCGCCGCGTCGGCCCGGGCGCACCCGTACGCCGCCGTGTCCGCGGGCCTGGGCGTGCTGGAAGGACCCCTGCACGGCGCCGCCGGAGGCCTGGCCCACCGGCTGCTCCTCGACGTACTGGACCAGGGCACCGCGGCACCGGTGGTCGCGGACGAACTGCGCGCCGGGCGCCGCGTCCCCGGTCTCGGCCACCGGCTCTACCCCGCCGAGGACCCGCGCGCGCGTGCCCTGTTCGCCCTCCTGGAGGAGGTACCCGACGCGGCGCCGGCCCTGGCGGCGGCGCGGGACATCGTGACCACCACCGCCCGCCACACCCCCCTGCACGCCAACGTCGATCTCGCGCTGGCCGTGCTCACGGTCTCCTCCGGCATGTCCGCCTCCGCCGCGGAGACGGTGTTCGCCGTCGCCCGGACGGCCGGGTGGATCGCCCACGCCCTGGAGGAGTACGGGGAACGGCCGCTGCGCATGCGTCCCAGTGGCCAGTACGTGGGAGCGCGGCCGCCACAGCCACTCCCGGAGTGCGCCCCCTGAGCCTCCTGAAGCCTCTCCGAGCGCCGAATGCGCCCAGAGCGCGCCCCTGTTCACACGGCCGGAGGCCACCCTGGCCCAAGGTCGGAAGTCGCCTTGGCCGAAGTCAGGTTAGGCTCACCTCTGTGAGTAGGTGCACGACCGCGTCCCGCGACTTCGACGAGCCCCTCGCGGGGACCGCGGCCACCGCGAGGACATGGTTGCTGCTCGAGCAGCCCGGACCCTGGGGAGCCAAGGCGCTCACGTCGAGCCACCTGGACCCCGCGCTCGGGCGCGCCCTCGAAGCGGCCGCCGAGGGCACCGGCGTACGGATCGCGCTCATCCGGCGCCCCGGACGGCACGCGGACAGCGGGGCCTCCGCCGAGCGCCAGGTGTACGCGGCCCACACCACTCCGGGACGCGCGTGGCTGCACAGCGCCACGACCCGCACCCCCGAGCAGCTGCTCGACCTGGACTTCACCGCACTCGGCGCGGGGGATCCGTACGCCTTCGACACGGTGCTGCGGGGCCGCCCGCACCAGGGCGACCCGCTCGCGCTCGTCTGCACCAACGGCAAGCGCGACCGTTGCTGCGCCCTCCTGGGGCGGCCTCTCGCCGCCGAGCTCGCCGCCTCGGGGGTGGGCGGCGCCTGGGAGGTCACTCATCTGGGTGGTCACCGTTTCTCGCCCACCCTGCTCGTCCTGCCGTACGGCTACGCGTACGGACGGGCCGCGGCCCACTCCGTCAAGGAGATCCTCCAGGGCGTCCGGGAGGGGCGCATCGTCACCGAGGGCTGCCGGGGCTGCTCGGCCTGGGACCGGCCGGGACAGGCGGCCGAGCTGGCCGTGCGCACGGCCACCTCGGAGCACGCGGCGGACGCCTTCCGGGTCCTGCGCACCCGCGGGGCGGCACCGCGCTGGGAGGTGACCGTCACCCACACCGACGGTCGTGTGTGGCGGGTCGTCGTCGCGCAGGGCGCCTCGCTGCCGCCCCGCCCGGAGAGCTGCGGCTCGGCGCTCGGTTCCCCGGCCCGCATGGACGTGGTGGCCGTACGGGAGCTGCCCCGCACACCGATCCCGATCGCCTGCTGACCGCGGCTCACCAGGACTGGGCCCCATGTGCCGGGCCCGTGCGCCCCCGGGACCACGTACCACCGCCCCCGCACACATGACGCGGCCGGTGACACACGGCACCCCACAGCCCCGCCCGCGCCGCCCGCACGGCGATCAGGAGATCCACGCCACACCCCCTACGGCGGGCAGCGCCCTCCCCCGTACGGTCATGGGTATGAGCTCCCCTCCCCGTGCCCGACGACTGCGCCTCGGGCTGCCGCGGCGGGTGTTCTCGCAGGTGCTGCTGATGCAGGTGACGATCGCCGCCGGAGTCGCCGTCCTCGCGACCGGGCTGTTCCTCGCCCCGCTGAGCGCGCAGCTCGACGACCAGGCCATGCGCCGCGCGCTCGCGATCGCGCAGACCACGGCGGCCCAGCCGCGCATCGCCGAGGACCTCCAGACGTCCCTGCCGTCCGTGAACGGGCCCGTGCAGACCGCCGCCGAGCGGATCCGCCGGGCAAGCGGAGCGGAGTACGTGGTGGTGATGAACACGCACGGCGTGCGCTGGTCGCACAAGGACGTCAAACAGATAGGCGGAGTCGTCTCCACCGATCCCAGCCGGCCCCTGGCAGGCAAGGACGTCATGCAGATCGACAGCGGCACGCTGGGGCGCTCGGCACGCGGCAAGGTGCCCCTGCGCGACGTCCACGGGCGCATCATCGGCGCGGTCTCGGTCGGCATCGAGTACGACAGCGTGCGCGGCCGGCTGATCCACGCCATCCCGGGCCTGTTCGCCTATGCGGGGGGAGCACTGGCCGTCGGTGCCTTCGCCGCGTATCTGCTCTCCCGCCGGGTCCAGCGACAGACCCGTGACCTGGCCTTCTCCGACATCTCGGCGCTGCTCGCGGAACGTGAGGCGATGCTGCACAGCATCCGGGAGGGCGTCGTGGCCCTGGACCGGACCGGCCGGGTACGCCTCCTCAACGACGAGGCCCAGCGGCTGCTCGGGCTCGACGCGGCAGCCATCGGCCGGCCGCTCGACGACGTGCTCGGTCCGGGCCGTACCACCGACGTGCTGGCCGGCCGGGTCACCGGTACCGATCTGCTGACCGTGCGCGGTCAGCGCGTCCTGGTCGCCAACCGGATGCCGACCGACGAAGGCGGCGCCGTGGCCACCCTGCGCGACCGCACCGAACTGGAACAGCTCGGCCGTGAACTCGACTCCACGCACGGACTGATCGACGCTCTGCGGGCCCAGGACCACGAGCACGCCAACCGGATGCACACACTTCTGGGCCTGCTCGAACTGGAGATGTACGACGACGCCGTGGAGTTCGTCGGCGAGGTGGTCGGCGACCACCGGATCACCGCGGAACAGGTCACCGAGAAGGTCCACGATCCGCTGCTCGCCGCCCTGTTGGTCGGCAAGGCCACCGTCGCGGCCGAGCGCGGCGTGGCCCTGTGGATCTCGGACGGGACCCTGCTGCCCGACCGGCTGGTCGACCCGCGCGGACTGGTCACCGTCGTCGGGAACCTCGTCGACAACGCGCTCGACGCCGTGGCCGGTACGCCGCACGCGCGCGTGGAGGTCGAACTGCTCGCCAGGGGACGTACCGCCGTGCTGCGCGTGCGGGACACCGGGCCGGGCATCCCGGCGGACCGGCGGGAGCTGATCTTCACGGACGGGTGGTCCACCAAGAAGCCGCCTGCGCACGGCAAACGCGGGATCGGTCTCTCCCTGGTCAGCCGGCTCGCCGAGCGGCAGGGCGGCAGCGCGGAGGTGGCCGAGGCGAGCGGCGGGGGCGCGGAGTTCACGGTCGTCCTGCCCGAGGCGCTGACGGAGCCGGACCCGACGGCGGAACCCACCGTCCCCACGGCCGCCGAGGAGGGGTCGCGATGATCGAGGTGCTGGTCGTGGACGACGACACCCGGGTCGCGCGGGTCAACGCCGCCTACGTCACCAAGGTGCCCGGCTTCCGGGTCGCGGGCGAGGCGCACAGCGCCACCGAGGCGATGCGTCTCGTGGAGACACTGCCGCACCTGGACCTGGTTCTGCTGGACCACTACCTGCCCGACGAGACGGGCCTCACGGTCGTCCGGGAGATGCGCCGTCGCGGTCATCAGACCGACGTCATCATGGTGACGGCCGCCCGCGACATCTCCACCGTGCAGGCGGCCATGCGGCAGGGCGCGCTCCAGTACCTGGTCAAGCCGTTCGCCTTCGCGGGCCTGCGCGCCAAGCTGGAGGCGTACGCGGATCTGCGCCGTACCCTCGACGGCGGGGGCGAGGCCGAACAGGCCCAGGTGGACCGGATCTTCGGCGCCCTGTCGACGACCGCCGAGCGGGACCTGCCCAAGGGGCACTCCCCCTCGACGGCGGAACTCGTACGCCGCGCCCTGGTGAACGCCGAGGGGCCGCTGTCGGCCCAGGAGGTCGCCGAGGAGACCGGACTGAGCCGGCAGACCGCCCAGCGCTACCTGAAGCTCCTGGAGCGCACGGGACGGGCCAGGCTGACCCTCAGATACGGCGACGCGGGCCGCCCGGAGCATCGCTACGCCTGGGCGACCCGCGTCTGAGAACACGGCTCAGGAGGCACGGGGCCGTGCCTGACCGCGCGTCCGGCCGCCGGGGAAGAACAGCCGTGCGCGCGGTGGGCTGTCCGGACTGTTCTGCCCGCGGTTCGGGCCGATCAGCCGGCGGCCTTCACGAACTCCGTGGTGAAGGTCTTGGCGAGGTCCACCTTGGCGTTCTTGATGTTGGGGTTGAACGCCTTGAGCACCTTCTCGACGGTCTCGGGGCCGCCCTCGGGCATCACCCCGTCCTTGGTGAACATCGGCAGCGTGCTCTCGATGGCGGTGACGTAGAGCGCCTTGTCGCCCTGCGAGTAGTCGGCGGGCATCTTGGCGGCGATCTCGGACGCGCTGTGCGTGGCCATCCACGCGAGCGTCTTGACGAAGGCGTTGGCCAGCTTCTGGACCGTCTCCTTGTGGCCGTTCACCCAGTCCGTCTGCATGTAGAGGCTGGACGAGGGGTACGGGCCGCCGAACGCCTCCACCGAACCCTTCGGCGTACGCATGTCGATGAGCACCTTGCCCAGGCCCTTCTTCAGGACCGTGGCGACCGTCGGATCCGTCGTCATACCGCCGTCGATCGCCCCCTTCTGGAGCGCGGAGATGAAGGTCGGTCCGGCGCCGACGGCGACCGGCGAGAAGTCGCTGACCTTCACCCCGTTCTTGACCGCCAGGTACTTGGTGAGGAAGTCGGTGGAGGAACCGAGCCCGGTGATGCCCAGCTTCTTTCCCTTGAAGTCCTTGGGCGACGTGATGTCGCCCGCGCGCTTGGCGGAGACCAGTTCCACCTCCCCGGGCGCGTGCGAGAACTGGACGACGGACTCCACGGACTTGTGCTTGGTCTGCAGGTCGAGCGTGTGGTCGTAGAAGCCGACGGCCCCCTGCACCTGACCGGAGACGAGGGCGGTCTCCGCCTGCACACCGGCCGGCTCGCTGAGGAGTTCGACATCCAGGCCCTGGTCACTGAAGTAGCCGAGCCGCTGGGTGAGCATCGCCGGCATGTAGATGACCTTGTCGAGGCCGCCCACCATGATCTTGACGTGCTCCCCCTTGCCGCCGCCCGAGCCGCTGCCGCTGTCGGCGGTGGAGGAGGCCGCGTCGTTGGCGCAGGCGGTGAGCGAGGAGAGGGCGAGCAGACCGGCGGCTGCCAGCGCGGAGTATCTGGCGGTCTTGCGCATGATAGGTCACGTCCTTGTGAGAGGGCGGTGCGGGCGGAACGGACGCCCTGAGGGGCGTCGAATCGGGAACGGACGTCCTGAAGAGGGAGGTTGAGCCAGGAACGGACGTCGTGGGGTGAGGCGTAGGGGTGGGTGACCGGGCGGTCGGGAACCCGGGCCCCCGGGCAGGTCAGCTCTCGGAGTCCGACGGCTTCCAGCGGAAGATGCGGCGCTCGGCGAAGGTGAGCAGCCCCTCGGCCAGCAGCGCGACCACGGCGAGGATGACCATCGCGGCGTACACACCGGCCGCGTTGAAGGTGCCCTGGGACTGCGCGACGAGCAGACCGATGCCCTTGGTGGCGCCGATGTACTCACCGACGATCGCGCCGATGAGGGCGAAGCCGAAGCTGACGTGGAGGCTGGTGAAGATCCATGAGGTGGCCGACGGGATGACGACCTGAAGCGTCACCCGGCGGTCGCTCGCGCCGAGGATCCGGGCGTTGGCGACCAGGTTGCGGTCGACCTCACGGGCACCCTGGAACGCGTTGAAGAAGACCGGGAAGAACACCAGGACCACCGCGGAGGCGACCTTGGAGGCGGGGCCGAGCCCGAACCAGATCACGAAGATCGGGGCCAGCACGATCCTCGGTATGGAGTTGAGCACCTTGATGTACGGACCAAGGACATCGGCGAGGAAGGCGACGCGTCCCAGCGCGATACCGAAGACCACACCGGACACCACGCCGATGATCCAGCCGAGCAGCGCCTCGTGGAGCGTGAACCAGATCTGCTCGCCGAGCGAACCGAGCGCGGTCCCGTGGGCCGTCCAGGTGTAGATCTGGTCCCAGATCTTCGACGGCATGGAGAAGTTGAACGGGTCGATGATCTCGGCTCGCGCGAACACCTCCCACAGACCGAGCACGGCGACCAGAAGCACCGCGCGGACCGCGGCTACGATCGTCCTGCGTCTGCGAGCGGCTCGGGCCCGTGAGTGGGCGCGCCCCGGCTTCACGGGTTCGCTGTCGGCCGGAGTGACGACGGCCTCGGGTATGACGTCAGGCGACATCGGCCGCACCCCTCTCGCGCGTGATGCGGACCTCTTCGCCCAGCGACTCCCAGATCTCGCGGTAGATCTCGATGAACCGCGGCTCCAGGCGTACCGCCTCGACCTTGCGGGGCCGGGGCAGATCGATGTCGAAGATCTGCTTCACGGTGGCCGGGCCCGCCGTCATCACGACCACCTTGTCGGCGAGCGCGATGGACTCCTCCAGGTCGTGGGTGACGAAGACGACCGAGGCGCCCGTGCCCTCCCACAGCTCCAGCAGTTCGTCCGACATCAGAGCCCTGGTCTGCACGTCGAGCGCCGAGAAGGGCTCGTCCATCAGCAGGATCTCGGGGTCGTTGACGAAGGTCGCGGCGAGCGCGACACGCTTGCGCTGACCGCCGGAGAGCTGGTGCGGATAGCGGTCCTCGAAGGCGGCGAGACCGACCCTGGCCAGCCATTCGCGGGCCCGCTTCTTCGCCTCCGCCTTGGGCACCCCACGAAATCGCGGGCCGGCCATGACGTTCGACAGGACCGTGCGCCACGGGAAGGTGGCGTCCTGCTGGAAGACGAAACCGACCTTGTCGCCGACACCCTCGACCGGCGCGCCCGCCACCAGGACCTCGCCCTCGGTGGGCTCCTCCAGGCCGCTCACCAGGGTCAGTGTGGTCGACTTCCCACAGCCCGTGGGCCCGACGACGGCCACGAACTCGCCACGGCCTATGGTCAGGTCCAGTTCCCTGACCGCCGTGTGCAGACCCCCTGACGGGGTCTTGAAGATCTTGCTGGCGCCCCGCAACTCGATGGCGGGGCCGGTGTCTGCGCTCATGGGCCCGGACGGTAGATGTGGTGCGGGCCACAGCATCAGTCTTCTGGGCGCAAGGTGTTCTTCTGCTTGCAAGAGTCTGTTGTGCTCGTTTTGCTCGCGCTACAACAGCGGAGCCGAAACACGGGCTTAACGCTCGCCCAGGGCTTGAGAGGAAGAGGCCCGATGATTGACGTCCTGGTCGTGGACGACGACTTCCGCGTCGCTGAGATCAACGCGAAGTACGTGGGGAAGGTTCCCGGATTCCGGGTGGCCGCCCGCGCGCACAGCGCTGCCCAGGCCCTGGCCGCCGTGGAGCGCGCGCCCGTCGACCTGGTCCTGCTCGACCACTATCTGCCCGACCAGACAGGCCTCGAACTCGTCCACCACATGCGCGAACGGGGTCACGGAACCGACGTCATCATGATCACCGCGGCGAGCGACGTGGTGACCGTCCGGGCCGCGATGCGTCTGGGCGCCCTGCACTATCTGGTCAAGCCGTTCACCTTCGCCGCGCTGCGCACCCGCCTGGACTCCTACGCGGCCCTGCGGCGGACCGTCGACCGGGTGGGCGGGCGCGGCGTGGCCGGCCAGGAGCAGGTCGACCGGATCTTCGGCGCTCTGCGTACGGCGCCCACACCGGCGTCTCCCGGGCTGCCGAGGGGCCACTCGGAACCCACCACCGACCTGATCTGCGGTGTGCTGCACCGTTCGGGCCAAGCGTTGTCGGCCCACGAGGTGGCCGCCGAGACAGGCCTCAGCCGCTCCACCGCCCAGCGCTACCTGCGCCATCTCGAACAGGCGGGACGCCTGCGCCTGTCCCTCAGGTACGGCGACACCGGACGCCCGGAACATCGGTACGCGTGGGTGGCGCCCTGAGGGCTGCCCCACGCGCGACGGCCGCCCCCGCCTGGCGGCGCGAGTCGGATTCTCCCCCGGCCCCGGCACGGACCCGCGGCGGACGGGGTACTCCGCTGGAGGCCCGCGCCGCCGCGGGCCTCCACCACGGGACTCCTCAAGGGCCCCTCGCCTCGCCACGGACTTGGCGCCACCTGGGTACCGCGCGGCCCTCAGACCGCACCGGCCCCCGTCAACGACCGCACCTCGGTCTCCGCGTGCTTGGCCTCGTCCGGCGGCTCCACCGAGGTGACCGTCCCCAGCCAGCCCGAGAGGAAGCCGAGCGGGATCGACACCAGGCCGGGGTTCTGCAGCGGGAAGTACTGGAAATCCACGCCCGGGAACAGGGAGTCGGGACTGCCCGACACCACCGGCGACAGCAGTACGAGCACCAGCGCGGGCACCAGCCCTCCGTATACGGCCCAGACCGCGCCGCGGGTGGTGAAGCTCCGCCAGAACAACGAGTACAGCAGCACCGGCAGGTTCGCGGACGCGGCGACGGCGAAGGCGAGGCCCACCAGGAAGGCCACGTTCAGGTCGCGGGCCACCAGCCCGAGCGCGATCGCGACGACTCCGATGCCCACCGCCGCCGCCCGCGCCACCGCGACCTCGCTGCGTACCTTCGCGTGCCGGCGTCGCAGGGAGGTGTACAGGTCGTGCGCCACGGACGCGGAGGACGCCAGGGTGATGCCGGCCACGACCGCGAGGATCGTGGCGAAGGCGATGGCCGCCACGACCGCGAACAGCACTGTCCCGCCGGTCGAGTCGGGGCCGCCGCCCAGGTCGAGCGCGAGCAGCGGAACCGCCGTGTTCCCCGCCGCGTTCGACTCCCTCACCGCCTTCGGTCCGACGATCGCCGCAGCGCCGAAGCCCAGCACGATCGTCATCAGGTAGAAGCCCCCGATGAGTCCGATCGCCCAGACCACCGAACGCCGTGCGGCCCGCGCGGTCGGCACGGTGTAGAAGCGCGACAGGATGTGCGGCAGTCCGGCCGTGCCGAGCACCAGCGCGAGGCCCAGGCTGATGAAGTCGAGACGCGCCGTCCAGTCCCCGCCGTACTTCAGACCGGGCACGAGAAACGCGTCGCCGTGCCCGCTGCGCCCGGCGGCCGAGAGCAGCAACTGGTTGAAGTCCCCGTGGAAACGCACCAGGACGAGCACGGTCAGCGCGACGGCGCCGCCCATCAACAGGACCGCCTTGACGATCTGGATCCATGTGGTGGCCCGCATCCCGCCCAGCGACACATAGATCACCATGAGCGCGCCGACACCGATCACCGTCCAGTTCCGCGCCGCGCCGCTCGTACCTCCCAGGAGCAGCGCGACCAGGCTGCCCGCGCCCACCATCTGCGCGACCAGATACAGGACGGACACCGTCACCGAGGCCGTTCCCGCGGCGATCCGCACCGGTCGCTCGCTCATCCGCGCCGCGACGACGTCGGCGAGGGTGAACCGCCCGCAATTGCGCACGAGTTCGGCGACGAGGAACAGAACGACGAGCCAGGCGACGAAGAATCCGACGACGTACAGCAGTCCGTCGTAGCCGTAGAGCGCGATGAGTCCCGTGACCCCGAGGAAGGACGCCGCCGAAATATAGTCACCAGAAATGGCAAAACCATTCTCCATTGATGAGAACAGTCGCCCCCCGGCGTAGAACTCCTCGGCCGAACCGTGCCGGTTGCGGCTCACCCACGTGGTGATCGCCAGCGTCACCGCCACGAACACGCTGAACAGCAGGAGCGCCAGCGTCTGATGGTTGCCGGTCACCGCTCGGCTCCTCCGACGCTGCGCGTCAACTCCTG
This sequence comes from Streptomyces sp. NPDC059668, assembly GCF_042734135.1. Lineage (NCBI taxonomy): Bacteria > Bacillati > Actinomycetota > Actinomycetes > Kitasatosporales > Streptomycetaceae > Streptomyces > Streptomyces sp. NPDC059668. The sequence goes on along the minus strand of NZ_JBHWEL010000009.1, from coordinate 75,144 downwards.
GGTGTCCCAACGCAGTTCGAGAGCGGCCCGGTCACGGCGCAGCCGCGCGTGGCGCGCGTAGGCCCAGGTGAGCAGGAACGTGGTGAGGAACTGCCCGAGTCCCGCCACCATGCCCACGTTCACCGCGCCGGCGACCGACCGGGCCATGAACCCGGGCGCTGCCGTGGCGGTCACCACGTAGCCGACGTACCAGGTGAAGAACACGGCGAAGGCTGGCACCACGAACCTCCGGTACCGGCCGCGCACCTCCTGGAAGGCCGCGCTGCGCTGCACCTTCAGATAGACCTCGGCCGTGCCGCCCGTGCGGCCTCCCTGCCCCTGGCGCGCGGGCGGGACGACGGGCGCGGGCGCCCCCGTGCCGTCCAACTCGCCCCAGCCGGAGGCGAGCGCGTCATACCAGGGGTCGTCGAACCGGACCTCCCCCGTGTCGCGGCCGTCGTGCTTCTCCACCGAACTCTCCTTGTCCGCGACCTGATTCGGCCGCGTACCCAAGGATGTACAGATCGGGAAGATCCCGGACTCTTCTACCCACCCACTTCACCCCATCAGGTGACTCAATTCACCGGTGGCCGGACGAGACCCTTCCCATAGGCATAACGCACCGCTTGGGCACGGTCCTTGAGCCCGGTCTTGGCGAAGAGATTGTTGATGTGGGTCTTCACCGTGGCGGTGGAGACGTGCAACTTGCGGGCGATCTCCTGGTTGGTGAGTCCGTCGGCGATCAGCAGCAGCACCTCTGTCTCACGCGCGGTGAGTCCGTCGGGCGGCGCCACGGGCGCGGCCGGCGGCGGTTCCGGCTGCGACAGCCGTTCCAGCAGCCGCCGTTGGACACTCGGGGAGAGTCCCGCGTTTCCGGACAGCACGCTCTCCACGGCGCGCACGATCTCGTCGCCGCCCGCGTCCTTGGTGAGATATCCGCGGGCCCCGGCCCGGAGCGCCGGGAACAGCGACTCGTCGTCGGCGTACGTGGTGAGCACGACCACCTGCGTCCCCGGATGCTCGGCGCGGATGCGCCGGGTCGCCTCGACGCCGTCGCAGCGCGGCATGCGCAGGTCCATCAGCACGACGTCCGGGGCGAGTTCGGCGACGAGCGCCACGGCCTCCTCCCCGTCTCCGGCCGCACCCACGACCTCGATCCCCGGCAGCAGGCCCAGCAGCATCACGATGCCCTCGCGCACCACCGTCTGGTCGTCCGCCACCACGACCCGAGCCGCCCTTCCGGTCTCCTCCGTCGTCATACGGGCACCTTCAGCGTGACCACGAACCCCTCCTCGTCCGGCCCGGCCTCCAACGAGCCGCCCAACAGCTCGGCACGCTCCCGCATGCCCAGCAGACCGTACCCGGCACCTGCGGTACCGAGCTCTCCCGGCGCTCCCCCTGAGTCCCGTACGGCCAGCGTCACTTCGTGTTCGCCGTAGTCCAGCCGCACGTGGACCTTGGCCCCCGGCGCGTGCTTGCGGACGTTCGTCAGGGCCTCCTGCGCGACCCTGCGCACCGCCTGCGAGGCCTCGGCCGGCAGCAGCTGGCGTTCACCCGTGACGGTGACGTCGGCACCGTCGGACGTGGCGACCAGTTCACCCAGGAATTCCTCCACCGGGGACATCTCGCCCCGCAGCGCGGAGAGCGCCTGCCGTGTCTCGGCGAGCCCCTCCCTGGCCATCCCGCGCGCCGCCACGACGCGTTCGAGGATCGTCTCCCGGTCGGCGCCCCGCTCGATCAGCAGCCTGGCCGCCTCGAGGTGCACCATCTGCGCCGAGAGGCTGTGCGCCAGCACGTCGTGGATCTCCCGGGCGATCCTGGCGCGCTCCGCGAGCGCCGCCGACTCCGCCTCGGCCGCACGTGCCGCGCGCTCCTGGTCGAGGAGCCGCTGGGCGCTGCCCCGTGCCTCCGCGTCGAGGCGCAGTACGTATCCCGCCAGGACGAGCCCCACGGCGGTGGCCACCGTGGTGAGCCAGATGTCGTCGTTGACCGCCGCGTAGGCGCTCAGCGCCACCGTGGTGAGGGGCAGCGCCGCCGCCAGGGGCAGCCTCTCGACGGCGCTGATCCCGCACGCGCACCACAGCACGAGCGCCGGAACCCTGAATCCCGTGCTCGCCGCCACCGTCGCCATCGCGAGCAGCAGCGCGAGCAGCGCCACGGAGGGCAGCAGCCGGTGCTGGAGCGTGCACTGCCAGAACGCCCAGGCGGCGGCCGCGCAGACGATGACCCCGAGCGCCGCCGCCGCGGTCTGCCATCCGCTCAGATCGCTCTTCGAGAAGGTCGTCCACAGGAGCACGCCCAGTCCGAAGAGGCGCGTCGCCCAGGCGAGCACGCGCCTGGCCCTGGTCACTCCCGCTCGGGAGAGCGCCTCGCGGGAGGGCCAGCGGGTCCAGGAATGCTCGCTCACACGCGCTCCTTCCACGGGGCCTGGGGCACGCCGCCACCGTACGCCGCGTCCTGCGCGACCGCCGGGCGCAGGGACTGCGAACGCCAGAGCAGGAGTCCGGAGCGGACCAGCAGGGTGGCCGCGAGCGCGAGCAGCAGCGCGGAGCTGTTCTGACGCACACCGAGCAGCGCACCGATCCCGTAGAGCCCCAGCCGCGCGGCTATGCCCACGCCCCAGACGGCCGCGCCGGTCTTGGTGCTCCTGCTCCAGACCGTGCCGTCCGGCTCCATCCACATCCGCGTGGTCCACGCCCAGGCGGCTCCGACGGCCAGCCCGATGACGATCTCGGTCCCTATGAGGAGGATCGCCCCGGTCCGGTGGTGGGAGTCGACGAGCCCGGGCTCACGCAGAGCGATCACGGCCAGCACGGCCGGCACGATCCACCAGCGCCTGTCCGTGCTCACCCTGCGCGTACGGAATTGGCGTGCGACGACCAGAACAACAACGGCGACGATCACCAAGGCGTTGACGAGCCCGGACATCGCGACCTCCATGGGCGAGGAAGAGCGGCTACCGACAGCGAGCGCTGCCGACGCCTTCGACGCTACGGAAATCGCGAGGTCAGCAGATCGGAGCCCGGGTGGATCCCGGGTGGACCCACCCGACCCCCAGCCCTCCACCCCCAGGTGGAGCCAAGTCCGTCAGCCCCTGGTCCGAAGCCCCGCGCGTTCCCCCGCACCCGACGAGCACGCGAGGGGCCGTGCCGGCACGTCGCAGCCCGTCGCTTACGCCCGGATCGAACAACGGCTCCCATGCCCGGCCCACATCTGATCCAGCGGCGACGGGCTCGACGTACCGGCACGGCCCCGCCCCACCACCGGCCGCACCCGCACCCGCACGCACCTCAGGCCGGCGAACCCGCAGCAGTGCTCAAGCCCACGAACCCGCAGCCGCACGCACCCACACACCCGCTTCCCAAGCGCGCGAACCCACAGCCGCTCTCAAGCGCCCGAACCCACAGCCGTAGCCACACCCGCACCCAAGCCCGCGAACGCCCCGGCCCACCCCGACCGCCCGCGCAGCCCCTACGCATCGATGCGCGACCGGTCCAACGTCGCCGCGGACCTGGAGATGAACTCCTTCCGCGGGGCCACGTCGTTCCCCATCAGCAGATCGAACACCTGCTCGGAGGCGTCCAGGTCGGAGATGTTGATCCGCCGCAGCGTCCGGTACCTGGGGTCCATCGTCGTCTCGGCCAGCTGATCGGCGTCCATCTCGCCGAGACCCTTGTACCGCTGGATCGAGTCCTTGTACCGCACGTTCTTGCGCTGCAACTCCAGCAGCGTCTCCCGCAGCTCACGGTCCGAGTACGTGTAGACGTACTTGTCCTGCCCCTTCTTGGGCTGGCTGAGCTCGATGCGGTGCAGCGGCGGCACCGCCGCGAACACCCGCCCGGCCTCGACCATCGGCCGCATGTACCGCTGGAACAGCGTGAGCAGCAGGATCCGGATGTGCGCGCCGTCGACGTCGGCGTCGACCAGGAGAATGATCTTCCCGTAGCGCGCGGCGTCGATGTCGAACGTCCGCCCGGACCCGGCCCCTATGACCTGGATGATCGCACCGCACTCGGCGTTCTTGAGCATGTCCGTCACGGACGACTTCTGAACGTTCAGGATCTTGCCCCGGATGGGCAGCAGCGCCTGGAACTCCGAGTTCCGCGCCAGCTTGGCCGTACCGAGCGCGGAGTCGCCCTCGACGATGAACAGCTCGCTGCGCTCGACGTCGTCGCTGCGGCAGTCGGCGAGCTTGGCGGGCAGCGACGAGGACTCGAGGGCCGTCTTCCGGCGCTGCGCGTCCTTGTGCTGGCGCGCGGCGATCCTCGTGCGCGCGGCGGAGACGGCCTTCTCCATCACGACGCGGGCCTGCGCGGCGGCGTCCCGCTTGGCGGAGGTCAGGAACGCCTTGAGCTCCTTGGACACCACGTTGGTCACGATGCGGCGGGCCGCCGAGGTCCCGAGGACCTCCTTGGTCTGGCCCTCGAACTGCGGCTCGGCGAGACGCACGGTGACGACGGCGGTCAGGCCCTCCAGGGCGTCGTCCTTGACGATGTCGTCCTCGGCGACGCGCAGCAGCTTCTTCGCCCGCAGCACCTCGTTCATCGTCTTGGCGACGGCCTGCTCGAAGCCCGCGACATGGGTGCCGCCCTTGGGGGTGGCGATGATGTTCACGAACGACTTCAGGGTCGTGTCGTAGCCGGTGCCCCAGCGCAGCGCCACGTCCACGCCGAGCTCACGGGTGACCTCGGTCGGCGTCATCTGTCCGTGGTCGTCGAGGACCGGGACGGTCTCCTTGAAGCTGCCCTGCCCGGAGAAGCGGAGCACGTCGCAGACGGGCTTGTCCGTGGCCAGGTACTCGCAGAACTCACTGATGCCGCCGTCGAAGCGGAAGGACTCCTCGCCCTTGCTGCCGCCCTCGCCGAGCCCGTACTCGTCGCGTACGACGATGGTGAGGCCCGGGACCAGGAATGCGGTCTGGCGGGCACGCTGGTGCAGGTGGTCCAGGGAGAGCTTGGCGTCCTTGAGGAAGATCTGCCGGTCGGCCCAGTAGCGCACCCGCGTGCCGGTGCGGGTCTTGGGGACCCGCTTGAGCTTGCGCAGCCCGCTCGTCGCGTCGAAGGCCGCCTCGGGCCCGTCCGCCTTGAACGCTCCCGGGGTGCCGCGGCGGAAGCTGACCGCGTGCGTGTTGCCGCCGCGGTCCACCTCGACGTCCAGACGGGCGGAGAGCGCGTTCACCACGGAGGCGCCCACGCCGTGCAGACCGCCGGAGGCCGCGTAGGAGCCGCCGCCGAACTTTCCGCCGGCGTGCAGCTTGGTCATCACGACCTCGACGCCGGAAAGGCCGGTCTTGGGCTCCACGTCGACCGGGATGCCACGGCCGTTGTCCCGCACTTCCACCGAGCCGTCGTCGTGCAGGATCACGTCGATGTGGTCGCAGTACCCGCCCAGGGCCTCGTCCACGGAGTTGTCGATGATCTCCCACAGGCAGTGCATCAGACCGCGACTGTCGGTCGATCCGATGTACATGCCAGGGCGCTTGCGGACGGCTTCGAGCCCCTCGAGGACGAGCAGGTGCCGCGCGGTGTAGTTGGAACCGTCCCGGTCTGATCCGGTCAGCAACGCTGTGGACGGCACGGACGTGTCGGCGGTCACGCGGTTCGCTCCTCGCTGAATTTCAGATGGGGCCCTTTTGGGTAAGGGGCCGGCTTCGGTCACCGCTGAGAGGGTACCGAGGCCTGGTAGAGCCGTTGTAACGCCACCCTCGCATGAACTCAGACTAGTCCAGGGTCGCATGGGTGTTCGATCCCTCGATGGAGTGAAGTACATATCACGTTCCCTTCGGGGCATGAACCATTTAGGCTCCGGGCACGTCCTCTTGAACAACCGGCAAGCCAGCCGGGAGGACCGACCCTGACAGACAGCGCGAACCCGTAAGACGCGAAGACCACGCAATACGGCTCATTCGCCGCCACCCGGCAGCAGACAGCCGCCCCGAAGAGAAATTTTCGAGGAAAAGCCACGAGCGGGAACGTTTTCGGCCTGGTTGGATGTTGACCCTGGTACGACAGCTCGTCGAGCTAGAGAAGAGGCGACGTGACTACTGTTCTGACCCCCGCGAGCCCGCTGACGGCCGCTGACCGCTGCGACCGTTGCGGCGCCCAGGCATATCTGCGCGTCGTCCTCCTCAGCGGCGGTGAGCTGCTCTTCTGCGCCCATCACGGGCGTAAGTTCGAGCCGGAACTCAAGAAGATCGCCGCTGAGATACAGGACGAGACGGAGCGACTGACGTCGGTCCCGGCAACGTCCGAACCCGAAGAGCGCTGACACTTCGCATCAACGACGAGCCAGCTCCGGCCCAGGCCGGGTGTACGGGCGGCCATCCCTGTCACCAGGGGTGGCCGCCCGTATGCGTACCGCTCGCCGTTCCGCTCGGTGAACGCGCCGTCGCACACGGCTCAGGCCGCTTCCACGCCACGGCAGGAACGGCCCTGGCGGTCCGCATTTAGGTCCGCACCCCTCCCGGACCCCCACGGAGCCCTCTCCGGGGCCGCGGAGCTTCCGAGGGCGCAGCGCCCGCACCACGGGACCGCACGGCCCCCACGGCGTCCGTGCGCACCCGGAGCGGCCGACGACCCTCTTCCGACCCGCGCGCCGTCAGCGCCGCGCGCCGAGCACCCTGGCGACTTCGGAGACCCGCGTGTAGACCCCGGGGCTTCCCGGCTGCCCGCAGCCGCTGCCCCACGACACGAGGCCGATCAGCCGGCCCCTCGCGACCAGCGGCCCACCGCTGTCGCCCTGGCAGGCGTCCCGCCCGCCCTCGATCTCGCCGGCGCACAGCATGGAGGCGGCCCGGTAGGTGCCGTCCGCGTTTCCCGGATAGGCTCGCTCGCACACGGCGTCGGACAGCACGTTCACGCCCACGGAGCGCAGGGTGAGCGCGTAGTCACCCCCGCCCGACGTGTCTCCCCAGCCGTAGACCGCTGCCTGTGTACCGGGCGCGTAGGCGGCGTCCCCGGTGGTCGCCATCTTGATGACCGAGCTCTGGGGCAGTGGGGAGGCGAGCGTGAGAACCGCGAAGTCCCCGGCGTTCGCGGTGGCGTCGTAGGCCGGATTGACCCAGGTCTTGCTGACCGGGATCTCCTCACCCTTGCTGGAGAGCAGATCCCCCCGGCCGGCGATGATCCTCAGGTCGCGGACCCGCTGGGGCGGCCCTCCGAGTACGAGCGGTCCCAGGCAGTGGGCCGCGGTCAGTACGAGCTTCGGACCGATCACCGCACCGCCGCAGAACTGCCCGGCCCGCGTACCCCCGAACCGGTCACGGCTGGACAGTGCCACGGTCCACGGGCTCTGGGCGATGTCGACGGGTTGGCCTCCGATGATGACGTCACCGGTCGCGGCCGGGGCGGGGGACGCCAGCGGTATCACGGCCGCGGCGGCCGCAAGGGCCAGCGCGGCGACAAGGGGGCGGCGCATGCGCGCTCCTCACTCTGGGATGGTCCTGGAACACCCAGAGTGATCCAGCGCGTGACGACGCGCACTCCGCGCACAGACCGAGGGCCCGGCTCCCCAGCGGGAGTCGGGCCCTCGTGACGTGCGGCCGAGACCTAGTCGAGGTAGTCGCGCAGCACCTGCGAGCGCGACGGGTGACGCAGCTTCGACATCGTCTTGGACTCGATCTGACGGATCCGCTCTCGCGTGACGCCGTACACCTTGCCGATCTCGTCGAGGGTCTTCGGCTGACCGTCGGTGAGACCGAAGCGCATGGAGACGACGCCCGCCTCGCGCTCGGACAGGGTGTCGAGAACGGAGTGCAGCTGCTCCTGGAGGAGCGTGAAGCTGACCGCGTCGGCCGGGACGACGGCCTCGGAGTCCTCGATGAGGTCACCGAACTCGCTGTCGCCGTCCTCACCCAGGGGGGTGTGCAGCGAGATGGGCTCGCGGCCGTACTTCTGGACCTCGATGACCTTCTCCGGGGTCATGTCGAGTTCCTTGGCCAGCTCCTCCGGGGTGGGCTCGCGGCCCAGGTCCTGGAGCATCTGGCGCTGCACGCGCGCGAGCTTGTTGATGACCTCGACCATGTGCACCGGGATACGGATGGTGCGGGCCTGGTCGGCCATGGCGCGGGTGATCGCCTGACGGATCCACCAGGTGGCGTACGTGGAGAACTTGTAGCCCTTGGTGTAGTCGAACTTCTCGACCGCGCGGATCAGACCGAGGTTGCCCTCCTGGATGAGGTCCAGGAAGAGCATGCCGCGGCCGGTGTAACGCTTGGCCAGGGAGACCACCAGACGGAGGTTGGCCTCCAGGAGGTGGTTCTTCGCCCGACGGCCGTCCTCGGCGATGATCTCCAGCTCGCGCTTGAGCTTCGGCGCGAGCTTGTCGGCGTTGGCCAGCTTGTCCTCGGCGAAGAGGCCCGCCTCGATGCGCTTGGCGAGCTCCACCTCCTGCTCGGCGTTGAGCAGGGGGACCTTGCCGATCTGCTTCAGGTAGTCCTTGACCGGGTCCGCGGTGGCACCGGCGGCGGCGACCTGCTGCGCGGGCGCGTCGTCCTCGTCCTCGTCGGACAGTACGAAGCCCTGGGCGCCGTCCTCGGCGGGCTCCTCGGCACCGGGCTTGCCCGGGGTCTCCTCGACCGCCTCGTCGTCGACGAGCTCGGCGTCGTCCTTCTTGGCGGTGGTCTTCTTGGCCGCCGTCTTCTTGGCGACCGTCTTCTTCGCGACGGCCTTCTTGGCGACCGTCTTCTTGGCTGCGACCCGGCCGTCGGACGTGTCCTCGGCCGGATCGTGGGTGGCAGGTACGGCCGGGGCTGCGCCGGCGGTGGCCTTCTTGGTGGTCACCGTCTTCGCCGCGACCGTCTTGGTGGCGGTGCGCTTGGCCGGACTCTTCGCTGCGACGCTCTTTCGGGTGCGCTTGGGCTCCGCGGCACTGACCATCAGCGTCACACCCTCTTCCTCGAGGATCTGGTTGAGGCTGCGCAGTACGTTCTTCCACTGAGTGGCCGGAATCTGGTCAGCTTCGAAGGCCCGACGCACGTCATCGCCGGCGATCTGCCCCTCAGCCTTTCCCCGCTCGATGAGCGCCATGACAGAGACGGACTCGGCGATCTCCGGCGGGAGCGTACGGGATGTGCTGGCCGACACGAACAACCTCTCGGAACGTTGGAAAACGGCTTCCGGCCCCGTCCGGTACGGACTGGGACCGACGACCGCCGACTTGGGGATGGGTCGACGGCGCGGGCGGGGGCCGGGAAGATTCACAGCGCCGTGAACGGCGTCCGTATTCCTTCCTCGGCTGTCACCTCTTAGGTCATCGCGCAGTTCCGAAGAGCGTTACGCCCAATCTGCGTGGCCCGAGTCACACCCCGTAAGAGCCCAAAAGCGGCCAGATACGGTCAAAGAGTGTCAGCTGATGGACTCATCACCTCAAACCGACAGGTGCATCACCTCATCACATCACCGGACCCCGCCGGATCCCGGAAGGATCCGAAGGAGTCCGGCGAGAGATGGTTCACCGGCCGGGCGATGCCACGCGAGGACACACGCCCCCGTCCGCGCCGCCCACGGAACGCGGTCAGTGCTCGCGCGGCGCGGGCACCACGCGCTCCACCTCGGGGTGGACGGTGAGCAACTGGCGCATGGCGGTCTCGGCCGCCGTGCCGTCGGCCGCGGCCAGCGCGTCGACGATGCGGCCGTGGTGCAGCAAAGAGGCCTCGGTCGGCCGGTCACAGCCGGTGACGGGACCCCCGGAGACCTGGAGTGCGGCCGACACGATCCCGGAAAGGTGCTCCAGCATGCGGTTGCCCGCGACCTGGATGAGCAGCGAATGGAACTCGGCGTCGGCCCGCGAGAAGGTGAGCGAGTCACCCTGCGCCAAGGCGTGGCCCATGATCTCGACCATGTCGCCGAGACGCTGCTGCACCTCCTCCCGGCCGTGCCCGGCGGCGAGGCGGGCGGCGAGCGGTTCGATCGTCCAGCGCAGTTCGCTCAGCTCGCGCCGCTGGTCGTCGCGCTGCGGACCGAAGGCACGCCACTCGATGATGTCCGGGTCGAGAAGGTTCCAGTCACTGACGGGGCGTACCCGCGTACCGACGTTGGGCCGGGCACTGACCAGGCCCTTCGCCTCCAGGACGCGGAGCGACTCACGGACGACGGTGCGCGAGACTTCGAACCTCTGTCCGATCTCCTCGGGGACGAGCGGGCGGTCCGCGCCGAGGTCGCCGGAGACGATCATCTGACCCAGCTGCTGAACGAGCTGGCCGTGCAGTCCGCGCCCGCGGTTGCCCGCGGCGCGCCGGCCCACGCGGCCGAGCTCCTGGTCGGTGTTCTCCCACGCGGGGAGCCCGAGGCGTTCGGTACCGGGGGAGTCGCTATAGGGGTAGCGGTCGAGTTCGCCCGGGCCGGCCAGGCCGGAGTCTGTCGAACGGGCGGCGGTCATCATGGTGTGCGCAAGGGTACTCACGGATCATTTGTCGGCGTTGTCTCCAACTCCCTTGAGGTCTTTGGTGAAAAGCACACGAAAGGGTGATCGCTCACCCCGTCGCAATTGACGCCTTATCGGAAAGAAATGGGCGTTCTCCAAGGAGTTGTGCGCAGGGCGGAAACGGAAGGGCTCGGACGGTCGTCATCGAACCCGGCTCCGCAGGGTCGTGAGCAGATATGCGCAGAGCAGTGCGGTCAGCGACAACGTCAGCGCGCCACCGACGGGTTGGGCCACCAACCGCGCCACGGCCGTCAGATAGCGCACTCCCCCGAACGGCCACTGCACCAGCGTGAGCTCGCGCAGCCGCTCCGGGAACCCGGCCGCCGTCCGCACGGATGGCCCCGACAAGGCCTTTTGTACGAGTGGGACGACGACGACCGGAACGGCGAGAACGGCCGCGAGACCGGCGGTGGTGGACCGGAAGAGACCCGCCGCCAGCACCCCGGCCCAGGCGCAGCCCACCACGAGGCCGATCCAACTCGCCCCCAGGGAAAGCCAGTCGCCGGGAATTGCGGTGAGTTCCCGCCCGTAGACGAGATAGAGGATTTCGAGATCGCAGCCCACGGTGAGAAAGGCCAGCATGAGCGCGGTGCCCGAGGTGACGAGGAGTTTGGCCGCCAGCAGTCCCAGCCGGCGCGGGACGGTTCCGCGGTCCGCGGCCAGGGCGGGGTAGCGGAATTCCTCGCCGAAGGCGATCGCGCCGAGCAGTCCGGCGCCCAGCGCCGCGGGCGGCAGGGGGCTTTCGCGCGGCCAGGCGGCCAGCAGTCGTGGGGTGGGTGTGTGACCGATTCTGGCGAGGAACACGGACAGCAGGGCGGAGACGAGCAGTACGGCGGCGGAGGTGAGGTAGCCGGTACCGACACCGGCGGCGCGGCGCAGTTCGTAGCGCAGTGGACGCAGCGGGCTCGGTGCCTGGCGTACGGCGATGGCGGGCGCGGAGGCGGGCCGCACCTGCGTGGCCGGGGCCTCCGCCCGGGAAGAATCGTCACTCCCGACAGCCTCACCGGCGGCCGACGGAGCGCGGGAAGTTCCCATGTCGCCGATCTCGTCCGCGAGTTGGTGTACGAGGACGCCGTGCCGGAAGGCGGTCTCGCCGACGTCGGCGCAGGTGCTGCCGTACACCGAGAGCCGGTTGCCCTCCTCGTGTACGACCTCGACGGAGCGCTGGTCGGTCCGGGCCTCCTTGGCGAGCAGGGCGCCGAGGCGGACGGCGTGCGGGCTGCGGACGGCCACCCGGGGGCGCAACCGGGTGCGGGCGAAGTCCTCGACCTCCTGGTCGGCGACGAGACGGCCCTCCCGCAGCGTGACGACCCGGTCGGCCACCCTCGCCGCCTCCTTGGGATCGCCCGTGCTGAGCAGGACCGTGCCGCCCTGGTTCGCGTGCGCGCGCAGGATCCCGTGCAGCCAGCGGCCTTCGCGGACGGAGAGTCCGGCGGCCGGGTCGTCGAGGACGAGGGTGTGCGGGTCGGTCAGCAGTGCGCAGGCGAGGCCCAGGCGGCGGTCCAGGCCGCGCGAGAGGGTGCTCAGGCGCTCGTCGCACAGGCTGACGAGACCGACCAGTTCGAGGACCTCGTCGACGCGCCGTACCGGCACACCGGCCGCGGCACACAGCATGCGGAGCTGTCCGTGGACCGTGCGCGCCGGATGACCGGGCACATCGCCGAGAAGTACACCGACCTCGCGTGACGGATGGGCGATCCGGTGCAGCGGCCGGCCTCTGAAGTAGGTGATTCCTCGGCCCTGCCGGAGTTCGAGCATGAGCTTGAGCGTCGTCGTCTTGCCCGCACCGGAAGCTCCGAGGAGGGCTGTGACGTGGCCCGCGCGCGCCTCGAAGGACACGTCGTCGACGGCGGGCGGAAGCTCCCTGCGGGGGTTGCTGGTCAATCCGATGGCCTGGATCACTCACAGCAAGATAGCGCGACATTTACGTTTTTTCGGGCACCGGGCGGTCGGTCTCTGCCGGGCCTTCCCTCTGTCGCGTGACGGGCCACCCGGGAGCCGGGCCGTTCGTCAGACCTCGGGGCGCAGCATCGGCGGATTGAGCAGGGTGGCACCACCCGCGCGGAACAGCTGGGCGGGGCGGCCACCCTGGCGCGTGGTCGTGCCTCCGGTGGGCACGAGGAAGCCCGGCGTACCCGTCACCTTGCGGTGGAAGTTGCGCGGATCGAGCGCGACGCCCCACACCGCCTCGTAGACACGGCGCAGCTCGCCGACGGTGAATTCGGTCGGGCAGAAGGCGGTGGCCAACGAGGAGTACTCGATCTTGGACCGGGCGCGTTCCACGCCGTCCGCGAGGATCGTCGCGTGGTCGAAGGCGAGTGGCGCCGCCTGCTCTCCGTCGCGGCCGTAACCGCCTTGCTGGAGCAGCTCCTCCACCGGCGCCCAGCGCGCGCTCTTGGCGTCCCCTCCGGCCCTGGGCGCGGGCAGGTCGGGGGCGAGCGCGAGATGGGCCACGCTGACGACCCTCATGCGCGGGTCGCGTTCGGGGTCGCCGTACGTCGCGAGCTGTTCGAGGTGCGCGCCGTTGTCCTGGGCCGGCACGGACGGGTCGTGGGCGCGCAGACCGGTCTCCTCGGTGAGCTCGCGCGCCGCCGCCTGGGCCAGATTCTCGTCGGCCCGTACGAACCCGCCCGGCAGCGCCCATCGGCCCTGGAAGGGCTGCTCGCCCCTGCGTACCGCCAGTGCGCACAGGGCGTGGCGACGCACGGTCAGCACGACCAGGTCCACGGTCACGGCGAAGGGCGGAAAGGCTGACGGGTCGTAGGGCATGCCGCGATCATAGTCGTCTCCTTGACGATAAACACGCCCTTCGCCGACCACGTCCGACCGTGATCCACTTCCGTTCGCGACAGGTCCGGGGGCCGCCGTCCGATCACGACCGGACGGCGCCCGCGGCGGGGTCACATTCCCAACTGCAGTCCGTCGGCGGCCTCCTCGACCATGGCGAGGCCGAGCCTGCTGATGCGTACGGAGAAGGGTCCGCCCGCGATCCGCAGTCCCGTCAGCCCGATCTCGCCGAGCGGTGCGCTGCCGACCGGGCGCAGCGTCACCGTCCCCGCCGGAGCGTCGGGGCGGATGCCCGCGAGGGCGGTGACGAGCAGCACCACGGCCGCGGCCGCCGTGGCGGCGGGCCGGCAGGCCGCGGGGTGCGGTACCGGGGCGCCGTCCTGGGTGCGCTGCTCGCCCGCGTACATCTCTGGCAGCCGGTGTCCGAAGGTCTCGGCGGCGGCCAGGAGCCCGCGCAGCAGCGCGCTCGCCTCCTTCTCGTAGCCGGCGGCCATCAACCCCGCGACGGCGACGGCGGTCTCGTGGACGCGCACGGCACCGCTGCGGTGGCCGAAGGGGTTGTACGCCGCCTCCTTGGCGCCGAGGCTGCGCAGCCCCCAGCCGGAGTCCATGGCGGGGCCTCCGAGCGACCGGGCGAGCTGCTCGGTCCGTGTCTTGTCCAGCAGGCCGGGGGCGAGGGCTCCGGAACCCAGGAGTCCCGTGTCGAGGAGATGGACGGTGCCCGCGCCGAGCTGCGGCACCAGGCGTCCGTCCGGGGCGCGGGCGGCCGCGGGTCTTCCGCCGCTTCGGTCCTCGATCCAGAACTCCTCGTGGAACGCCGCGCGCAGTTCCCGCGCCCACTCCCGCAGGCCCGCGCCGCCTGGCCGGCCGGTGTCGTCGAGCAGGTCGGCGCCCAGCACGGCCGCCCGATGGGCGTGGGCCTGCGTCTCGCAGCGGAACGGTCCGCCCGGTTGTGGGTCGGGCAGGTAGGTGCCGTCGCCCACGGTGGTCCGCAGCCAGGCGAGGCACCGCTCGGCGGCGGGCAGCAGTTCCTCCGTCACCTGCTCAGCCAGCCCCCAGCGCCGGGCCTCCGCGAGGAGCACGGGGAACAGCAGGGTCGCTTCGGTCGCCGTGCATCCCGGCGGCAGGTACGGACCCGCGTCCCGGTGGGGCCCGGGGATCAGGCCGGATCGCGCCTCCTGGCCCGCGATCTGGGTACGGGCGAGAGTGCGCAGGGTGCCCGCGGCGAGACGGGTGCCGAGCGGCAGCGTCATCCGGGCGGCGGCGAGTGCGTCGGCCGGCGCCAGGCCGCAGCGCCACGGCACGCCCGCGGCGAGGTACGGGTCCGACGGGTGCGCGGGGTCGCGCAGCAGCAGGGCCCGGAGATCCTCCACGCTGGTGTGCAGGAGCGCCTGGATCCTGGGGTCGTCGCCCACTGCCCGCGCCTGGGCCAGCGGGCTCGTGGCGCCTCGCCCCACGGCTCTGTGGGGACCCGAGCCGTCGGGCCGTACCCGCAGCTCCACGGTTCGCGTGCCACCGGGCGGCAGCTCCAGCTGCCAGCGGAGCAGTCCCGCGGAGGCCAGGGCGTCGGCGGGTGGCGGGTCGGCGGTGACGGCCGAGTTCCCCGCGGGGCAGGTCCAGCGGAGGCCCGAGTCGCTGACGGTGGCGGGCAGTTCGGGCCCGGCTCGGCCCGAGGCGACCGAACCGAGTTCCGCGAGGTCCGTGCCGAGGGCGACCTCGAGCGAGAGGCGCAGCGCGCGGGAGGCGGCGCTGTGCAGGACGATCCGCTCGGTGCCGTCCGCGCCTCTCGTCCGTTCCACGATCACGTCCGGGTCGGGACCCGAGTCGGCGGACGCGCGCACCGTCCCCACGAAGCGGGCCCGGTCGGCGCCGAGCATCCGGGCCTGTACGGGGAGCGGTTCGCGGCCTGCCACCTTGACCTGGCAGCGGGACAGCATCCGCCGGCCCGCGCGGTAGAACCCGTCAAGTCCGCGGCCGGTCAGCTGTCCCTGCTCCGTGGAGATCGCCAGTCCCGGCAGGGCGACGCAGATGAGCGTGGTGTGCACGGGGGGCAGGTCCGTGGACCGGCGCGGGACGGGAACCGGTGCCGGGCGGGCCGCGCCCGCCGCCGTCGCGAACGGGCTCAACGCGGTCTCGGCGCCCGCGAACGGGGGCGTCGAACCGCCTCGGCGGTGGAGGTGCCGCGCGGGGCCGCGCGGCGGCGGGAGCTCGCCGCCCGGTTCGGCGGGTGGGTTGGGCAGGGGCATGCGGCTACCTCCGCGCTCGGTGCGCTGCGGGCGCGCTCGGCGCCGGGTCGGGGACTCCGGAGGGTCGGGGGCGTTCGGCGGCGCGGCCCGGCCGCGGGTACCGCCACACAGGTGAACGGAACGGCCCTGCTCCGGGTCACGCCCTCGGTGCCGGAAGCCGACCGAATGGCGGTGGGGCGGGAGGCCGTCCGGGACGGTGCCTCCGGCGTGTGGGCGGAACACGGCACGGACGCGCCGGGCGGACACGGGAGCGCGCGGCTTGTCTCCGGGACACCGAAGGGAGTGACTGCTCATGTCTCCTCCCCCGCACCCTGACGACCCCCGTCACGGCGAGCCCGCGCCCGGTCGTTCGTCCGCCTGAACGCCCGCCCCGGTCCGTCGCCTGCGGGCGAGGCGTCATCGGCGGGCCGGAGGGCGGGGAGACCGCGCGTCCCGAGGGAGTGGCGGCCCGAACGCGTTTCCCCGTTCCCCGCCGGTCGCGCCTTGCGCCGACGGCGGACAGCCGTCCCGGAGGGCCGCGGCGTGACGCCGGGCGTCCGGGCGGGATCCGGTGCTCCTGGGCCCGGTGACGGTTCCGTGGCCTCGAACGGTGCCGTGTGGACGCCTCCCGAGGTCCGTCCGGCGTCCGGCCCCGGCCTTCCGGTGCGCTCCGCGCGCAGGCAGCGGCGGATCGACTCGGGGTCCAGTCCCTCGTTGCAGGCCTGATGCAGAAGGCGCGCGAAGAGATAGTCGGGATCAGCGCCCAGTGCCATGGCCAGGGCCTCCCGGGCCTCCAGTTCGTCACCGCTCGACCAGGCGACCCATCCGGCGAGGGTCAGTGGGGCCGCGGCGTGCTCGCCGTAGGAGCCGACGCAGCGGCGGGCCAGCGCGCGCCACAGGCGCAGGGCGGGGCCCGCCTCGTCGCCCTCCATCCACTCGGCGGCGCGGTCGCGGGTCGTACGGTCCTGCAGGCCGAGGATCAGGGTGGCGGCCTCCTCCGCTTCCAGGAGTCCGTCGTCGCGGAGGTCGGCCGGGCGGACGCCGGAGACGGGCGAGGCGTCCGCGAACCGCTTCAGGAGCCGTCGCGCCTGTTCGAGGGTCTCCTCGGACACGGTCGCGCGGCTCTCGTCGTCCAGGATCCTGGGGATCAAGGCCCTGTTCGCCGCGTCGAGCGCCACCTCCTGGTCCACGGCGGCCCCGCGCTCCCAGGGGATGAGGCGCGCCGTGAGCTCCCGGAGCGTTCCGCGCACCTGAAGGCCCGCGTAGGTCGCCGCGGCGGCGAGGACGGAGGTGCCGGGCAGCCCCATCGTCTCCCCCTCGGGCGAGCAGCATCCCTGACCGGGGCAGCAGTACGACCAGAAGCGGCCGTCGGAGATGCAGAGGGCCTCGATCACGGGGACGTCGAGGCGGCCGCAGGCCGTCCGCAGCAACTGGGCGAGCGGGCGCAGCCGCTCCATGACGTCCCGGCCCGACTCGCCGCTCCCGGGCTCCTGGCAGAGGTACACGACCATGCTCTCCGGCCGGGCGCCTCTGCGCTCGCTCCCCCTCACCAGCCCGTGCGCCAGCTGCTCGGCCACGGACGGCCAGTCGTCCGCCTGCGGCGGGACGCCGAGTCGCGCCCGCCCGCCGAAGCGGCCCCGCCTCTCCCCGTCGTGCAGGGCGGCGAGCACGATGCTGTCCTGCGGCCGGTAGCCGAGCAGGTACGGCAGGGCGTCCGCCAGCTCGGCCGGTGTCCGCAGGGTGATCTGGTGCCCGCCGGGCAGATCGCGTCCGTCGTGCCCGGACCGCTTCCTCCACCGTCCGCCGCGCGTGTCCCGGGCCCCGTACTCGTCACGGCCGGGGTGCGCACCGCCGTCATCGCGTCCGCCGTGCCGCCCGTCTCCGCCGTGCGGTCCGTCTCCCCCGTGCACACCGCTGATGTCGCTGTCGCCGGACGCACCGGCCGCTTCGTCGTGATTCGTCATGCCGTGACCATCCCGCGGATCACGAAATCCCGCTGCGACCTGTGGATAACCATGGCCATGGCCACGACAGAAGTTGTCCACAACGTGGCGGCCTCATTCGCGCGATGTCCGACCCATCGGGTTGCATGGGGCCATGACCAACGAAGACCCGCGACCCACGTCCGGCGAAGACCTGCGCATCGCGGCCGATGCCGTACTCGCCCGCCTCGTCGGCGCACCGGCGGGCGAGGCCCGGTTGCGCGAGGACCAGTGGCGCGCCATCGAGGCCCTGGTGGCCGACAAGCGCAGGGCGCTGGTCGTGCAGCGCACCGGCTGGGGCAAGTCCGCGGTGTACTTCGTCGCGACCGCGCTGCTGCGCGAACGGGGTGCCGGGCCGACCGTCATCGTCTCCCCGCTCCTCGCCCTGATGCGCAACCAGGTGGAGGCGGCGGCCCGCGCCGGCATTCACGCCCGCAGCATCAACTCGTCCAACACGGAGGAGTGGGAGACCATTCAGGCCGAGGTGGCCGCGAGCGAGGTCGACGTGCTCCTGGTGAGCCCCGAGCGGCTCAACAATCCGGACTTCCGCGATCAGGTGCTGCCCAAGCTGGCGGCGGCGACCGGCCTGCTCGTGGTCGACGAGGCCCACTGCATCTCCGAC
Organism: Streptomyces sp. NPDC059668; assembly: GCF_042734135.1. Taxonomy (NCBI): domain Bacteria; kingdom Bacillati; phylum Actinomycetota; class Actinomycetes; order Kitasatosporales; family Streptomycetaceae; genus Streptomyces; species Streptomyces sp. NPDC059668. The sequence goes on along the minus strand of NZ_JBHWEL010000009.1, from coordinate 57,127 downwards.
TGGGGACACGACTTCCGGCCGGACTACCGCAGACTGCGCACGATGCTCGCCGACCTCCCGCCCGGCGTTCCGGTCCTGGCCACCACGGCGACGGCCAACGCGCGCGTGACCGCGGATGTGGCCGAGCAGCTGGGCACCGGGGCGAGCACGGACGCGCTCGTCCTGCGCGGGCCGCTGGACCGGGAGAGCCTGAGCCTCGGCGTGCTGCAGTTGCCGGACGCGGCCCACCGGATGGCCTGGCTCGCCGAGCGTCTGGACGACCTGCCGGGTTCCGGCATCATCTACACCCTCACCGTGGCCGCGGCGGAGGAGGTCACCGCCTTCCTCCGCCAGGCCGGGCACACGGTGGCGTCGTACACCGGGAAGACGGAGAACGCGGACCGCCAGCAGGCCGAGGAGGATCTGCTCGCCAACCGGGTCAAGGCCCTGGTCGCCACGTCGGCGCTGGGCATGGGTTTCGACAAGCCCGACCTCGGGTTCGTGGTACACCTGGGCTCCCCCTCGTCCCCGATCGCGTACTACCAGCAGGTGGGACGTGCGGGCCGCGGTGTGAAGCACGCCGAAGTGCTCCTGCTCCCCGGCAAGGAGGACCAGGCGATCTGGCAGTACTTCGCGTCGATCGCCTTCCCTCCCGAGGAGCAGGTGCGCCGCACCCTGGACGTCCTGGCCCGCGCCGAGAGGCCGCTCTCGCTGCCCGCCCTCGAACCCCTGGTGGAGCTGCGCCGGTCCCGTCTGGAGACGATGCTCAAGGTGCTCGACGTGGACGGAGCGGTACGACGTGTCCAGGGCGGCTGGATCTCCACCGGGGTTCCCTGGACGTACGACAGCGAGCGCTACGCATGGGTGGCCAAGCAGCGGGCCGCCGAGCAGCAGGCGATGCGGGACTACGTGTCGACGACGGGCTGCCGGATGGAGTTCCTGCGGCGACAGCTGGACGACGAGCGAGCCGCACCGTGCGGGCGCTGCGACACCTGTGCGGGAGCCCGGTTCGAGGCTGCCGTGTCCGCGTCGGCACTCGACGCCGCCAACGGCGAGCTGAGCCGCGCGGGCGTCGACGTGGAGCCCCGCAAGATGTGGCCGACGGGCCTGCCGGCGGTGGGTGTCGACCTGAAGGGCCGTATCCCGGCGGGCGAACTGGCCGCACCGGGGCGCGCCCTGGGCCGGCTCTCGGACATCGGCTGGGGCAACCGGCTGCGTCCCCTGCTCGCCCGCCAGGCCTCCGACGGACCCGTGCCGGACGATGTGGCGAAGGCCGTGGTCGGTGTCCTGGCCGACTGGGCGAAGGGGCCCGGCGGCTGGGCATCGGGGCGGCCCGACGCGGGGCCTCGACCCGTGGGCGTCGTCACCATGGCCTCGCGCACGCGTCCGCAACTGATCCAGTCGCTGGGCGCACGGATCGCGGAGATCGGCCGGCTGCCGCTGCTGGGGTCCGTGGAGTACGTCGGCGAGGCCTCACCGCTCTCGCGGAGCAACAGCGCACAGCGTCTCAAGGCTCTCGACGGGTCGCTGACCGTGCCTCCCCCGCTGGCCGAAGCGCTCAGAGCGGCGGGCGGCCCGGTGCTGCTCGTGGACGACGCGACGGAGACCGGATGGACGCTCGCGGTCGCCGCGCGACTGCTCCGCCGGTCCGGGGCGCAGGGAGTGTTGCCGCTGGTCCTGGCCGTACAGGCGTGAACCATGTGTCGTCATCAAGAACAGAGGGCAAGGATATAAGCGGCGTATAGCAAGAATTCGGCCGGTGGCCCCAATTGCTCGTTGCCGCAACCAAGTTCGACAGGAAGAATTGAGTCCGCTCCCCCGCACGGCTCGCCCGTGGTCCGGTAGGGCTCTGCCGTGACGTGCGCTCCCCCAAGTCCGACCCCGCCCGAAGTATGGGCGCGTAGCCGAAGGGAGGACCGTGACCTTCGGATTCGCTCCGTCCTCGGCGGCGTCCATGTCGACGTCTGCCGATCTGTCCGCCGCTTCCGCCAACCCACTGGCCCGCATGCTCGAACCCGCAGAATGGGCAGCCGCGGGCATTCCGCTGCTGCGCAATCCCCGTGAGGTCGTCAGTGGTCTGCACGCTCGGCACCGGCCCAGACCGGCGACCGCGGTCGTGGCCGTCCTCGACGCGGAGGAGCGGTTGAGGGCGAGCGCCTCGTTCATCCGACGCCCGACTCCGGCCGACGGCTGGATGTTCCGCAACGCCCTCCTCGCGCAGCTGCGCCGGGTCATCCCGCACGACCTGCGGCGGCGCACGCCGGTGCGGACGGCGGTCCTGCTCTACTGCCGCGAGGGCGACGCGCGTTGGACACAGGAGGACGGGGCGTGGATGTGGGGGCTGCGTGACGCGTGCACCCTGCACGGGCTGCGCTGCGGGGCGTACATCACGCTGACGCACGACGGCTGGCAGGTTCTCGGCGAGGGCCGGGGTGGCCGTCGTCCCAACGCGGACTCACCGCCGGAGCCCTTCGCCTTGGCCGAGGCACCGCCACCGCTGCCGCGCACCGGAGGCGTCGCGTCGGAGGTGTTGCGGCGGGCCGCCGCCCGCTGACTCCGAGCACCTCGGACACCGCCGGGCGCCCGCGCACTGTCGGTCACCCGGCACACCGGCCTCCCGGCACGCAGTCGTTTCCCGACGGACGGACTCCCCCAACCGGAAGCACCAGGGAGGGACCGCACCCAAGGGCGGGACGGCACCCGAGGGCAGGTCACGGCGTGGCAGGACGGCAACCCGCTGCCCGCCCCCGCCGACGGGCGGTCGCCGACACACGAGGCGCTCCGTCCACGACGGGCTCCACGGACCCGCGCCGCCTCCCGGAGCCAACGACAACGGCGTACGCCGGACGGCACTCCCGTACTGGACATGCGTACGGGACATCCGTACTCGGCACCGGAACTCGACGCCCGCGCTCGACAGCCGAACCGGACGCCCGAAACCAGAACCCACACGCGCGGCGCCCGCACCGAACCCGCGCCGGGGCCCGTCTCCGGGCAGCCCCGACCCGGGCACCCCGACCAGGAACGTCGCGCGGCAGGACACACCCCTGGGGCAGCATGCGGAAGCGGCCTGGGGAACCACGAGGAAGGATGTCCGAGGAACCCCTCATCGCGATCACGGGGCAAGCGGCGGCTCACCGGCAGTGATCTGCGGGCACGCCGAAACGATCACCTCGCGGAGGTCACCACGGCACGGCGTCTCCGAGCGAATCCCGGACGGCCTCGGACGGCCTCGGACGACGTCGGACGGCGTCCGGGATTCGTTCAGACTCCGACGCCCAGGACCGAGTTGATCTGCTGCGGGTCGCCGCAGACGATCAGCAGGGCGCCGGCCCGGCCGAGGGCCAGGGGCAGAGCGGTGGCGACAGCGTCGGAACCGCCGTTGACGGCGACCACGACGACGGGACGGGACTTGGCCCGGCCCACGACGGAGGCATCGGCGTAGAACACGTCGTCGCCCGCGTCGTGCTGCGCCCAGTAGGCGGTCTCGCCGAAGGAGAGCTCGTGCGCGGCCCACGGGTGCGGTTGGCCGGTGGTGATCACCAGCACCTCACCGGGGGCACGGCCCGACTCCAACAGCAGATCGACCGCTTCTTCGGCGGCGTCCAGCGCGCCCTCGGCCGAGGCCGGGAGCAGCTGGATCTGCGGGGTGGCGGCAGCAGGTGCGGCCGCCGGGACGGACGACCCCGGCGCGGCCACGACCGGCTCGCGCGGGGTGCGTTGGGCCGGCATCGGCCGGACAGGTCCCGGACGTCCGGGACGCGGCGGAGCCACGGGACGGGGACCGGGTACGGGACGAGGGGTCGGCGCGGTACGGCCACTGGCCGGAGTTGCGCGGGGACCCTGGGCACTCTCGTGAATCTGAGGCTCCTCGGGAATGAGAGGCATGAGCTGATTTTTATCAAACGCCGGTGCGACTCGCGTCGGCGGGTGGCACATGAGTGCGAGCGGAACCGTCAGAAATCGAAGCCGAGCTGCCCCTCGATCTCCGGACCGCTTCCGTCCGCCCAGCTGCGGACCTTCTTGAGATGCCGCCACTGGGGCAGCGCATCAAGATACGCCCATGTCAGCCGGTGGTACGGGGTGGGGCCCCGCTCCGCCAGTGCGGCCTTGTGCACGGGAGACGGATACCCGGCGTTGGCCGCAAAACCGAAGTCTGCATGGTCGACACCCAGTTCGGCCATCATTTTGTCGCGCTGAACCTTGGCGATCACCGAGGCCGCCGCGACGGCCACGCAGGACTGGTCACCCTTGATCACCGTGCGGACCTGCCACGGCGACCCGAGGTAGTCGTGCTTCCCATCGAGGATGACCGCGTCGGGGCGCACGGGCAAGGCCTCCAGGGCCCGTACCGCCGCGAGGCGCAGGGCGGCCGTCATCCCCAGCTCGTCGATCTCCTCAGGAGAGGAGTGCCCGAGGGCGTACGACGTCACCCACTTCTCCAACTCCACGGCCAGGGACGTTCGCCGCTTGACGGTGAGGAGCTTGGAGTCGGTGAGACCTTCGGGGGGACGGCGCAGACCCGTGACCGCGGCACAGACGGTGACCGGGCCGGCCCACGCGCCGCGGCCCACCTCGTCGACACCGGCGATGGTCTTCGCTCCGGTCGTGGCGCGGAGGGAGCGCTCGACAGTGTGGGTGGGTGGTTCGTACGGCATGGCGCCCTCAGCCTACGCCGCCCGGAGCCCCTCGCGACACCAGGGTTTGCCCGCGCGACCTGGGCCCCTCCGCCGACCCGGTTCAGGCACCGTCGGGCCGTAGCAGCGGAACCATCAGCTGGTCGATCATCTCCTCCAGGTCCCGCTCACCCCATTCGCTCGCGCACACCTTGGAGCGGTACATCATCATCGCCGGGATGGCATCGAAGACGTAGGGGTTCGCGGCGTCCGGACGCACCTCCCCCCGCTCGATACCACGGCGAACGATGTCCTGAAGCAAGTGTGTGGTCGGCTCGATGACCCCGCCGAGGATCACGCCGTGAAAGCGCTCGGCCTGAGCCACGTCGCATTCGTGAAGGACCGCGCGCAGTGCGAATCCGGGTTGCGAGTACATCGCCTCCCGCACCAGCCGGCACAGCTCCAGCAGGTCCTCCCGGACACTCCCGAGGTCGGGTGCCTCGGTCAGTCGTGGCAGTCCGGCCTTCAGCGCGTCCGCGACGAGATCCTCCTTGGAGGGCCAGCGTCGGTAGACCGCCGCCTTCCCGGTCTGGGCCCGCGCGGCGACGCCCTCCATGGTGAGACCGCTCCAGCCGACCGTGCTGAGCTGCTCCAGTGCGGCGTCGAGGATCGCGCGTTCGAGCACAGCACCGCGTCGGCGCAGAGAGGCCGCCTGAGCGGGGGCGGTCGTCCAACGCGAAGTAACCATCTGAGTGTCTCCGTTGTGCGGGGAGGCGGGGAGAGGACCGGGGAAGGGGTTGGCGGGCGGGGAGGGACGGGGGTCAGGGAGGGGACTGGAGGCGGCGCCGGAGGACCTCCGAGGGAGGGCCGGCACCGGCCGTTGCGGTCGGTGTTGCGGTCGGTGCGTTCGGCGCATTCGGTGCGTTCGGTACCGGTACGAGCGGCCGCGCGACGTCACACCGCGGTGTCACGCGGCAGCGACTTCAGTGAACGCTTGCGTTCACTGTCGGGGACTCACTACCGTTGACGCGGCAGTGAACGCGAGCGTTCACTAACGCACTTGTGGGGGACCCATAGTGACAACCTCTCAGCTGATTCAGGATTCGAAGCCAGGAGCGGCTCGTCGGGAAGGACATCCCGGCCTCGCGCTCGCCGTCATCGCGGCCTGCCAACTCATGGTGGTACTCGACGCGACGATTGTGAACATCGCCCTCCCGCATATTCAAGACGCGCTCAAGTTCAGCACGACGGACCTGACCTGGGTGGTCAGCGCGTACACCCTCACCTTCGGTGGCCTGCTGCTTCTCGGCGGCAGGGCAGGCGACATCCTCGGTCGTCGCCGGGTCTTCATGACCGGCATCCTGCTCTTCACCCTCGCCTCGCTGCTCGGCGGACTCGCCCAGGAACCCTGGCAGTTGCTGGCCGCGCGGGCCCTCCAGGGCATGGGTGGCGCGATCGCGTCGCCCACCGCGCTGGCGCTCATCACCACGACCTTCCCCGAAGGCCCGGAACGCAACAGGGCGTTCGCCGTGTTCGCCGGGGTCTCCGCGGGCGGCGGCGCGATCGGGCTCCTCGCGGGCGGCATGCTCACCGAGTGGCTCGACTGGCGCTGGGTGCTCTTCGTCAACGTGCCCATCGGTGTGCTGATCGCCGTCCTCGCGCCGATGTACATCAACGAGTCCGAGCGGCATCCCGGACGGTTCGACATCGCCGGCGCGCTGACCTCGACGGCCGGTATGGCCTCCCTGGTGTACGGCTTCATCCGCGCCGCGGCGGAGGGCTGGCGGGACAGTCTCACCATCGGGTCGTTCGCCGCGGCGCTCCTCCTGCTGCTGGCCTTCGCCTTCACCGAGACCCGGGCGAAGGAGCCGATCACCCCGCTCAAGATGTTCGCCGACCGCAACCGCTCGGGCACGTACGTGATCATGCTCAGTCTGGCCGCGGCGATGTTCGGGATGTTCTTCTTCATCGTTCTGTTCGTGCAGAACGTGCTGGGTTACACCCCGATCCAGGCGGGTCTGGCCTTCCTCCCGGTGACGGCGGCGATCGGCATCGGCGCGGCTCTGTCGCAGCGGTTCCTGCCCGTGCTCGGACCCAAGCCCTTCATGATGGGCGGTTCGGCCCTCGTCGCGCTCGGGCTCGGCTGGCTGACCTTCATGAGCCCCGACAGCACCTATGTCGGCGGGATTCTCGGCCCGATGCTGCTCTTCGCCTTCGGTATGGGCCTGAACTTCGTGACCCTGACCGTCACCGCGGTCTCCGGTGTCGCCCAGCACGAGGCGGGCGCGGCGTCCGGACTTCTCAACGTCACGCAGCAGGTGGGAGGTTCGCTCGGTCTCTCCATCCTGACCACGGTCTTCGGCTCCGCGAGCCGGGACGAGGCGAAGAAGCAGGTGCCGAAGTTCCTGGGCGGCTCCTCGCCGGAGCAGAAGGCGGAGTTCGCCAAGACGCATCAACTCCCCGCTCCCTGGGGGAATGAGGTGCTCGCCCACGGCATCTCGACCGCCTTCATCCCGGCCGTCGCGATGGCCGTACTGGCCCTCGTCACCGCCTCCGTGGTGATCCGCGTCCGCAAGAGCGACCTGGACGCACTCGCCGGCACGGCGGGACCGGCCGGAGTCTGACGGGCAGACCCCGCAGGGAGACCCGACAAGGAGAACTGAGCCCGACAAGAAGTACCCAGGAGAACCGCGGAGGCCGGACCCGGACCGAGGGAAGATCGGTGCGGTCCACGGTCCGGCCTCCCGCAGCACACGACACCGCTGCCGGGCGTCACGGACGCACGGCAGCACGCCGCACGCCTGCCGCGCATCGCGGGCACACGAGAGCACACGGCAACGCGCCGCGCCCCGTGGCCCCGCGCCCCGCGTCAAGTCAAGGCCCACCGCACCACACGGCACCAGCGAGGAACGGCACCACAGCCGCAGTGCGCGACACCTCACCTACACCGCGGCAGCCATCCAGCCCGGCAGGCTCTCCGTCCGTGCCACCCACTCCCCCGGTGGCGTCCCCGCCTTCCCCGAGGCGACCACGCCGCCGACGATGGCACAGGTCGTGTCCATGTCGCCGCCCACCTGGGCCGTCGCCCAGAAGGCCGCTTCGTAGTCCCCGAGGGCCCGCGCCGCCGACCAGAGCGCGAACGGCACCGTGTCGTGCGCCGTCGTGCGCCGCCCGCAGCCCAGGACGGCCGCGACCGTCGCGGTGTCCCCGTAGTCGAGCATGTCCCGGGCCCGGCGCAGCCCCGCGCCCACGGCGCTGCGCGGTACCAGCGCGATGACGCCGTCGAGCAGTTCCGCGGGGCTCGGCGGTCCGGCCGGGTCGGCCGCCAGGGCGGCGGCCGCGGCGACGGCCATGGCGCCGACGACGGCCTCGCGGTGCTGGTGGGTGGGGTACGCCGAGATCTCCGCCTGGTGGACCGCCTGCTCGGGGTCGTCCGCGTACCAAGCTCCCAGGGGAGCGATGCGCATGGCCGCGCCGTTGCCCCACGAACCCTGCCCCTTGAAGAGGGCGGAGGCCAGCTGCCGCCAGTCGCCGCCTTCGCGGACCTGCCGCAGCAGCCGGTTGACCGCGGGGCCGTAACCGCGGTCGAAGTCGTGGTGCTCGGCGAAGGAGCGGGCCAGGTCGTCCTGGTCGATGCGGCGGTGGCGGGCCAGGACGGCCACCACGGAGGAGGCCATCTCGGTGTCGTCCGTCCACTGCCAGGGGCCGGGCGGAAGGTCGCGGCGCTTGAGCAGCGGGTAGTGCGCGGGCACGAAGAACTGCGAGCCCAGCGCGTCCCCCACCGCGAGTCCGCGCAGGCTGGCCAGGGCGCGGCCCACGCGTGCGTCGGGAGAGGTGTCAGCGGTCATCGCCCTGCCACTCTATCCCGCTGACCCCGTACGGCTCCGGATCGCGCCAGCGCTCGAACGGACGATCGAGCGTGTACTTGTCGTCGTCGCCGAGGACGAGCATCCGCATCTCCGCGTTCCCCGGGTTCGACAGCGCCTCGAACTCGGCGACCGTCCAGTGGAACCAGCGCATGCAGAACAGACGCATGGCCAGACCATGAGTCACCAGGAGCACGTTCGGCGGGTGGTCGGGCGCCTCGAAGCTGCGGTAGAGGCTCTCCAGGAAGCCGCCGACCCGGTCGTACACGTCGGCACCGGACTCACCCTGGGCGAAGCGGTAGAAGAAGTGCCCGTACGCGTCCCGGTACGACTTCTGAAGGCGTACGTCGTCGCGGTCCTGCCAGTTCCCCCAGTCCTGCTCGCGCAGCCGGGGCTCCTCGCGCACGCGCATGAGCTCCGGGTCGAGGTGAAAGGCACGGAGCGTCTCGTGCGTACGCCGGTACGGGGACACGTACACGCTGACGCGCTCCCGTCCCAGCACCTCCCGCAACCGTTTTCCGGTCTCCTCGGCCTGCTGCCAGCCCTTCTCGGTGAGCGCCAGAGCGTGGTCGGGCTCGCGTTCGTACACGGTGTCGTCCGCGTTGCCCGCTGACTCGCCGTGCCGGACAAGGACGATGCGCCGTGGTCTTACCATGCCAAGACCCTAATTCGGGTGACGGCCGATCGAGCACTCGTACGGGCCCCATACGGCACAGATCACACGCGTCCCCCACATCGGGCACCCATGGTCACCACGCGTCAGACCGTCCAGGTGGGCTCCAGCGCCACTATGTCACCCGCGAGTGCCGCGACATCGGCGTCCGTCTGGGCACGCAGCGTGAGCCGCTCGACACGCTCGGCGCGGTACTTGCCGTGCTCGGCGGCCGACAGCCACATGGACAGGATCAGGAACTCGTGGCCCGGTGCCTCGCCGAACAGGCCCCGCACCATGCCGGGCGACCCGGCCATCGCCGGGTTCCAGACCTTCTCCTGCATCAGCGCGAAGTGCTCGGCCCGGTCCTCGTGGACACGGCAGTGAGCCACCCGCAGCACGTCGGTGTCGGTGAAGCGCGGCTCGAAGCCGGTCTTCACATCGAACCGGTGATCGAAGAGCTTGACCTGCGCGTCCTTGAAGGTCCCGGACTGAGCGGTGGCGAGCCGATCGTGCGAGCGGGCCATGAAGGAGTCGTAGAAGGCACGGCTCTCCCAGAAGGTGAAGAGGTGCGCCACACCGGGCCGCCCCCGGCTCCAGCCCCCGCCCTGTCCCCGGAATCCCGGCTCGCCCAGAAGCCCCGCCCACTTTCGCTGCCCGCGCTCGAAACCGCGACGGTCCACCACGGTGCAGCGAATCCACTTGACCAGCACCGCGCCATCGTAAGGCCACGGAGCGTGGCGTCGGTCACTCTCCGGCGGAGTGCGCCCGCGCGAGCGCTCCCGCGCGCGTGGCACGATGGACAACCGACCCCAGTCGCACAGCAGTTGGGGCAGGAAACGGACGGAATGCGGGGAGGGGGAGATTCGGATGAACGGTCTCAACAAGGGGATACGCAAGGTCGAGCTCGCGGTGAAATGGGACCCCAGTCCCGTCGGCGAGCCGGCGACCGACCTCGACATCATCGCGGCGACCTACGGGGCCGACGACCCGTACGGAACTCCCGTCTACGTGGTGCACTTCGACAGCCGCTCCCCGGACGGCACGATCTACCTCAACCGGGACAGCAAGGACGGCAAGGGCTTCGGCTGGGACGAGGTCATGACGCTGGAGCTGGACCGCCTCAACAGCCGCTACACGCGGGTGGTGGCCGGGGTGCTGATCCAGCAGCGCTCCGGCCACAAGGCGTTCGTCGGCGTGCTCAACCCCGGTCTGCGCATGCGCGAGGGCTACACCGTGCTGGCGGAGGACAACTTCGGCGGTGTCCTCGGCGCGACGGCCGCGACGGTCGGCGAGTTCGTCCGCGACGACTCCGGGGAGTGGACCTTCCACCCGGGCATCCACGGCTACGACACGGACCCGGCGGCGTTCCCCGCGATCATGGGCCGTCGGCACGACTCCTGAACCGCGCCCGGAGGAACCGCCCTCTCCGTAGGGCCCCGAAAACGCCGAAGGGGGGGGGGGGCGCGGGGGGGGGGGGGGGGGGGGGCGCGCGGGGGCGGGGGGCCCCGCGGGGGACGAGCCCCACCCCCCCGCCGCAGCGCAGA
>NZ_JBHWEL010000009.1:30517-46457 GCF_042734135.1 Streptomyces sp. NPDC059668 | reverse complement strand
GCGTCAGCTCCCCCCCGGTGGGGGCGGCGCGCCGCGCGTTGGTGGGGGGCGCCGCCCCGCGCTCCCCCCCGGGGCGCGCCCCCCGGGGGGGGGCCCCGCCCTTCGTCCGTCGGATCAGCTGCAACCGCTGGTCGAACCGCAGCCCTCGCAGATGTAGCAGGAACCGGCCCGCTGCATCTTCGTACCGCAGGAGAAGCACAGGGGGGCGTCCGCCTGGATGCCCAGCTGCATCTCCACCAGTTCGGCACTGGTGTGGACCTGCCGCGGGGCGGGCTCGGCCACCTCGGCCACGGGAGCGGCGACGGCCTTCAGCTCCTGCGCACGGGGCGCGGACTGGGCGAGACCCTCGACGTCCATGTCGACGTCCTCGATGGACGGCTCGTACGAGCCCGTCTCCAGGTGACGCTGACGCTCCTCGGCCGAGTGGATGCCGAGCGCGGAACGCGTCTCGAACGGCAGGAAGTCCAGCGCCAGGCGGCGGAAGATGTAGTCGACGATCGACTGCGCCATCCGCACGTCGGGGTCGTCCGTCATGCCGGCCGGCTCGAAGCGCATGTTGGTGAACTTCGAGACGTACGTCTCCAGGGGCACGCCGTACTGCAGACCCACGGAGACCGCGATCGAGAAGGCGTCCATCATGCCCGCGAGGGTGGAGCCCTGCTTCGACATCTTCAGGAAGACCTCGCCGAGACCGTCGTCCGGGTAGGAGTTGGCGGTCATGTAGCCCTCGGCGCCGCCCACCGTGAAGGAGGTGGTGATGCCGGGACGGCCCTTGGGGAGGCGCTTGCGGACCGGGCGGTACTCGACGACCTTCTCGACCGTCTCGCGGATGGTCGCCTCGGCCTTCGCCGTGACGGCGTCGGTCGCGGGCTTGTCCTTGGTCTTGGCCGAGAGGGGCTGGCCGACCTTGCAGTTGTCGCGGTAGATCGCGAGCGCCTTGACGCCCATCTTCCAGGCCTCGAAGTAGACCTCTTCGACGTCCTCGACGGTCGCCGTCTCCGGCAGGTTGACCGTCTTGGAGAGCGCGCCGGAGATCCAGGGCTGGATCGCGGCCATCATGCGGACGTGGCCCATCGCGGAGATGGAGCGCTCGCCCATGGCGCAGTCGAAGACCTCGTAGTGCTCGTGCTTGAGGCTCGGGGCGTCGACGACATTGCCGTTCTCGGCGATGTGGGCGACGATCGCCTCGATCTGCTCCTCCTGGTAGCCCAGGCGTCGCAGGGCCTGCGGGACGGTGCCGTTCACGATCTGCATCGAGCCGCCGCCGACCAGCTTCTTGAACTTGACCAGTGCGAGGTCGGGCTCCAGGCCAGTGGTGTCGCAGGACATCGCGAGACCGATGGTGCCGGTCGGGGCGATGACCGAGGCCTGCGCGTTGCGGAAGCCGTTCTTCTCACCGAGGTGCAGCACGTCCTGCCAGGCCTCCGTGGCGGCGGCCCAGATCGGCGTGTCCAGGTCGTCGACCCGGACGGCCACGGCGTTGGCGTCGGAGTGCTGCTTCATGACCCGCTGGTGCGGCTGCGCGTTGCGGGCGTAGCCGTCGTACGGGCCGACGACCGCGGCGAGCTCGGCGGAGCGGCGGTACGAGGTGCCGGTCATCAGCGAGGTGATGGCACCGGCCAGGGCACGGCCGCCGTCGGAGTCGTACGCGTGACCGGTCGCCATCAGCAGGGCGCCGAGGTTGGCGTAGCCGATGCCCAGCTGACGGAAGGCGCGGGTGTTCTCGCCGATCTTCTGGGTCGGGAAGTCCGCGAAGCAGATGGAGATGTCCATCGCGGTGATGACGAGCTCGACGACCTTGGCGAAGCGCTCGACCTCGAAGGACTGGCGGCCCTTGCCGTCGTCCTTCAGGAACTTCATGAGGTTCAGCGAGGCGAGGTTGCAGGACGTGTTGTCCAGGTGCATGTACTCGCTGCACGGGTTCGAGCCGTTGATACGGCCGGACTCCGGGCACGTGTGCCACTGGTTGATCGTGTCGTCGTACTGGATGCCCGGGTCGGCGCAGGCCCAGGCGGCCTCGGCCATCTTGCGGAAGAGCGACTTGGCGTCGACCTCCTCGATGACCTCGCCGGTCATGCGCGAGGTGAGACCGAACTTGCCGCCCTGCTCGACCGCCTTCATGAACGTGTCGTTCACGCGGACCGAGTTGTTGGCGTTCTGGTACTGGACGGACGTGATGTCGTCGCCGCCCAGGTCCATGTCGAAGCCCGCGTCGCGCAGGGCGCGGATCTTCTCCTCCTCCTTGACCTTGGTCTCGATGAAGTCCTCGATGTCGGGGTGGTCGACGTCGAGGATGACCATCTTGGCCGCGCGGCGGGTGGCGCCGCCCGACTTGATCGTTCCTGCGGAGGCGTCGGCACCGCGCATGAAGGAGACCGGACCGGAGGCGTTGCCGCCCGAGGAGAGGAGCTCCTTGGAGGAGCGGATACGGGAGAGGTTCAGGCCGGCGCCGGAGCCGCCCTTGAAGATCATGCCCTCTTCCTTGTACCAGTCGAGGATCGACTCCATGGAGTCGTCGACGGACAGGATGAAGCAGGCGGAGACCTGCTGGGGCTGCGGCGTCCCGACGTTGAACCACACGGGGCTGTTGAAGCTGAAGATCTGGTGCAGGAGCGCGTACGCCAGCTCGTGCTCGAAGATCTCGGCGTCGGCGGGCGAGACGAAGTACTTGTGGTCCTCGCCGGCCTTCCGGTACGTCTTCACGATGCGGTCGATGAGCTGCTTGAGGCTCACCTCGCGCTGCGGGGTGCCCACGGCACCCCGGAAGTACTTGCTGGTGACGATGTTGACCGCGTTCACCGGCCAGAAGCCGGGGAACTCGACGCCACGCTGCTCGAAGTTGACCGAGCCGTCGCGCCAGTTGGTCATGACGACGTCACGGCGTTCCCACTCCACCTCGTCGTACGGGTGCACGCCGGGGGTGGTGTGGATACGCTCGATGCGCAGTCCCTTGTTGGCCTTGGTGCCCTTGGCGCGGGAACCTCGTGCCGGACCGCTCGCCGTCTCTGTCATGCCGCCTCCCTGTATCAGGCTAAAACGCCCTGAAGTGCCACGTTCTTCCCATGGCACGTTGTGTGTCTGATGCCGCGCGCGCCGTCGGTACGGCCATTCGCGGCAGGTCTGTGGTCGCCGCCGAGCGGCCGGCCCGAGCCGGCCTTCCCGTCAGTCGGCGGCGGTGGCGGGCACGGGGACCTGGACGGTCTCTCCGGACCCGCGGTCGCATGCGGGGCGCTCCGCTTCCGCGTCAGCGGCGCCCGTGTCTCCCCCGGCCGCGGCCTCGCCGCCCGCGGCGGGGCACTTCCCCGTCTCCCTGAGTTCCACGATGGCGGCCTCGAAGTCCTCGAGCGAGTCGAACGCCCGATAGACGGACGCGAACCGCAGATAGGCGACGAGGTCGAGTTCCTGCAACGGGCCGAGTATGGCCAGCCCCACGTCGTGGGTGGTCAGTTCGGCGCTTCCGGTGGCCCGCACCGCCTCCTCGACCCGCTGGCCGAGCTGGGCGAGGGCGTCCTCGGTGACGGGCCGCCCCTGGCACGCCTTGCGCACACCGTTGATGACCTTGGTGCGGCTGAAGGGCTCGGTGACGCCGGACCGCTTGACCACCATCAGCGAGCACGTCTCCACGGTCGTGAAACGACGGGAGCAGTCGGGGCACTGGCGGCGCCTGCGGATCGACGTGCCGTCATCGGTCGTACGACTGTCGACGACGCGGCTGTCCGGGTGCCTGCAGAAGGGGCAGTGCATGGCTCCAACCCTCCTTCACAGCACGACTCATAGACCTCGTGAGACCTCACGGGCCTCTCGAAGCAGCCCCAAGCATAGGCGATGGCGGGGGACTCGAAGACCCGGGGGACCACAACTTCTGGGCTGCTCCGGCAATCCAACCACTAGATGTGGGGATCGACCCGTAAATTCGCCCAGGGCGCGCGTGTCGCGCACGTATGGGCACGTGCCGCACGGCCGTACCGATCCCGGACACGCGGAGATACCGTGGTCACCGGGCGGACAGCGCGCGGACGGGGGGTCGGTACCCGACGGACGGGGTGCCGGATGGCAGACTGGGCCGCGGCCCACAGCTGTCGGCACGGTCATCGCCTCGGCGGTGAAGAGTACAGCAATGAGCCCCTTTGTCCGACGGATGCGGCAGTAGCCATACACCCAGCCACATGATCGCGTGTGGCAATCCGCGTTTTTTCACTCGAACGTGTGTTTGGCGCAACCTTTCGAAAGCAACTACCGTTGTCCAGCAGGGAGACCATCGAGAGGGGCCGACGTGACCACCACCGCAGACAGTGCCACCATCACTGCCCAGGACCGCTCCCAGGGCCGACTCGAGCCGGTGCATGCGATGAACGAAGCCACGAATCATGAGGGGCCCAAGCGTTCCCTGCCGGGCCGACCTCCAGGCATCCGCGCCGACAGCTCGGGACTCACCGACAGGCAACGACGGGTGATCGAGGTCATCAGGGACTCCGTGCAACGACGCGGTTACCCGCCGTCGATGCGGGAGATCGGACAGGCGGTCGGCCTCTCCAGCACCTCCTCGGTCGCACACCAGCTCATGGCACTGGAGCGCAAGGGCTTCCTGCGCCGCGACCCGCACCGACCGCGCGCGTACGAGGTCAGGGGATCCGACCAGTCCTCGGCACAGCCCACGGACACGGCGGGCAAGCCGGCCGCGTCGTACGTCCCGCTCGTCGGCCGTATCGCCGCCGGTGGCCCCATCCTGGCGGAGGAGTCCGTGGAGGACGTCTTCCCGCTCCCCCGGCAGCTGGTGGGTGACGGTGAGCTGTTCGTCCTCAAGGTCGTCGGTGACTCGATGATCGAGGCCGCCATCTGTGACGGCGACTGGGTGACGGTCCGCCGCCAGCCCGTCGCCGAGAACGGTGACATCGTGGCCGCGATGCTGGACGGCGAGGCGACCGTGAAGCGGTTCAAGCGCGAGGACGGCCACGTGTGGCTGCTCCCGCACAACTCCGCCTACCAGCCGATCCCCGGCGACGAGGCGACCATCCTGGGCAAGGTGGTGGCCGTACTGCGGCGAGTGTGACGGCGCGCGCCGGGCGGCACCGTCCGCCCCGCCCCTGACCGGGCCCCGGAACCAACTGCGCCGGTTCCGGGGCCCTGCACGTTCTGCCGCGCGGCCGCTCCGCGGTGAGTTCGGCCGCCCCGGGGCCGCTCCTCGGCGAGTTCGGTCCGCCCCGGGCGGCGGCGGGAAGCCGCTACGCCTCTTCGGCCACGGGCTCCTTCTCCGCGGACTCCTTCTCCGCGGACTCCTTCTCCGCGGGTCCCTTCTCCGCGGTCCCCTTCTCCGCCGTCTCGGCCTCCTGCCCGTTCCGCGCGTCCTCCGCCTTGCGGGCCGCCTCGTCGATCGCCGCGAGCGACCTCCGGACCTGGTTGCGGTCCGTCGTGTACCAGAAGTCGGGCAGCGAGGCCTTGAGATAACTGCCGTAGCGAGCCGTGGCCAGGCGCTGGTCCAGGACCGCCACCACACCACGGTCCCCCGTGGCGCGTACGAGACGGCCGGCGCCCTGCGCCATGAGCAGCGCCGCGTGCGTGGCGGCGACGGCCATGAAGCCGTTGCCGCCGTTGTCCTCGACGGCCTTCTGGCGGGCGCTCATCAGCGGGTCGTCGGGGCGCGGGAACGGGATCTTGTCCATGACGACCAGCTGACAGCTGGATCCGGGGACGTCCACGCCCTGCCAGAGCGAGAGCGTGCCGAAGAGACAGGTCTTCGGGTCGGCCGCGAAGTTCTTGATCAGCTCGCCGAGCGTCTCCTCGCCCTGCAGCAGGATGGGGTACTCGGGGATGCGCGTGCGCAGCTCCTCCGCCGCCAGCTGGGCGGCCCGCATCGAGGAGAACAGACCCAGCGTGCGGCCCCCGGCGGACTGGATCAGCTCGGTGAGCTCGTCCAGCATGTCGCCGCGGTCGCCGTCACGCGCGGGGCGCGCCAGGTGTTTGGCCACGTACAGGATGCCCTGGCGGGGGTAGTCGAAGGGCGAGCCGACGTCGACGCCTTTCCACTGCGGGAGGTCGTCGCCCTCGGTGCCCTCCGGGGCGAGCCCCAGCGACGCCCCCACTCCGTTGAAGTCCCCGCCGAGCTTCAGGGTGGCCGACGTCAGGACGACCGACCGGTCCGAGAAGAGCTTCTCCCTGAGCAGGCCGGACACCGACATGGGGGCCACCCGCAGCGACGCGCCGAAGCGGTCGTGGCGCTCGTACCAGACGACGTCCCATTCGGAGCCGTTGGTGATCCGCTCGGCCACGTCATGGACCGACTCCACCGCGGCGAGGGCCTGCTTACGGACCGCGTCCTCGTCCTGGACGGACTTGTCACGGGTGGCGCCGATCGCCGAGATCACCGTGCGCGCGGCGTCACGCAGCGCCATCAGCGCGTATCCGAGATCCTCCGGGATCTCCTCCAGACGTCCGGGAAGAGCCAGCTCCATCAGCCGCTCGAAGCCCTCGGCGGCGGTCTGCAACTGGTCGGCCGCCTTCTCGTTGACGAGCCTCGCGGCGCGCCGGACGGCACGGTTGACCTGGCCGGGGGTGAGCTCACCGGTCGCGACGCCGGTGACCCGGGAGACCAGCTCATGGGCCTCGTCGACGATCAGCACCTCGTGCTGCGGGAGGACCGGCGCGCCCTCGATGGCGTCGATGGCGAGCAGCGCGTGATTCGTGACGACGACCTCGGCGAGCTTGGCGCGCTCGCGGGCCATCTCCGCGAAGCACTCCGCTCCGTAGGCGCACTTGCTCGCGCCCAGACACTCCCGGGACGAGACGGACACCTGGCTCCAGGCGCGGTCGGAGACGCCGGGCGTGAGGTCGTCACGGTCACCGGTCTCGGTCTCGTCCGACCAGTCCCGCAGGCGCAGCAGGTCCTGGCCCAGCTTGCTGGTGGGCGCGGCGGCCTCGAACTGGTCGAAGAGGCCCTCTTCCTCCTCCTGCGGCACGCCCTCGTGCAGCCGGTGCAGGCACAGATAGTTCGACCGGCCCTTGAGCATCGCGAACTCGGGGCGGCGGCGCAGCAGCGGATGCAGCGCGTCGACGGTCCGTGGAAGATCACGCTCGACGAGCTGCCGCTGGAGCGCCAGGGTGGCGGTCGCCACGACGACGCGCTCCCCGTGGGCGAGCGCGGGCACCAGATAGCCGAGCGACTTTCCGGTGCCGGTGCCCGCCTGCACCAGCAGGTGGGAGCTGTCGTCGATGGCACCGGCCACGGCTTCGGCCATGGTCACCTGGCCAGGGCGCTCCGTCCCGCCGACGGCGGTGACGGCGGCGTGCAGGAGTTCGGGGAGTGAGGGCTCTGTCATAGCGCTGCCAGCCTACGGGGCTCCACCGACAACCGGGCGATCACGGCCCGGACGACGGACATGATCAGGACGGTCGCGGGGCGGGTCATGGGGACCGGTGCGGGGGCGGGGGCGGGTACGGGTGCGAATGCGGGGGCGGGTACAGATGCGGGTCGGATGATCACGACGCGTGAAGGGGGTTCGGCACCGTGCCGTGCACGGCGGCGTGCGGGCGTTCGGGGCGGTCGCGGTAGCCGTCGAGATGCAGCCGGTTGCGGTTCAGGCACAGCCGCTCGATACGCGGAGTGAACAGGTCGAACGTCTCGTGACGTTCCTTGAGCTCCGGGAAGCGGGTCTGGTGGCGGACGACCTCGGCGCGGACGAGTGACCAGAACTCGGCCTCCGGGACCCCCAGTTGTTCCTCGCACAAGGGCGCGAGATAGCGGAAGACCCCCACGAAGAGCCCGGAGTGGATGAACTGGGTCAGGAAGGCGGGCGGCTCGGTCAGCAGCACCTCGCGCACCTCGTCCGGCATGGAGGAGTGTTCGGGGAGTGGATCCGCGCTCACGTTGACGTCGTCGACGAAGTCCTTCACGGCGAGCCGGACCGGTACGTCGTGGTCGTCGAAGACGACGATCGCGTTCTCCCCATGGGGGCTGAACACCGTGCCGTACCGATAGAGGAAGTGCAGGAGCGGTGGCAGGAGCGCGGCGAAGAGCCGGCGCAGCCAGGCCCTGGGTGCGAGACCCGAGCGGGCGACCAGCTCCGCCGTGAAAGCGCGGCCCTGGGGGTCGGTGTGCAGGAGCGCGGCCAGGGTGCGCGCCCGTTCGCCGGGGGCGAGGTGTCGCGAGAGCGGCTCGCGCCAGATCGCGCCGAGCAGTTCCCGGTACTGGTAGGGCACTTCGGGGAGTCCGTCGTACACGGGGTGGTGGACGGTGACCGAGGCGACCTCGCCGAGG
Organism: Streptomyces sp. NPDC059668; assembly: GCF_042734135.1. Classification (NCBI taxonomy): domain Bacteria; kingdom Bacillati; phylum Actinomycetota; class Actinomycetes; order Kitasatosporales; family Streptomycetaceae; genus Streptomyces; species Streptomyces sp. NPDC059668. Next base: position 38,206 of record NZ_JBHWEL010000009.1, on the reverse strand, counting down.
AGGATCACCCCGCAGGTGTCGCGCAGGAAGGGGTCGGTGTCCCGCAGGGTCCGCATCCAGGCGGTGACGGCGGGGGCCGCGAGCGTGCGTTCCGTGGGGAGGCCGCGCCACACGAGCGTGTTGAGGACGGACAGCGGGAGTTTTACCGTGTGCCGGTCCGGGCGCGAGACGTTGAGGAAGGTGCGGATCGACTGCTGGGGCAGTCGCAGGTCACCGTCGGAGGGCAGCGGCACGATCGTTCCCGCGGCGACGTGCGGGGCGAACAGCGGCAGCACGACGTCGTCCCACTGCCACGGGTGGACGGGCAGATAGAGGTACGACTCCGGTGCGAGCCCGCGGGAGCGGAGGACCTCGCCGAAGGCCTCGCGGGTGGCCGGAGCCAGTTCGCGCGCGTAGAGCTGTTCCGCGGTGTCGAGACCGCCGACACCTCTGTACGTGGCGAGCGTCGTGTGCACCGCGATCCACGGCAGGGGGGTGGCCCGGCGGGCCTCGGGGGCCCAGGCGGCGGCGTCCCTCGCGGAGAAGCCGAGGCGGCCCTTGTTGAGCACGATCCAGGGGTGGCCGGTCTGATGGCCTTCCAGTTCGGCGTACCCGAGGTCGGCTAATTCGGCGGCGGTACGGGCGTCACGGTCGAGCCGCACGTCCGCGGCGAGCGTCGTGCTGAGCTCGCGCAGGGCGTGGCCCAGCGTCGCGCCGTCGAGCTCCAGCGTGCCGCGGGCCCGGGTGAGGAAACCGAGCGGATCGGTGAAGGGACACGGTTCCTTCCCCTCTTCGGTGAGGGTGAGAGAGGCGGGGTCGACGCGCCAGCTGTCGTAGGAGAGACGGCGGGCGCGGAAGGAGAGACTGTCGCCCGCGTCGAGCCGGAGGGTGTAGGGGCGAAGGGCGTCGCGCGGCGGGGCGTCGGTGTGAGGGGTGTCGGTGTCGGAGGCGTCGGTGTCGGGGGTGTCGGTACGGAGAGTGTCGGGGGCGTCGGTGTGGGGGGCGTCGCGAGGCGGGGCGCCGCGGGGCGCCGCCGGACGTGGGGGCCCCTGTTCCGGCCGGACGATCTCCTCATGCGCGAACTCCCCGATCATCTTCGCGAGCAGCCGGCGGCCGGCCCGCTCCCATCGGTCCTCGCGCAGCTCGGGCGGGTCGTACAGGGCGGACAGTTCTTCGGAGGCCGGGCTTGCGGACGGATTCGGCACGGGGACTCCTCGACAGGGAACCGGGACGGGGCGAGTGGAGTACGGAGAGCGACGGATCTACAACAGGTCGCGCAGGGCCCGGTCGCGCATCATGAGGGCTGCCCGTTTGCCGGGCAGTTCGACCTCGGCGGAGAACCGGAAGCCCCCGCTCAGGAAGGCGGAGACGGAGGGGATGTTGCGCAGATCGGGTTCGGCCACGACCCGTGCGCAGGCGGGACGGCTGTCCAGTGCGAGATCCGCGACGGCTCTGAGCAGGGCCGAGCCGAGCCCGTGCCCGCGGTGGGCGACTCCGCCGATGAGCAGATGGATGCCCGTGTCGTGCGGGCGGGCGGGGTAGTGGCGGGCGAGGTGGTCGAGGTCCGCGCGGTAGATCTCCCAGTAGCTCATGGGGGTACCCTCCAGCAGGCCGAGACAGGGCACGCTGCGTCCGTCGCCGTCGAGCTGCCGGCTCAGATGCTCCTCGGTCACCGATTCGGGGCCCGCCAGCTCCCAGAAGGCCGCGACGGCGGGGTCGTTCATCCATCGGGTGACGAGGGGGAGATCGCGTTCGACGCGTACCGGTACCAGCTCGAAGGTGCCCACGGGCGTGGTGGTCGGACCCCAGCCGCCGACGCCGTCGAGCAGGTCGTCACGGACGGGACCGGCGGGGGCGTGGGGACCGGCGGGATGATCGGCGGGAGCGGAGTGGGCCGCTACCGCACGGTCCTCGCCGGGCCGGGTCCCGTCGGCCGCGCCGGGTCCCACGGACTGGCCGGCGTACGCGACGGCCCGTCCTGGTCGGCCCTCCCCCTCGGACCCTCCGGCCGACCCCGCCGGCCCGATCGGCTCGACCGACCCGCCGGACTCGGCCGGCTCCGGTGTACCCCCGAGCAGGGCGATCAGCTCCTCCGGCAGGCGCAGTTCGAGAGTGTCCTCGCTGTCCGTGCCCGGCCCGGGGCGCGGGTCCGCGCCGGGATCGGTGTCGGGGGCGGCACCGGCGTCGGGGTCGGTACCGGCGTCGGTGCTCGCATCGGTGGGAGGCACGGCGACGCTCCTCTCAGGAGACGGGATGGGTCATGTCCCCTAGGAAAGAAGGGGGTTGGTGACGGTGACGTACACGGACTGGGTGTCGACCGGGCCGACGAGTTCGTCGAGGCCGTGCAGCCGGGTGAGCAGGTTGGCCTTGCAGCGCAGGACGGGCGAGTCGAGCAACTGGGCGGGCAGGGGCGTGTCCAGGCGCCCCGGGCCCGCGGCCGCCTCGGTGAGGAATCGGCGGAAGGCGGCGAGCAACAGCCTTTCGTCCGCCACGTGTTGGGAGCCGAACGCGCCGATGAGGCCGAACACGTTGTTGATGGCGAGGTAGTAGGCGAAGCGTTCGTCGGTGACCTCGTCGCAGACGAAGGTGTCGCTGTGCGCCCCGATGCCGGGCAGCCGGGCGTCGAGTTCCGCGCGCCGTGACGCACGGAAGTAGTAGCCCTGGTTGTCGCGGTAGCGGCCGCCGACCGGCCAGCCCTCGTGGTCGAGCAGGACCAGGGTGTTCTGCTGGTGGGCCTCCAGCGCGATCCCCGCTTCGGCGTCCAGCCACAGCACGGGACGCACGACCTGTTCCAGGTAGCGCAGGAACCACTCGGTGGCGACGGCGCCCCGGGGCCGGCCGGCGCGGCCGGCGAGCCGGGTGACGATCTCGGCGAGCCGGGACCGCATGACAGGCCTCCGCTCGGCGTCGGCCCGCGTGCCGGGCCGGGCGTGCGGCCGGGGCGAGACGAGCCCGGCGACGCAGCCGGCGTCGTCCGAGGCACCGAAGGGGTTGTGGCGGATCATCACGTCGAGCCCGGTCAGCGGTCTGCCGTCGGGGGTGTCGACGCCGAGCCAGGCCGGGTCGCGGACGATGTCGAAGCCCGGGTGGGCGGCCTGCCACTGCTTGGACAGCCCCCCGCGCAGCAGGCGGTGGACCTCCACACCGCGGTGGAGCTCCTTACGGAGGTTCTCCCGCCGGGAGTTGGTGATCCGCAGGCCCAGCGACAGCTTCAGCATCGCGGGGGCGCCGGTGCGGTAGAGGGTGCGGACGGAGGACGTGGGGTGCCAGGGGGAGCCGTACGGGCCGAGGTCCTGGAGCAGTCCCGCGTCGAGCAGGGCCGCCGTCACGGGGCGGTGCCGGACCTCGCCCATCTGCCAGGGGTGCATCGGCAGGGCCGCGTACCCGTCGGGCAGCGGCAGCTCGGCTCCGGCCAGCCGTACGGTGAGGTGCTGTGCCCGGACCGGGCGGCCCCGCTCCGTCCACGCCGAGTCGGACGCCAGCAGCGAGGGGGCGACCGCCATCCAGTGCAACGGGAACGACCCGCGCAACTCGGGCGAGTACAGCGGCATCTCGGCCTCGGAGAGCTCCTCCCGGCTCTTCGGGGTGGGATGCAGGGGGTGCCCCAGCAGGAGCGCCTGCTCGGCGGCGAGAAAGAGGTCGGGGGTGTCCGCGGGCCGCTCCCTGCGGTCGCTGATGAACACCGCGGTCCGGCGCACGGAATCGGCGACCCGCCCGACCAGGTCCGATCCGTCGCCGACCGGGGGGTGGGCGATCGCCGGACACGCGACGATCGGCAGCACGCCGTCCGTACCGGGCGCGCTGCCCGGACCCGTGCCGGAGCCGATGCCGGTGTCGAGGCCGGTGAAGGAGTCGATGCCGGTGTCGGAGTCGGCGCCGAAGCCGGTGTCGGTGTCGGACCCGGGCGCCGTGTCTCCCGCCGGTACCGGGCGGGTCGTGGACGTCGTCCCGGTGCCCGGCGCCGACTGGCGCGCGAGCAGCGCCGCCACCGTGACCGCGTCGGCGGCCGGTGCTCCCTCGGGGGCGTCGGCGAGGTACGGGAGGCCGAAACGGTGCCAGCCCGTCGGGGACCAGTAGTGGACCGGGACCAGCAGGGCCGTTCCGCTGGCCGGGAGGGGGATGCGCAGGGTGCCGCCGACGGGTGCGGCGAGGTCGTTCTCCCGTACCCAGCAGCGCAGCAGGTTCTCCACGGCCGCCGCCTGCGCCGCGGTGTGGGCGGCGGGGTGCTCCAGCAGGTCGGTGGTGGCACCGTGCAGCCGCTCGTTCTCCTCGGCTCCTCCCTTCTGCCGGGGGACCGATTCGGCGTCCGCGGCGAGCGGGGTGTGCGTGCCACGGCCCGCTCGCTCGGGGGTGACGAAACGGCCGTCGGGTGCGGGGGTGGCGTTCAAGAGAGTTCCTTGTGGGGTCGTTCGGGCCGGGGCGGCGACGAGCCGGGGCGGTACCGGGGCGCGCGGGCTCTTCGGCGTTCCCGGCTGGTCGGGTGGGTGCGGTGGCTACGGCGGGGAGGCTCGCCGAGGCGAGGTGGGGCGGCGTGCGGGTCCTCGGCCGCGCACCCGCCGGGACGGCGGACCGGGGACCGGTCGGCGCGCCCCCTCAGCCCGATCCCCCGCGTGCCACCGCGCTCACGGCGTCCGCGAGCCGGTCGAGTACCGCCGCCGCCTGTTCGTCGGTGATCGTCAGGGGTGGCAGCAGTCGTACGACGCTGGCGTGCCGGCCGCCCAGTTCGACGATCAGGCCGCGGCGCAGGCACGCGCGCTGCACGGCGGCGGCGAGCTCCGGGGCGGCGGGCCGGGGTCCGCCGGTGGCGGGGTCGGACGGCGCGTCGGGCTGGACCAGCTCGACCCCGATCATGAGCCCGCGGCCCCGTACGTCGCCGATGCAGGAGAACTCCCCGGCGAGCCGGTGGAGTTCGCCGGTCATGCGGGCGCCCAGGGTCGCGGCGCGTTCCGCCAGCCGGTTCTCGCGGACGTACGTGAGGGTCGCCGTGCCCGCGGCCATGGCGAGCTGGTTGCCGCGGAAGGTGCCGGCGTGGGCGCCCGGCTGCCAGACGTCGAGGTCGTCGCGGTAGACGACGACCGCCAGCGGCAGGCTGCCGCCGATGGCCTTGGACAGGACCATCACGTCCGGGGTGACCCCACTGTGCTCCACCGCCCAGAAGGCGCCCGTCCGGCCGACCCCCGTCTGGACCTCGTCCGCGATCAGCGGGATGGACCGGGCCGCCGTGATCTCCCGCATCCGCCGCATCCAGGCGTCCGGCGCGGGAATCACCCCGCCCTCGCCCTGGACGGGTTCGAGGATCATCCCGGCGGGCAGCGGCACACCCGACTTGGTGTCGTCCAGGAGGGACTCCGTCCAGCGCGCGGCGAGTTCGGCGCCTCGCTCGCCGCCGGTACCGAAGGGGCAGCGGTAGTCCTGGGGGTAGGGCAGACGGGTGACCCTGACGTCGCTCGCGCCGCCGGACGCTTCGAGGGCCCCCGCCGTCATCCCGTGATAGGCGCCGGTGAACGCGAGCATCCCGGTGCGTCCGGTGGCCGCGCGCACCAGTTTGAACGCGGCCTCGACGGCGTCGGTCCCGGCCGGTCCGCAGAACTGCACCCGCGCGCGTGCGGCGAACTCCGGGGGCAGGGTGCGGAACAGCTCGGTGGTGAAGGCGTCCTTGACGGGTGTGGCGAGGTCGAGGACGTGCAACGGCGCCCCGGAGTCGAGGACTTTCCTGATCGCCTCCAGGACGACCGGGTGGTTGTGGCCGAGGGCCAGGGTCCCCGCCCCGGAGAGGCAGTCGAGGTAACGGCGCCCGTCCGCTCCCTCGATGGTCAGCCCGCGTGCCCGCACCGGAACGATCGGCAGGGCGCGCGCGTAGGTACGCGCCGCCGACTCACGCGCCGACTGGCGCCGCAGAATCCCCTCGTGCGCCGCGCGCGCCCCCTCGGAGGCGCCCGGCGAACCCTCCCGTGTCTCTTCGGGCTCGCGCCCCACCGGCACCACCGCAGACTCGGTCACCGCCACGACTTCAGGTCCTCCCGCTGTGCAGACGCGAGTTGGCGGGGGGTTCTGAACGCACGGTGCAGGCCCCCCGTACGTATCAACGACGTGACCGGCGTGGGGAAGCGGGTGCGGCGAAGATCCTTGCCGTGACGGAACCGTTGCCGTTCCGTGGGATGTCCCCTACAGCGAGCGCATAGTGTGTGGTGCCGTTCAGCGATATCGAACGATCGCCGGTTCCGGCCGGCCGGTCGGCGCCCGCGGTCCCGTGCCAGGTGTTCCGGACCGGCGGATCCTGACAAGTTCTCTTACGTCCAGGGGGAGTTACACCATGCCATCCATACGCCCGCCCTTCATCGCCCGTCGAGGCGGGAGCGCGCGCCGCACGAACTCCCCCGTCCTGGCCGCGGTCGGCCTGGCCGCGGCCCTGGCGCTGACCGCCACCGCCTGCGACTCGGGCAGCAGTACGGCGGGCGACCGGCCCAGCACGCCGGCGTCGCAGAACGGCGACGACAAGATCAAGATCCCGGACGACATCAAGAACAAGCTCAAAGAGCACGGGATCGACATCGACAAGTGGAAGGACGGCGCCTGGAAGAACTGGAACAGGGACGACTGGCTGCGCGAGGCCAACGACTTCGTCAACCCCATCATCAAGGGCCTGTGGAACCCGGACCGGATGCGCGGCGCGGACGACCCGGACAAGAACAAGGGCGTCGACGAGAACGACCTCTCCGGTGACCAGGGCGTCACCGATCCGACCCCGGCCCCGGTGGCGGCGAAGGCCGTGAGCCCGGCGTACCACGACAGCGTGCCCGTGGCGGGCAAGGTGTTCTTCGACTCCCCCGAGGGCACCATGGTCTGCTCGGCGACCGTGGTCGAGGACCCGGCGCACCCGGGCAAGTCGAACCTCGTGTGGACCGCGGGCCACTGCGTGCACGCCGGCAAGAAGGGCGGCTGGTACCGCAACATCGCCTTCGTGCCCTCGTACAACAGCGCCGGCAAGTCGTCCGCCGAGCTGCAGAACGCCGACCGGACGGAGGTCGCTCCGTACGGTGTCTGGTGGAGCGACTGGGCGCAGACCTCGGACCAGTGGATCGAAGGGGGCGGCCCCACGGGCGGTCAGGGCGCGCCGTACGACTACGCGGTGCTGCACGTGACGCCCGAGAAGGGCGGCGACGGCAAGTCCCTCGAGGAGACGGTCGGCGCCGCGCTCCCGGTGGACTTCAACGCTCCGGCCGTACCGAAGGTCGCGAGCATCACGGCGACGGGCTATCCGGCGGCGGCGCCGTTCGACGGCCAGAAGATGTACCAGTGCACGGACAGGCCCGGCCGGCTCTCCGTCGCCCAGGCGGACCCGACGATGTACCGCATCGGCTGCACCATGACCGGCGGCTCCTCCGGCGGCGGCTGGGTGGCGGCCGGCTCGGACGGCAAGCCCGCCCTGGTGTCCAACACCTCGATCGGCCCGGTCAGCGCGGGCTGGCTGGCGGGCCCGCACCTGGGCGATGTGGCCAAGGGTGTGTACGACTCGGTGAGCAAGAAGTTCGCGGGGCGGTAGCGCCACGGGCGTGAGCGGTACGTCCGGCGGCCGGTGGGCGCCGCCCGGGGCGAGCCGGACGCGCGGGGGGGGCGGGGGGGCCCCCCCCCCCCGGGGGGGGGGGGGGGGGGGGCCGGGGGGGGGGGGGGCCCCCGGGGCCCCCCGGGGGGGGGGGGGGGCGCGCGCCG
>NZ_JBHWEL010000009.1:15260-30507 GCF_042734135.1 Streptomyces sp. NPDC059668 | reverse complement strand
GGTCACGGGGATGGCCACGACCTCGGCGAGGGGCGCCCGCCCGGGCTCGTAAGTCGGTGTGATACAGGTACGTACGCCGCCAGGGCGGGTGGGAGAGGCCCCGCGCCGCAACGCGCGGAGTGGGGGGGGCGCGCCCCGGGCCCCGCCGCACGCCGGCCGGTGAGTCCCCCCGCCCCCCTGCGTGAGGGGGCGGGCCTTCGTACGTCCGGGGGCGGGAACCCGTCGGGAACCGGGTGGGGCTAGAGCGCCGGCGCCGGAACGTACGGCGCGAGATCCGCCGCCAGTTCCTCGTGGACCCGCACCTTGAGCAGCGTGCCCTCCGGGGTGTGCTCCTCGGAGAGGACCTCGCCGTCGGAGTGGGCGCGCGCGACCAGCCTGCCGTGCGTGTACGGCACGAGCGCCTCGATCTCGACCGAGGGGCGCGGCAGCTCGTTGTCGATGAGCGCGAGCAGTTCGTCGATGTTCAGGCCGGTGCGGGCCGAGACCGCGATGGAGCGCGTCTCGTTGCGCATCAGGCGCTGGAGGACCAGCGGGTCGGCCGCGTCCGCCTTGTTGATCACCACGATCTCGGGGACGCCGGTGGCGCCGACGTCACGGATGACCTCGCGCACGGCGGCCAGCTGCTCCTCCGGCGCCGGGTGCGACCCGTCGACCACGTGCAGGATCAGGTCGGAGTCGCCGACCTCCTCCATCGTGGAACGGAACGCCTCGACGAGGTGGTGCGGCAGGTGCCGTACGAAGCCGACGGTGTCCGCGAGCGTGTAGATCCGCCCGCTGGGCGTCTCGGCACGGCGCACGGTCGGGTCCAGGGTGGCGAACAGCTCGTTCTGCACCAGGACGCCCGCGCCGGTCAGGCGGTTGAGCAGGGAGGACTTGCCGGCGTTGGTGTAACCGGCGATGGCGACCGAGGGCACCTTGTTCCTGCGCCGCTCCTGGCGCTTGATCTCGCGGCCGGTCTTCATGTCCGCGATCTCCCGGCGCATCTTCGCCATCTTCTCGCGGATGCGGCGCCGGTCCGTCTCGATCTTGGTCTCACCGGGACCACGGGTGGCGAGGCCGCCGCCCTTGCCGCCGCCCATCTGTCGGGACAGCGACTGACCCCAGCCGCGCAGTCTCGGCAGCATGTACTGCATCTGCGCGAGCGCGACCTGCGCCTTGCCCTCCCGGGACTTGGCGTGCTGGGCGAAGATGTCGAGGATCAGGGCCGTACGGTCGATGACCTTGACCTTGACGACGTCCTCGAGGTGGATCAGCTGGCCGGGGCTCAGCTCACCGTCGCAGATCACGGTGTCGGCGCCGGTCTCCAGGACGATGTCCCGCAGCTCGTTGGCCTTGCCGGATCCGATGTACGTGGCCGCGTCGGGCTTGTCGCGGCGCTGGACGACACCGTCGAGCACGAGCGCGCCCGCGGTCTCCGCCAGGGCGGCCAGCTCGGCGAGCGAGTTGTCCGCGTCCTGGATGGTTCCCGAGGTCCAGACACCGACGAGGACGACGCGCTCCAGGCGGAGCTGCCGGTACTCGACCTCGGTGACGTCCTCGAGTTCGGTGGAGAGGCCGGCGACGCGGCGCAGGGCCGCGCGCTCGGAGCGGTCGAACTGGTCGCCGTCCCGCTCTCCGTCGATCTCGTGGCTCCAGGCGACGTCCTCTTCCATCAGGGCATCGGCCCGAAGACCTTCGGGGTAGTTCTGCGCGAGGCTCTGCGCGTCCTGGGAAGGGGAAGAAGAGGAGGTCATTGGATCCTTACGTCGATGGGGGCTCCGGTGCGTCACTGGCGACACCGGGTCGGCGACGGACCTTGCCCGTCTGTGGGAACAACGTCCGGGGCCACCGGGAGATTCCCCGGATTCCACCGGGCCGACCCTCCGCGGGGGCCGCGCCGCCGACCTGAAGATGGTCGCACGGCACGGCCCGTCTCGTCATGCGAGTTACCGGGTGCCCTTGTGGGCCTTCGGAGCGTCACTCCGCCAGTCCGGGTGACCGGGCATCGGGGGTGTCCGCTTCCCGTACAGCCACGCCTGGAAGAACCCGCTCAGGTCGCGGTTGCCGATGCTGGAGGCGAGCCGCTCGAAGTCCGCGGTCGAGGCCGTGCCGTCCCGGTGGACGGCCACCCAGGCCCGTTCCAGGCGTTCGAAGGCGGACCGGCCGATCTCCTGGCGCAGCGCGTACAGGGCGAGCGCGGCCCCGTCGTAGACGTTCGGCCGGAAGAGGCTGATCTTCTGGCCCGGCTTGGGCCCCTTCGGCGCCGCGGGCGGGCCGCCGGCGGCCCGCCAGGTGTCGGACGCGCGGTAGGCGGCCTTCATCCGGGCCTCCATGGGCTTCTTGCCCTTCTCCTGCGCGTACAGGGCCTCGTACCAGGTGGCGTGCCCTTCGTTGAGCCACAGGTCGGACCAGTCACGCGGAGTGACGCTGTCGCCGAACCACTGGTGCGACAGCTCGTGCACCATGATCGACTCGACGTACCACCTGGGGTAGGCGGGCTGGGTGAAGAGCTCCCGCTCGAAGAGGGAGAGCGTCTGTGTCTCCAGCTCGAAGCCGGTGCGCGCCTGGGCCATCAGCAGGCCGTACGTCTCGAAGGGGTACCGGCCGACCTTGCCCTCCATCCAGGCGATCTGGTCGGGAGTCCTCCTGAGCCACGGTTCGAGCCGCTCGCGGTCCTTGGTGGGCACGACGTCGCGCAGGGGCAGTCCGTGCGGGCCGGTGCGGTGCACGACCGTGGAGCGGCCGATGGAGACCTGGGTCAGTTCGGTGGCCATCGGGTGCTGCGACCGGTACGTCCAGGTGGTGCCCCCGGGGGCACGGACCACGCCGGCCGGCAGTCCGTTGGCCACCGCCGTGTATCCCTCGGGCGCGGTGACGTGGATCGTGAACATGGCCTTGTCGGAGGGGTGGTCGTTGCACGGGAAGACGAGATGGCCCGCGTCGGCCTGGTTGGCCATGGCGAGGCCGTCCTTGGTCCGCACCCAGCCGCCGTCCTGGTCGCCCCGGGCGGCCGGGTCGCTGTGGTGCCGCACGGTGATCCGCATCCAGCCGCCGGCGGGCACGGGTTGATCGGGGGTCACCACCAGATCGTCCCCGGCGCTCGTGAACGCCGCCGGTGACCCGTTGACCTCGACCGAGCCCACCGTGCCGTGCGCGTAGTCGAGATTGACGCGGTCGAGACGGCGTGACGTCACGGCGTCGATCGTGGTGACGGCCGCCAGAGGCTCGGTGTTCTTGCCGGTGTAGGCGAAGGAGAGGTCGTACGACTTGACGTCGTACCCGGGGTTGCCCAGGTGCGGGAAGAGGCGGTCGCCGATGCCCAGGGGCGTCACCGGGGACGGGGCGCTCGCGGCGACGAGACAGACGGAGACGGCGGAGGCGAGCAGTGCCGCCCTGACGCGGCGGCTCCGCGGGCCGGGGGGCGTGGGGCCGGGGGCGGTGGAGTCGGGGGTCGAGGCGCCGGAGGTGCCGGGGTGGTCGGTCCTGGGGCGGGGGGTGAGCAGCATGGACCACCGCTACCAGCGGTCGTCCCTCCCGCGCGGGAGACGCGCTCCGGGCCCACCCGAACGTGTGCTACTGCGCGGCGGCCGCCGCGTGCTGCGCCCTGCTCACGTCGTACACGCCCGGCACGTTCCGCATCGCCCGCATCAGCCCGGGGAGGTGGGCCGCGTCCGGGAGTTGGAGCGTGTAGGTGTGGCGTACGCGCTGCTGGCTGGGGGGTTCGACGGTCGCGGAGACGATCGCGGCGCCCTCCAGGGCGATGGCTTCGGTGAGGTCGGCGAGCAGATGGGGGCGGCCGAAGGACTCGGCGACCAGCGTGACGCGGCACTCCGCGGTGTCCCCCCAGCTCACTTCGACCTCCGCGCGCCCCGCGCCCTTCATGCGTGCCACCCCGGCGCACTCGACGCGGTGCACGGTCACCACTCCCCCGCGTACGGCGAAGCCGGTCACGCGGTCGGGCGGTACGGGGGTGCAGCAGCCCGCGAGGCGTACGGAGGCACCCTGTTGTTCGACGACGGCGTTCGCCGCGGGGCGGGCCGCGGGTGCCTCGGCGGGCGGTCTGGGGGCCGCGGCGGGCTCCACGGGGGGCTCCGCGTCGCGGGGCGAGGGGTGTGCGGCCAGCCAGCGCTGGATGGCGATCCGGGCGGCGGGCGTGTGGGCGTGCTCCAGCCACTCCCTGGAGGGCTCCGAGGCCGGGTCCTGCCCCATGAGGAGCTGTACGGTGTCGCCGTCCTTGAGCACCGTGCTCAGCGTCGCGAGCCGCCCGTTGACACGGGCGCCGATACAGGCGTGCGCGTCGTCGCCGTACTGCGCGTACGCGGCGTCCACGCAGCTGGCGCCCTCGGGCAGGCCCAACGAGCCGCCGTCGGCCCGGAAGACGGTGATCTCGCGGTCCTGGGCGAGGTCCTCGCGCAGGGTGGACCAGAACGTGTCCGGGTCCGGGGCACCCTGCTGCCAGTCGAGGAGCCGGGAGAGCCAGCCGGGGCGGGTGGGGTCGACCCGCTCGCCGTCCGCCGCCCGCCGGCCGTCGCCGTCCGTCTGCTCCTCCGCGGGAGCGGTGTAGGGGTTGCCGAGGGCGATGACGCCGGCCTCGGCGACCTTGTGCATCTGGTGGGTACGGATGAGGACTTCGGCCACCTGGCCGTCGCCGCTCGCCACGGCCGTGTGCAGCGACTGGTACAGGTTGAACTTGGGGACCGCGATGAAGTCCTTGAACTCCGACACCACGGGCGTGAGGCAGGTGTGCAGTTCACCGAGGACGCCGTAGCAGTCGGCGTCCTCGTTCACGAGCACCAGGAGCCGCCCGAAGTCCGCGCCGCGCATCGGCCCGCGCTTGCGCGACACGCGGTGCACGGAGACGAAGTGGCGTGGCCTGATGAGGACTTCGGCCTGGATCCCGGCGTCGCGCAGGACACCGCGCACCTCTTCGGCGATCTCCGCGAGCGGGTCGCCGGCGCGCGAGGCGTTGTCGACGATCAGCTCTCTGGTGTGCTCGTACTCCTCGGGGTGCAGGATCGCGAAGACGAGGTCCTCCAGTTCGGTCTTCAGCGCCTGGACACCGAGGCGTTCGGCGAGCGGGATCAGGACGTCCCTGGTGACCTTGGCGATCCGGGCCTGTTTCTCGGGGCGCATCACGCCGAGGGTCCGCATGTTGTGCAGCCGGTCGGCGAGTTTGATCGACATCACGCGGACGTCGTTGCCGGTCGCGACGAGCATCTTGCGGAAGGTCTCGGGTTCGGCGGCGGCGCCGTAGTCGACCTTCTCCAACTTGGTGACTCCGTCGACGAGATAGCAGACCTCGTCGCCGAACTCGGCCCGCACCTGATCGAGCGTCACCTCGGTGTCCTCGACGGTGTCGTGGAGCAGGGAGGCGGTCAACGTCGTCGTCTCCGCGCCGAGTTCGGCGAGGATCAGGGTCACCGCGAGCGGGTGGGTGATGTACGGCTCGCCGCTCTTGCGCATCTGGCCGCGGTGCGAGGACTCCGCCAGCACGTAGGCCCGGCGCAGCGCTTCCATGTCCGCGTCGGGGTGGTGGGCGCGGTGGGCCTCGGCGACGTGGCCGATCGCGTCGGGCAGCCGGTCACGCGCGGTCGGGCCGAGCAGCGCGGCCCGGCCGAGGCGGCGCAGGTCGATCCGCGGGCGGCCCTTCCGGCGTGCCGCCGATCCCCCCTGCTCCAGCGGAACCGAGCGCTGGGGGGAGGGCGTTGCAGGGCCTGGCGTCGCGGGATTCGTCGCCTCCGCACTCATGGGCACCTCCGGCTGCGTAGACCGGCGGACGGGGTGCCCATGGCGTACACGGCTCAGGGGTTGGCGTCGATCCCCCGTCCGGGCCGGTGCTTGATGCTACCGAGCCCACCACGCCCGGCTGACCACCTCTCGCCGAGCGTGAAACGGATCACCCATTCGAGCGAAGGTTCAGGGGTTTGCGCTTCCGGGGACCTGGGAGGGACCGGAGGTCGCGGTACCGGGCCGGGCGGGGGCGGGTGACACCGCGTCGGACCAGGCCTTGTGGCCGTGAACCGGTGAGGACCCGTGTCGCCGGGCCGGGCAGCCGCGGAGGCGTCCCGAGGGCGTGCGGCACCTCCCGCGGCGGGGGGCCGGCTCAGAGCCGGACGGCGGCCAGCCACTCCGCGTCGATGTCGCCCTCGGCGACGATCACCGCGGGGCCGGTCATCTCGATCGCGCCGTCCGGGTGCTCGGTGATCACCAGGCGTCCGCCGGGCACGTCGACGGTGTACGTCGCCGGGGTCCCGGTGACGGCCGGGTCGGCGCCGTCACGGCGGGCCGTGGCCACGGCCACCGCGCAGGCGCCCGTGCCGCACGAACGGGTCTCTCCGGAGCCGCGCTCGTGGACCCGCAGGGCGACGTGGCGCGGGCCCCGGTCGACCACGAACTCGACGTTCACGCCGTCCGGGTAGGCCGACGCGGGGGTGACGGGCGGCGGTGCGAACAGGTTGCCGGCCTGGCCGAGGTCGTCGACGAAGGCGACGGCGTGCGGGTTGCCCATGTTCACGTTGCGCGCGGGCCAGCTGTGCTCGCCGACGCTCACGGTGACGTCCCCCTCCGGGAGGACCGCCTTGCCCATGCCGACGGTGACGTCCCCGTTCTTGGCGAGGTGCACGCTCTTCACGCCCGCGCGCGTGGCGACCGTGATGTCCCCCTCGGCCACATGTCCGGCCCGTTGCAGGTAGTGCGCGAACACACGGACTCCGTTGCCGCACATCTCCGCGACCGAGCCGTCGCCGTTGCGGTAGTCCATGAACCACTCCGCCTCGGCGGCCATCTCCGCGGCCTCGGGGTGCGCCGCGGACCGGACGACGTGCAGCAGACCGTCGCCGCCGATGCCCGCGCGGCGGTCGCACAGGGCGGCCACGGCGGCCGGGGACAGGTCGACGGCGTTCTCCGGGTCGGGGACGATCACGAAGTCGTTCTCGGTCCCGTGACCCTTGAGGAAGGCGATCCGCGTGCTCATCCCTCGATCGTACGGGGTCGGGCGGGGACGGCCGGAGTCGGTCGGGCCCTCCCTCTCAGGTGGCGGCCCCGGCCGGCTCAGCGCAGTCGGGCCACACGTCCCACGGCGAGCACCGCCACCGCGGCGACCACCACGACGTACGCGAGCACGACGCGCCAGTCCAGGCGGCGGCCGGAGCCGCGGGCGGGGAAGCCCGGCAGGGTGTAGCCCACGCGGCGGGCGGCCATCATGCCCCAGCCGGCGGCGCACAGGCAGATCAGCAGGCCGAGCATGGCGACCACGGCACCGCCGTCGCCGAACTCGAAGGCGAGCGGGAAGGCGAACATCAGCGAGCCCGTCGCGGCCAGGCCGACGATCGGCGCGAGCTGCCAGATACGCAGCCGGCGCTGCGGACGCAGCTCGACCTCGACCTCGGGCCCCGGGGACATCTCGTCCGGACCCGGCCCGTCGGCGGTGACACCGCCGGGAGGTTCCTCGGGTCCGTCGGAGATCAGCGGATCACCGTCGGAACCGGAACCCAGCCGCTCGTCGAGGCCCTGCTGCCGCCGCTGCTCCAGCGGCTCCTGCGCGGTGTCCTGCTCCGCGTCCTGTGCGGTGTTGCGAGGGCTGGCCTCCATCGCCACGCGCCCTCCCAACTCGGACTCCACATTGTCGATCGAAGCTCGATGATGGCACGGCGCCGGAGGCCCCGATGGCGGCCGGAGCGTCCCGATGCCATGACGTGATCAGGCTGTGACCGGTCGTTCGACCAACGTCAGCGCCTGCTGTGGAAGTTCCGTGAGGTCCGCCGCGGCGCCGCTGAGCCAGTGCACCCGGGGATCGCGCCGGAACCACGAATCCTGGCGTCGCGCGAAGCGTTTGGTGGCACGTACGGTCTCGGCGCGCGCCTCGGCGTCGGTGCACTCCCCGGCGAGCGCCGCGAGCACCTGCTGATACCCGAGCGCGCGCGACGCCGTGCGCCCCTCGCGCAGGCCTCGCGCCTCCAGCTCCCGCACCTCGTCGACGAGCCCGGCCTCCCACATCCGGTCGACGCGGCGCGCGATCCGCTCGTCGAGCTCGGGACGCGTCACGTCGACGCCGATCTGGAGGGTGTCGTACACCGAGTCGTGGCCGGGGAGATTGGCCGTGAAGGGCTTGCCGGTGATCTCGATGACCTCCAGCGCGCGCACGATGCGGCGGCCGTTGCTGGGCAGGATCGCCTGGGCGGCCCCGGGGTCGGCCACGGCGAGGCGCGCGTGCAGGGCGCCCGAGCCGCGCAGCCCGAGTTCCTCCTCCAGGCGCGCCCGCACCTCGGGATCGGTGCCCGGGAATTCCATCTTGTCGACGGCGCCGCGCACATAGAGCCCGGAGCCGCCGACCAGGACCGGCCAGCGGCCCTCGGCGAGCAGGGCGTCGATGCGCGCGCGGGCGAGCCGCTGGTACTCGGCGACGCTGGCCGTGACGGTCACGTCCCAGATGTCCAGCAGGTGGTGCGGAACCCCGGCCCGCTCCTCGGACGTCAGCTTGGCGGTGCCGATGTCCATCCCTCGGTACAACTGCATGGAGTCGGCGTTGACGACCTCGCCTCCGAGACGGCGGGCGAGGAAAACGCCCAGATCGGACTTTCCTGCCGCGGTCGGTCCGACGACGGCGATGACTCGGGGGGCGGGGGGTGCGCTGCTCACCGCCCCAGTCTCGCAAACCCGGGGCCCCTGCTCCGACGAGCGGCGTGACGCCACAGGTTCGGGGTCGTTGCCTGTTGCGAGGTTCCGGCCGCCGGTTTTCGAGGACCGGCGCCCCGGGCGGCGCAATGGGACGCACCGGGTGACGCGGAATTTCGCCCTCACGAGTAACGTATGGAGTGGATATGGGTGTTTTTGCACGACTTCTCAGGAGGTCGAAGGCTGCGGAGGAGGCGTCGGCCTCCGACGTGCCGGCCGACACAGTGACGGCCGGTACCGGCGCCGGTGGTGATGCCGACGTCACGACGACCGACACCGACGTCACGACGGACGCCGTCGCCGCGACCGACGCCGGCGGCGCCGCGGAGTCGGTGGACCCGGCGGAAGAGCCGAAGGGATCGTCCGGGAGCGAGAACGCGGACGAGAGCCACCGCAGCCACGGCGGGATCGAGGTGGCGGTCGCGGTGACGGGGGCCGCGGGAGTCACGTCCTCGGACGACGTCGAGATCCCTCAGCAGCAGACCGCCGAGAAGGCCGCCGACAACGGGGCCGGTGAGAGCGCCCGTAAGTAACTGTCCCGCGAGGGAAGGTGGACCATGAGTCTCCTGGACAATCTGAAAGCCAAGCTGGCCCCTGCCAAGGACAAGGTCTCGGACCTCGCGCAGCAGCACGGGGACAAGGTGACCCACGGTCTCGACAAGGCCGCCAAGGTGGTCGACGAGAAGACCAAGGGCAAGTACAGCGACAAGATCCAGACGGGCACGGGCAAGGCGAAGGGTGCCATGGACCGGCTCGCGCACAAGGACGACGGCACCATGCCGCCGCCCGACGCGCCGCCACCGCCCCCCTCATTCTGAACGGCGCACATCGACGGACGGCCGCGGAGCACCCAGGGCTCCCGGCCGTCCGCCGTTTCCGGGCGGGCGGCTCCCCGGGGTCGCGCTAGGACCAGGCCGCCACCAGGTATCCCACCCCGTACGGGGCGTCCTCGTACAGCAGAGCGCCGCCGAGTCCCGCGTCCTCGGCGGCACCCGCGAGGACCTGCCAGGGGGCGCGTCCGGAGACCTTCAGCTCGCGGGCGAGTCCGGCGTCCAGCGCCCGCAGGGCCGCCAGGTCCGCCGTCCCCAGTGCCCGGGCGATCTCCGCGTCGAAGTCCGCCGCGCGCTCGTCGAGGTAACCGGGCGCCTTCAGTGTCCGGCACGCGCTGGCGTCGCCCATCACCAGGAGGGCCACCCGCGCGGCCTGTCCGGCGGCCTCGGCCCCGGCGCTCCGGCACCGCTCGGCCGTGAGCGGCTCCGCCACGGCGAGACCTGTCACGGGAGCGTCGGACCAGTTCGTCCGCTCCAGCAGCCAGGCCGCGACGGCGAGCGAGGGCGGCAGGGGCCGCTGCGAGGACGCCGGAGGCGTGCCGGCCCGGCCGAGGCGTACGTCGAGGTCCACCCCGAACCCGCGGAACGAGCCCGGTGTCCCCTCGGGGTAGGAACCGTGCGTGTCCTGCTCCGCGGGGCCCACGACGACCAGCAGATCGGGCCGGGACGCGGCGAGCACGCCGAGCGCGTCCGCGCACGCGTCCCGCGCGGCGGCCAGCTCGGGCGCGGCCCCGGCGGCGATCTCGGGCACGAGCAGCGGCGGACAGGGGCAGGCTGCGGCGGCTACAAGCATGATCGGCAGCGTAGCCCTTCGCCGCGCGAGCGGGGTCGCACGCGATGGCACCGACGGCGGAGGCGCCCGCCGCGGATGCCGCGACGCCCAACGCCGGCAGGGCGGCACCGCACCGCCTGCCTCGACGAACCCGCGGCCGCGTGCGCGTGCGCGGTCAGTCGCAGCCGCAGCCGCTGCCGGTCGCGACGGGCAGCGGCGCCGGGGCGCCGATCTTCGGCAGTCCCAGCATCACGCCGGCCGGCTTCGCCGCCTGGGCGGCGTTGCGCTTCTCCCAGGCGTCGCCCGCGCGCGTGCGGCGCACGGCGAGGACGGCGCCCTCGGCCAGCAGATGGTGCGGGGCGGCGTAGGTGATCTCGACGGTGACGACGTCACCGGGGCGCACGTCCTGGTCGGGCTTGGTGAAGTGGACCAGCCGGTTGTCGGGGGCACGGCCGGAGAGACGGTGCGTGGCGCCGTCCTTGCGGCCCTCGCCCTCGGCGACCATCAGCTCCAGGACGCGGCCGACCTGCTTCTTGTTCTCGTCCCAGGAGATCTCCTCCTGGAGGGCGACGAGACGCTCGTAGCGCGCCTGGACGACCTCCTTGGGGATCTGCCCCTCCATGGTGGCCGCCGGGGTGCCGGGGCGCTTGGAGTACTGGAAGGTGAACGCCGCGGAGAAGCGGGCCTCGCGGACCGCGTGCAGGGTCTGCTCGAAGTCCTCCTCCGTCTCACCGGGGAAGCCCACGATGATGTCGGTGGTGATCGCCGCGTCCGGGATGGCGGCCCGCACCTTCTCGATGATCCCCAGGTAGCGCTCCTGGCGGTACGAGCGGCGCATGGCCTTCAGGACGGTGTCCGAACCGGACTGCATCGGCATGTGGAGCTGCGGCATCACGTTCGGCGTCTCCGCCATGGCCGCGATCACGTCGTCGGTGAAGTCACGGGGGTGCGGGGAGGTGAACCGGACCCGCTCCAGGCCCTCGATCTGCCCACAGGCGCGCAGCAGCTTGCTGAAGGCCTCCCGGTCGCCGATGTCGCTGCCGTACGCGTTGACGTTCTGCCCGAGCAGCGTGATCTCGGAGACGCCCTCGCCGACCAGCGCCTCGATCTCGGCGAGGATGTCGCCCGTCCGCCGGTCCTTCTCCTTGCCGCGCAGCGCCGGGACGATGCAGAAGGTGCAGGTGTTGTTGCAGCCGACGGAGATCGACACCCAGGCCGCGTAGGCGCTCTCGCGGCGGGTCGGCAGCGTCGAGGGGAACGCCTCGAGCGACTCGGCGATCTCGACCTGCGCCTCTTCCTGCACGCGGGCGCGCTCCAGGAGGACGGGTAGTTTGCCGATGTTGTGCGTCCCGAAGACGACGTCCACCCAGGGCGCCTTCTTCACGATGGTGTCGCGGTCCTTCTGCGCCAGACAGCCGCCGACCGCGATCTGCATCCCGGGGCGCTTCGTCTTCATCGGGGCGAGGCGGCCGAGGTTGCCGTACAGCCGGTTGTCGGCGTTCTCGCGCACGGCGCAGGTGTTGAAGACGACGACGTCCGCGTCGCCGTCGGACCCCTCGGGGGCCCGCACGTAGCCCGCGCCTTCGAGGAGCCCGGAGAGCCGTTCGGAGTCGTGGACGTTCATCTGGCACCCGTAGGTGCGCACCTCGTAGGTCTTCGAATCCTGAACGTCCACCGCGTGGCTCCGGTCGCTGCTGCTCATGTGACAAGGGTAGGCGGTGCCGGGAGTACGTCGTCCCGGCCCCGCGGTCTCCGGCTCGGACCCACGCCGGCCGCGCGGGGAGGGGGTCGCGATGTCGGATCGCGGGTGCGGCTCGTCACGAGGGTGGCCGTCCACCACACCGCCCGTCCCCTACCGGCCGTCCCCCACCGGCAGTCCCAGCGCCCGCCCCCGTCGGCCACGGCGGAGACCGCCCCGCGCCGCCCCGCTAGCCGTACACGACCGACCACGGGCGGGGTGGTCCGGTGGTGGGGCCGGTCTCGTCGGTGCGGTGCGGGGTCGCGGCGCGGTCGCCGGCCAGCACCTCGGCGGCGAGTTCCGCGAAGGTCCGCGCGGCCGGGTGGGCGGTGCGGCCGGCGGGCCACGCGCCGCTCAGCCGCTGGGTGAGGGGGCGCCCCGACAGGGGCCGCCAGGCGACTCGGGGTTCCTTACGGGCCACCGGCCCCGGGTCGAAGGCGACGCCGTGCCCGGCCGTCACCAGGGCCAGCAGGAACTCGGAGTTGGAGGCGTGCCGTACGTGGCCCGGCACGAAGCCCGCGGCGCGGCAGACGTCGAGGACCTGGTCGTACCGGTCCGGAGCGTGGGCCCGCGGAAAGAGCACCAGGTCGTGGCCGGCCAGCTCGCCGAGCGTGACCTCCGGCCGCCGGGCCAGCGGCGAGGTGCGGGGCAGGACGACGCCGAGGTCCACCGAGACCTCGGGTCCGAGCAGCAGTCCGGTGGTGTCGGCGGGGCGGTGCACGAGTCCGACGTCGAGTCCGCCGGAGGCGAGCAGCCGGACCTGTTCCCCGGTGGTGACCTCCCGCAGGTCGACGGAGAGCCCCGGGGCACGCTCGGCGCAGGCGGCGAGCAGCGCGGCCAGTACGGCGGCCGCGGTGTCGGGTGGCACGCCCGCGCGCAGGGTGCCCAGGCCGCCGTCCCCCGCGCGCCGGGCCAGCATCCGCAACCGGTCCTCGCGGGCGAGGAGTTCACGGGCCTCGTCCCACAACAGCGCCCCGGCGGCGGTCAGCCGGATCCGGCGGTGCGAGCGGTCGAACAGCTCGGCGCCGAGCTCCCTCTCCAGCCGCCGCACGGCCTGGCTGAGCGGCGGCTGGGCCATGCCCAGCCGGTCGGCGGCCCGGCTGAAGTGCAGTTCCTCGGCTACGGTGACGAACAGACGCAGGTGGCGCAAGAGATCCACGACCAGGGACCTTACGCGAGGGGGCGGGCCGGCCGATGGCGGAGGAACAGATCCGCGCGGTTTTCGCGGGAGCGGGTGCCGAGGGTCTCCTGCACGCGGTCCCCGTCGGCGTCGGACGGACCGGACCCGCCGACGCCGGACCGACTGGTCCCGCCGGTGTCGGACGAACTGGACACGCCGGCGTCGCACGGACCGGCCCCGGCGCGCCCGGGAAGTCCGTCCTCGCGCGGCCCCGCGTGCGCGAGGTGGCCGTCGGCGCCGACGAACCCGTCGTGCTCGCCTCGGTGTTCAAGGTGCTGCTGGTCCTGGAGTTCGCCCGGCAGGTGGCGGCCGGGCAGCTCGACCCCCGGGAGCGGGTCAGGGTGACGGCGGCCGACCGGCTCGGCGGCTGGGGCACGGCGGGCTGCGCGGACGACGTCGAACTCTCGCTGCGCGATCTGGCGTTCTTCGCGATGTCGGTCAGCGACAACTCGGCGGCGGATCTGCTGCTCGACCGGGTCGGCCTGGACACCGTACGACTGCTCGCCAAGGAGCTGGGGCTCGAACGGACCCGCGTCGTGGGAGGCCCGCGGGACGTCCTGGAGTCGATGCTCGCGGAGGCCGGGGCGCGCGACGAGAGGGAGTTCGCCGTCCGTTACCCGGCCCTGCCGGAGGAGCGCAAGCGGCGGATGGCGGTCCTGGACCCCCTGCGGACCAACGCCGGCACGCCGCGCGAGACCACCGAACTGCTGCGTCTCATCTGGCGCGACGAGGCGGGCCCGCCGGAAGCCTGCGCCCACGTACGCGACTTGATGTCCCGTCAGGTGTTCCGTCACCGGCTCGCGACGGGGTTTCCCGGCGGCACGGTGATCGCGGCCAAGACCGGGACACTTCCGGGGCTGCACATGGAGGCGGGTGTCGTCCGGTACTCCGACGGCGGCCTCTACGCGGTCTCCGTCTTCGCCCGGACCCGTGAACTCGGGTCCACCGGACCGGAGGTGGACGCGGCGATCGGCACCGCGGCCAGGATCGCCGTCGACTTCCTGCGGAACACGGGGCCGTGACCAGGCCTCATATGCGCCCGCGTATCGGCAGGGCATGAAACTGATCTTGGACGGGGATGACCGGCCCCTGATCTCCTGACGCCATGCGCGACAACGAGAACCCCCAGGGTTCCCCCTTGCTCGGCCGCCGCACTGTGCTGCGAGGCGCCGCACTCGGCACGGCCGCCCCGCTCCTGCCCGCCGTGGCCGCCGCGGCGGCCACGCCCCCGGCAGCGCCCACGTCCGGATCGACGACTTCACCGTCATCGTCACCGACGACAGCACCGTCGTCATCACCGTCGCCGACACCGAGGGCGGCATCGGGGTCGGGGGCCGCATCGGCGCCGGTCTCCCTGCGCTGGTTGGGCACCGCCGGCTGGCGCATCGACGTCGGCGGCCGGACGGTGCTCGTCGACCCGTACGTCACCCGCTTCAGGACCGGCCTGTTCGACGGTGACTTCGACGCCGGGACGGAACTGCGCACCGATCCCGAGCTGGTACGGGAACACGTGGGGCACCCCGAACTCGTCCTGGTCAGCCATGCCCACTGGGACCACCTCGCCGACGTCCCGCACATCGCCACGACCACCGGCGCCCGCGTCGTCGGCACCGAGACGACGTACCACCTGCTGGTCGCGTCCGGGGTCGACCCGGGGCAGATCTCGGTGGTGAAGGGCGGCGAGGTGCTGGACTTCGGCGGCGGACTCACCGTCGAGGTGGTGGCGAGTCTGCACAGCCGCAACAAGAAGTACTCCTACTTCGCCCCGGGCACGCTCCACGCGCCGCCCGCGACGCCCCCGAGGACCATCTCGGACCTGCCGGAGGGCGACACGCTCGCCTTCCTGGTGACGGCGGGGAGCGGCGGCCCGTCGATGTTCCTGATGGGCGCCAGCGACTTCCACGAACGGGCGGCGCGGGGGCTGCGCCCCGACCTCGCCATGGTGGGGGGGGCGGGCCGGCCCCCCCCCCCCCCCCACCGTACCCCCCCGGGGCGGGGCCCGGGACCGGCCCCCGGCGGGCGGCCCGGGCCCGGGGGCAAAATAGAGGAGCCCCCGAGCGCGCCCCCCCCGCCCC
>NZ_JBHWEL010000009.1:0-15250 GCF_042734135.1 Streptomyces sp. NPDC059668 | reverse complement strand
GCCCGTGGTTGTTCCGGTGGGGCCCCAGCTACTCCCACCCCGGGGGGGGGGGGGGGCGGCCCCCCGCCCCCGCCTGGGGGGGGGGGCGGCCCGCCCCCCCCACCCACGACTACGTTCCCCGGCTGCTGCGGGCCCTGGACCGGCCCCAGGTCGTCGTGCCCGTGCACTGGGACAACTTCGAGGAGCCCCTGAGCGCTCCGCCGCGCCGCGACCCGTCGATGGACCTGGACGCGTTCGTCGCACAGGTGCGCCGGGCGTCGCCGGCGAGCCGCATCGTCGTCCCGGACTACCGCACGGTGTACGGCGGTGACATGCGGCCGGTCACGTGACCGAAGGCTGCCCAGGGCGTCACCTCCGTCAGGAACCGAGGCACTCGCTGGTGTCGCCGCCGGACCGGCACTGCGACTGCGGACCGCTGTAGCCGGGGCTCGGCGCGGGCGGACGGCCGCCGCCACCGTGCCCGGCGCTCAGGCCGACCACCGCACCGAGCACGAGCGCGACACCGACGAGCGTCTGTACGCAGGTGGTGACGATCGCCCCGCCCCGGTGGGACACGAGCGCGGAGGCCAGCACGAGTGCGCCGACGACCGAGACGTACACGACCGGTTCGACGACGCTGACGGCCTCCCGGTCGGCGCCCGTGTCGAAGAACGCGTACCCGGCCGCGTTCAGACCGGACACGAGCGCGACGAGGGCGGCGACGGCGTCCACGACGAGCAGGATGACGGCCAGCGCGACATCGGCGAACGGGCTCGGCCGCCGGGCGGACTCCGGGGAGGACCTCATACGGCAAGCGTCACGCCCCGGGGCGTCCGGGTCCTGAGCGAGAATACCCAGCCCGCGTCTGAGTAGGCGGCGTCCGCTGAGTAGGCGGCGTCCGCCGGATCACGGCTCGATGAGCCCCGCGCGGATCGCGTACCGGGTGAGTTCCAGGCGGTCCCGCATGCCGAGCTTCTGCAACAGGTTCGCCCGGTGGCTCTCCACCGTCTTGGCACTGATGAAGAGCAGCTCGCCGATCTCCTTCGTCGTGTGCCCCTCGGCGACCAGCTTCAGCACCTCCTCCTCCCGGTCGGTGACGGCCCGCGCGGGCAGCCCCTCACCACGGCGCAGACGTTCGAGGTACGTGCGTACGATCGCGGTCTCGGCGCCGGGATAGATGAACGGCTCGTCGCGCATCGCCGCCCGGCACGCCTCGACCAGGTCCCGGTCGGCGACCGACTTCAGGACGTATCCGCAGGCACCGGCCTTGAGCGCCTCGAAGAAGTACTGCTCGTTGTCGTACATCGTCAGGATGAGGATGCGTAGGTCGGGAAGGCGGCGGGAGAGTTCACGGGCCGCCTGCAGACCGGTCATACGCGGCATCGCGACGTCGAGGACGGCGAGGTCCACCTCCGTCTCGCGTGCCAGGGCGACGGCCTCGGCACCGTCTCCGGCCTCCGCCACCACGCTCAGATCGGGTTCACCGTCGAGGATGAGCCGCACACCGCGGCGCACGAGGGTGTGGTCGTCGGCGAGCAGGACACGCGTGGGCCTCCCGGCGGGCGCGGACATCATCGGTCTCCCTCGGAAGCGGTGACGGTGGCGGTGTCTGTGGCGGCATCGGTGCCGGTGGCGGTGTCTGTGACGGCATCGGTGCCGGTGGCGGTGGCTGCGCCCGGACGCGGCCCCGGACGCCCGCCGGTCGTCGTGACGCGCAGCCGTACGTCGGTGCCCCGCTCGGGTGCGGGTCCGAGCGAGAACCCGGCGCCGACCAGCAGCGCCCGCTCACGCATCCCGGTGATGCCCGCTCCCTCCCGCACCCGGCCCGCTCCCCTGCCGTTGTCCCGTACGAGGAGTTCGACGCCGTCCGGGACACGCCGCAGCCGGAGTTCGGCGCGGTCGGCGCCCGCGTGCCGGGCCGTATTGGTCAGCGCCTCCTGCGCCACCCGGTAGACCACGAGTTCGACCTCGTCGTTCAGCGGAGGCAGATCGGCGTCGAGGTGGTGGACCACGGACAGTCCGTGCGTGGTGAACTCACCGGCGAGGGAGCGCAGCGCGCTGTGCAGTCCGAGCTCCTCCAGCACACCCGGGCGCAGCCGGCGGGCGATCCGGCGGATCTCGTCCAGGCTGCCGCGGGTGGCCTCCTGTGCCTGGCTCACCTCGTCCCTCAGCTCTCCGGGCACCCGGTCGGCGACCCGCTTGAGCTGGAGCAGGACGGCGGTCAGGGTCTGGCCGACCTCGTCATGGAGCTCCTGGGAGACGCGCCGGCGTTCGCCCTCCTGCGCGGACAGCGCGCGGGCGGAACTGGTGGCGCGCTCGGTCTCCAACCGGTCGAGCATGGTGTTGTACGTGGTGATCAGTTCGGCCACCTCGGCCGGGCCCGTGACCGGCGCCCGGGTCCCGGGGTGGGTGAGGTCGGCGGTGGCCATGGCCCGGCCCAGCCGTTGCAGCGGGGCGAGGCCGATCCGCAGGACGACCGCGTTGAGGACGAGCATCAGCGCGAGTCCCAGGACGACGACGAGTGCCTCGCCGGGAAGGATCGGCGTCGAGACCGTGACCGGTCCCAGCAGCAGCGCGGTCGCCACGGTCAGACCCGCGGCGTTGAGCAGGAAGATCCGCCGGAACAGCGACACGTTCCTCTGTCCGTCCCTTCCGGCAGGCTTCCGCCCGGCTGCCTCCGGCCGTCCCGCAGGGGGCGTCCCGTCCTTCCCGGCCCGCGACCGTGCCACCGCCCCCAACAGCCTCGCAACAGCCGGGCGGCCCTGTCCATCCGTGCCAGCACCCATGTCGCAACGGTACGGCGAGATGGCAGCATGACCGTTTTGGGTGGGCTTTTTCGCGGGCCGCATCGTGCCGACGCGCACGGTGGATCCGGCGCGGCCGCCCTGGGCCGGACAGCCTCGGAGCGGACGGGCGCGACGCGGCCGGACGTGTCGCCGACGGACGGGACGCCGATGCCCTAGAAGCGGACGGTCGTGACGCACATGGCCGCGACGCACCCGGCTGCGACGACGAGCGGGACCAGCACGACGAGCAACGAGCGACGAGCGACAAGCAACGCGCTACAAGCAACGAGCTACAAGCAACGAGCAAGGGGAGAATCATGTCGGCTCCACGCCTGCGGGCGACGCCACTGCCGGGCATCGGGGTGCAGTACGACCTCGTGACCCGTGAACAGCGCCACCTGTCCGTGGTGGCGCACCGCGACGGCGCCCGCACGGTCAGCGTGTACCAGGCCGACGACCCCGACTCCTGCGCGCAGTCGCTGCGGCTGTCGAGCGGTGAGGCGGCCTCGCTGATCAACGCCCTGAAGCCCACCCCTCACAGCCCGAGCCTGCTGTACACCACCGACCTCGGGCTGATCGCCGAGCGCATCGAGATCTCCGCGACGTCGTGGTGGAACGGGCGGGTGCTCGGCGAGACCCGGATGCGCACCGAGACCGGCGCCTCCGTCGTGGCGGTGCTGCGGCGTGCCGAGGCGATCCCCTCACCCACTCCGGCCTTCCGGCTGGCGGGCGGGGACACCCTGATCGTCGTCGGCACCCGTGAGGGCGTCGACGGGGCCGCGACGATACTCGGACGGGAGTGAGCGCGTGCATTCTGCGGTCCTACTGATCGAGTTCGGCGCCATCATCCTCTGTCTCGGCCTGCTCGGCCGTGCCGCGGCCCGGCTGCGGTTCTCCCCCATCCCGCTCTATCTGCTGGCCGGTCTGGCCTTCGGCGAGGGCGGGCTGCTCCCGCTCGGCGCGAGCGAGGAGTTCGTCGCCACCGGCGCCGAGATCGGCGTCATCCTGTTGCTGCTGATGCTCGGCCTCGAGTACACGGCGAGCGATCTGGTCTCGAACCTCAAGGCCCACTATCCGTCGGGTCTGGTCGACTGCACGCTCAACGCGCTGCCGGGTGCCGCCGCCGCGCTGCTGCTGGGCTGGGGCCCGGTGGCCGCCGTGGTCCTGGCGGGGGTCACCTGGATCTCCTCGTCCGGAGTGATCGCCAAGGTGCTCGGCGACCTGGGCCGGGTCGGCAACCGGGAGACACCGGTGATCCTGAGCATCCTGGTCCTGGAGGACCTGGCGATGGCCGTCTACCTGCCCATCGTCACCGCGCTGGTGGCCGGGGTGGGACTGGCCGCCGGCAGCGTCACGCTGGCGATCGCGCTGGGGGCCGCGGGACTGGTCCTGTTCGTGGCCGTCCGCTACGGCCGCGTCCTCTCCCGCTTCGTCTCCAGCGACGACCCCGAAAAACTGCTGCTGGTCGTCCTGGGTCTGACGATCCTCGTGGCGGGCCTCGCGCAACAGCTCCAGGTGTCCGCCGCGGTCGGGGCGTTCCTGGTGGGCATCGCCCTGTCCGGGGAGGTCGCGGAGGGTGCGCACACGCTGCTGAGCCCGCTGCGGGACCTGTTCGCGGCCATCTTCTTCGTCTTCTTCGGGCTGCACACCGACCCGGCGAGCATTCCGCCCGTGCTGCTGCCCGCGCTGGCGCTGGCCGCGGTGACGGCGCTGACGAAGATCGCGACCGGGTACTGGGCCGCGCGGCGGGCCGGTATCTCCGTCAAGGGGCGGTGGCGGGCGGGCGGCGCGCTGGTCGCGCGCGGCGAGTTCTCCATCGTCATCGCCGGGCTCGCGGTCACCGCAGGGATCGAGCCGTCACTCGGTCCGCTGGCCACGGCGTACGTGCTGATCCTGGTCGTACTCGGCCCGCTCACCGCCCGCTACACGCAGCCGCTGGCGGCACGCCTCGCCGCCCGGTACGGCGGCCCCCGGCGCGCCGACCTCACCGGGCACCCCGTGGAGGCGGAGCGGAGGACGACACCGGAGGCCGGCGCGGAGCGGGAGGACGGCGTACGCCGGCAGACGGCCGTCCCGGACTGAGCGTCGGTCCGCACCGGACGGAGTCCGGACTGAACGGAGTCCGGACTGGACGTCGGTCTCCACTGAGCGGAGTCAGGACTGACCGGAGTCAGAACTGAACCGGATCCGGTCTGATCTCGATCCGGGCTGATCTCGACCCAATCCGAACCGGGTCCGGTCCCAGGCCGGAGGCTCACGCGTCCGCGCCTCGCCACCCCTGCTCGCGCAGCACCGCCGTCACGTCAGGCGCGCGGTAGTGGTCCCCCTTGAGGACCTTGCCGTCGGCGCGCCGGGTGACATGGCCGTCCGGCCCCAGCTTCGTCATGTTGGACCGGTGGACCTCGGCGATCACCTGGTCGAGGTCGATGCCGTGGACGAGCGCGGTGCCGTACGCCACGTAGACGACGTCGGCCAGCTCGTGCGCCAGCCGGTCCAGCGGGCCCGTGACCGAGACCTCGGCCACTTCGGCGGCCTCCTCGGCGAGCAGCTCACCCCGGTGGGCGGCGAGCGCCGGGGAGACCTCCGTCGGCGTGCTGCGGGCGGCGAGACCGAAGGCTAGGTGGAACGCGCGGACCAGGGCGGCGGGCGAGGGAACGGCCGAGGGTGACGCGGAGGAGGTGCCCGGCGAGGCCTCAGCACCCGGGGAGACCGCGGGAGCCGCGGAGCCCCCGGAGGCCGGGGAGGGGTTCGGTGCGGAGGAAGACGAAGGGGACTGCATCGTCCGACCCTACCGACCCGCCGCACCGTGCTCCGTCCGTCGCACGCACCGCACCGCCCTGTCCCGTCCCGGCCTACGGCCGGCCCGCCGCCCCCACCCCGCCGCACCGCGCCGCCCGTCCCGCCCTGGCCAGGAGGGTCCCCAGGCTGGCAGGATCGCGCGCATGTTCCAGGCACTCCCCCGCATCGGCAGGCGCCGCGCGCTGTTCGGCTCGGCGGCCGCGTTCGCGGTGTTCGGGCTGCTGCTCTGGTGGCTGCTGCCCCTGGGCGAGGAGTCGCCGGGCGGGTCGATCACCTTCAGCACGGGCACACCGACGGGTGTCTACCAGAAGTACGGTGTGCTCCTTCAGAGCGCGATCGCCAAGGACATGCCACGGCTGGACGTGCACCTGAAGAACAGCGACGGCTCGCAGGAGAACGTGCGCCGCGTAGCCACGGGGCAGGCCGACTTCACCATCGCCGCGGCCGACGCCGTCGAGACGTACCTGCTGGAGGACAAGCCGGGCGCGGGCCGGCTGCGCGGCTGCGCGCGGCTCTACGACGACTACGTGCACCTGGTGGTCCCGCGCGCCTCGCCGGTCCGGTCGGTGGCGGACCTGCGCGGCAAGAAGGTCGCCGTGGGCCCGGACGGCTCCGGGGTACGGCTGATAGCCGAGCACGTGCTCCAGGCGGCCGGCCTCGATCCGCGGAAGGACATCTCGGCCTTCCCCGACGGCATCGGGACCATGCCCGAACTGCTCGAACACCACAGGATCGACGCCTTCTTCTGGTCGGGCGGCCTGCCCACCAGCGCCGTCCAGAAGCTCTCGAAGAACTTCGACATCAGGCTGGTGCCGATCGGCAGCGACCTGGTCGCGAAGCTGCACGAGCAGGGCGGCGCCTCCCGCTACTACCGGGCCGCCGTGATGCCCGCCGACGCCTATCCCGCGGCGCAGCAGGGCGGCTCCGTGCAGACGCTGGCGGTCGCGAACTTCCTGATCACCCGCGAGGACTCGGACCCGCGGCTGACGGAGGAGCTCACCCGTACGGTGATCAACAGCCGTGACCACATCGGCTCCCAGGTGCACGCGGCCCAGCTGGTGGACCTGCGGACGGCCATCTACACGGACCCGCTGCCCCTGCACGAGGGCGCCCGGCGCTACTACCGCTCGGTCAAGCCGTAGGCCCCGGGGACACCGGCCGGCGAAGGACGCGGGTCAGCAGGCCGGCTCGGACCTCGGCACCGCCACCGTCACCTTCAGCCCGCGCGGTTCGTGATGGGCGTACGAGAGGGAGCCGCCGCCGGCCGCGAGCAGGACCCGCGAGATGGACAGCCCGAGACCCGACCCCTTGATGTTCTGATGGCCGGCGCTGCGCCAGAAACGGTCGCCGATACGGGCGAGTTCCTCGTCGCTCAGGCCCGGCCCGCGGTCGGTGACGACGACCTTCGAGACCTCGCCGTTCGAGGAGACCTCCACCTCGACGCCCTCCCCCTCCGGCGTGAACTTCAGGGCGTTGTCTATCACCGCGTCCAGGGCGCTGGACAGCGTGACCGGATCGGCCCAGGCGGTGGTGGCGGGGCAGGTCCCGGTCAGCCGTACGCCCATGCTGTCGGCGAGGGGCGACCAGGAGGCGACGCGCTCGGCGGTCAGCGCGCCGATGTCGGTGAGCCGCAGGTCCGCTTCGGCGTGCTCGGCGAGAGCGAGGTCGAGCAGGTCGTCCAGGACCTGGGCGAGCCGCTTGCCCTCGGTGCGCACGGACGCGATCTCCTCGTTGCCCTCCGGCAGTTCGAGGGCGAGCAGTTCGATGCGCAGAAGCAACGCCGAGAGAGGATTGCGCAGTTGGTGCGAGGCGTCGGCGACGAAGGCCCGCTGCTGCTCCAGGACGTCCTCGACGTTGTCCGCCATCTCGTTGAACGACCGTGCCAGGCGCCTGAGTTCCGGCGGCCCGCCGGCGGCGGCCACCCGGGACTTCAGGCGGCCGGTCGCGATGTCGTGGGTGGTGGCGTCGAGGACGCGCACCGGCCTGAGCACCCAGCCGGTGAGCCGCAGTGCCGCGCCGAGGGCGAGGAGCATCGCGGCGATCTCGCCGGCCCCGATGATCAGCCAGCCGTGCAGGATCTTCGAACGCATCTGTCCGGTGGGCGAGTCGGTGACGACGACCGCGATGACGTCCCCGTCCCGGATGACCGGCGAGGCGACGACGAGCCGGTGCCGCTGCCAGGGCCAGACCTGCTCCGGGTCGTGGCTGCGGCGGCCGAGGAGCGCCTCGTCGAAGGCGTCGCGGCCCTCGCCCTCCGCGGGCAGGTACAGGGTGTCCGGCGCGTTGGCCATGACGGCGTGGTTGCGGTAGAAGACGCCCGTGCGGATGCCGTACACGTCGTAGTACGCGGCGAGTTCCTTGATCAGGGTCTGCCGTCGCTCGTCGACCGCGCTCACCCGGGGACCGGTCGGCTGGTCGGTGACGAACTGCGCGAGCGCGGCGAAGCGTGCCGTGTCGTCTATGCGGTCGACGACCACCCGCTGCTGCTCGGCGGCCGCGACGCTCCCGGCGAGCGGGATGCCGAGCGCGAGCAGCACGGCGGCCATCAGGACGATGAGCAGGGGGAGCAGGCGGGTGCGCACGGTGCACGCTACGACGTGGGGGCGACGAGGCGGTACCCCACACCGCGCACGGTCTCGATCAGCGCCGGCATGCGCAGCTTGGAGCGCAGGGACGCGACGTGCACCTCCAGGGTGCGCCCGGTCCCCTCCCAACTGGTGCGCCAGACCTCGCTGATGATCTGTTCCCGGCGGAAGACCACGCCGGGCCGCTGGGCGAGCAGCGCGAGCAGGTCGAATTCCTTGCGGGTCAGCTGGACGACCGAACCGCCCACGCTGACCTGACGGGTGGGCAGTTCGATGCGGACCTGGCCGAGCCGCAGGGCGCCGTCACCGGCGGCCCCCGTGTCGTCGGGGACGCTGCGGCGGCTGACGGCGTGGATACGGGCGAGCAGTTCCCCGGTGTCGTACGGCTTCACCACGTAGTCGTCGGCGCCGAGGTTGAGGCCGTGGATGCGGGAGCGTACGTCGGAGCGGGCCGTGACCATGATCACCGGGGTGCTGGTGCGCTTGCGGATCTTCCCGCAGACCTCGTAGCCGTCCTGGTCGGGCAGGCCCAGGTCGAGCAGGACGACACCGAACCCGTCGCTCTCCGGGACCAGTGCCCGCAGGGCCTCCTCGCCGCTGCGGGCGTGCGTGACCTCGAACCCGTGACGCGCCAGCACCGCGGACAGGGCCGCGGCGACGTGGTTGTCGTCCTCGACGAGCAGCAGTCTCATTCCGGCCCCCTCCGGTCCATCGGTCGTCCGCCCCGGTTCCTCGTTCGTACGGTGCTTCGTTCGCACGGTTCTTTCGTTCGTGTCCTTGGTCGTGCGGTCGCGGCCCGGAGAGCTGCGCGCGGTCCCGATTTCGTACAACGTCAAACAGTCCCGGTCTGTACAACTAGGGCACACGCGCGTGCCCCCTGGAAGTCACGCCGATGGACAAGGACGGCGTCAAGAGGGTTCCGGTTGCGGAGGGCTTCCGTTACCCAGCCGGTACCCTGCGGCGCGCCGGGCGCGCACCGGGCGTCCGCGCGCGGCTACGACACGTGTCCGATTGCTATCCGATCGTGATGCTCAAGTTCCCCTCAGATGTAATGACGCTGGTCGCACGGGCTCACTACTGTCCTCCGAAACCGAGGAGGACGGAGCCCCAGAGCGATGACCGAAGTATCGGTGGCCAAGGATGCCGAGGCCGCGACCGAGGACCTGGTCGTCCTGAAGAGCGTCAACAAGCACTTCGGCGCGTTGCATGTGCTCCAGGACATCGACCTGACGATCGCCCGTGGCGAGGTCGTCGTGGTCATCGGGCCCTCCGGGTCCGGGAAGTCCACCCTGTGCCGCACCATCAACCGCCTGGAGACGATCGATTCGGGCGACATCACGATCGACGGCAGGCCGCTGCCCGAGGAGGGCAAGGCACTGGCCCGGCTGCGGGCGGACGTGGGCATGGTCTTCCAGTCCTTCAACCTCTTCGCGCACAAGACGGTGCTCGAGAACGTGATGCTCGGGCAGATCAAGGTCCGCAGGGCGGACAAGAAGGCGGCCGAGGAGAAGGCCCGCGGACTGCTCGACCGGGTGGGCGTGGGCACGCAGGCGGACAAGTACCCCGCCCAGCTCTCGGGCGGCCAGCAGCAGCGCGTCGCGATCGCGCGGGCGCTGGCGATGGACCCCAAGGTCATGCTCTTCGACGAGCCGACCTCGGCGCTCGACCCCGAGATGATCAACGAGGTGCTCGAGGTCATGCAGCAGCTCGCCCGCGACGGCATGACCATGATCGTCGTCACCCACGAGATGGGCTTCGCCCGTTCGGCCGCGAACCGCGTGGTCTTCATGGCGGACGGCCGCATCGTCGAACAGGCCGCGCCCCACCAGTTCTTCAGCAGCCCGCGCAGCGATCGCGCCAAGGACTTCCTCTCGAAGATCCTGCACCACTGACACCGGCTCAGCGCCACCTCCGGCCGGTGCCCCCATGACCGGCCGGAACCACGCAACGCCGAATCCGCCGAATCGAAGGATGTCCACCATGAAGTTCCGCACGTCCGCCTCCGCGGCGGTCCTCGCGACCCTCGCGCTCGCCCTGACGGCCTGTGGCGGGGAGTCCGGCAACGCCGGCGACAAGCCCGCGGGCGAGAGCACGGGGGCGAACGCGCCCAAGGTGCCGACGTACGCCGTCGCGAGCGGTGTGAAGGTCGACTCCGCCACGCTGAAGAAGGCGCAGCAGGCGGGCAAGCTCGTCATCGGCGCCAAGAACGACCAGCCGTACCTGGGCTTCGAGGACACCACCGGCAAGCGGTCCGGCTTCGACGTCGAGATCGCCAAGATGGTCGCCGCGGACCTCGGGTTCAAGCCCGACCAGATCGAGTTCAAGACCGTCGACTCCAACGTCCGCGAGACCACCATCTCCAAGGGCGAGGTCGACCTGTACGTCGGCACGTACACCATCAACGACGAGCGCAAGAAGCAGGTCGGCTTCGCCGGCCCGTACTTCAAGGCGGGCGCGGACCTGCTCGTGCGCGAGGACGAGAAGGGCATCACCGGCCCCGACTCGCTCAAGGGCAAGACCGTGTGCTCCATCAAGGGCTCGACTCCGCTCCAGGAGATCAAGAAGCCCAAGTACGGTGCCAAGACGGTGGAGCTGTCGAAGTACTCCGAGTGCGTTCAGCAACTCCTCAACAACGAGGTCGACGCCGTCACCACCGACGACGCCATCCTCAAGGGCTACGCGGCGCAGCGCCCCACCAAGCTCAAGGTGATCGGCCAGCCGTTCACCGAGGAGCCGTACGGCGTGGGCATGAACAAGGACGACAAGGCCCTGCGCGACGCGGTCAACGACGCGCTGGAGAAGCACGAGCAGAACGGCGACTACAAGAAGGCGTACGAGGCGACGCTCGGCCTGTCCGGCTCGCCGTTCACGGAGCCGCCGGCCGTCAACCGCTACTGACGCGCCGCTGAACCGTCGCCGCCGCGCCGGCGCCGACCGGGCCGGCGTCCGCCGGCCCGGTGCCCCGCGCGTCGGCGGCGGTCCGTCGGCCCGTGCCCGCGACGCCGTCCGGCGCACCGCCCTGGACGCGGCCTTCCCTGCCCGTACACCGCCACGAGGACCTCCCCGTGAACGTTTTGCTCGACCATCTCGCGGACTTCCGCGAGGGGTTCATAGGCACCGTACTGCTGACCTTCGCCAGCGGTCTCCTCGCGATGGTGCTGGGTGTCATCATCGCCGGGTTCCGCGTCTCCCCCGTGCCTCCGCTGCGGATGTTCGGCACCGCCTGGGTCACCCTCTTCCGCAACACACCCCTGACGCTTCTCTTCCTCATCGCGTGGTTCGTCGTCCCGGTCGTCTTCGTACCCGGTCTGAGCCCGTGGATGAAGGCACTCCTGGCCCTGAGCTTCTACACCTCGGCCTTCGTCTGCGAGGCCATTCGATCGGGCATCAACACGGTGCCGCTCGGCCAGGCGGAGGCCGCCCGCTCCCTCGGCATGAGCTTCTCGCAGACCCTGCGCCTGATCGTCCTGCCGCAGGCGACGCGGACCGTGATCCCTCCGCTCAGCTCGATCTTCATCGCCCTGACCAAGAACTCCGCGATCGCGGGCGCGTTCAGTGTCACCGAGCTGTTCGGCGTGCAGAAGATGCTGAGCGACCAGGGCTTCACCATCACCTGGATCTTCCTGTGGGTGGCTCTGGGCTACCTCGTCATCACCTTCTCGATCAGCGGTCTCTTCCGGCTGCTGGAGCGGCGTCTGGGGGTCGCGCGATGACTTCGAGCGTTCTGTACGACGCGCCGGGCCCCAAGGCCCGCGTGCGCAACCGCCTCTACACGGTGCTCGGTTCGGTGGCCCTGGCCGCCCTGCTCGCCTTCGTCGTCTACCGGCTCGACGCCAAGAACCAGCTGGACCCCGACGTCTGGAACATCTTCAACAACGCGGGTGTGCGCGCCAACATCCGTGACGGTGTGCTGACCACGCTGAAGGTGTTCGCCGTGGCCGGCGTGCTGTCCCTGGCGCTGGGGCTGCTCCTCGCCGTGGCGCGCCTGTCCGAGCACCGGCCCGTCCGCTGGCTCGCGACCGGCTTCATCGAACTGTTCCGGGCCGTCCCGCTCCTCATCACCATCTACGCCCTGTGGGTCGTCTTCCTCACCTACAAGAACGACCTCGGCGCCGTCGGCGACAACACCGCCTTCTGGGGTCTGGTCATCGGCCTGACCATCTACAACGGCAGTGTGCAGGCCGAGATCTTCCGCGCGGGCATCAACGCGGTGCCCCGGGGCCAGGTGGAGGCGGCGTACGCCCTCGGCCTGCGCAAGTACCAGGTGATGACGACGCTGTTGCTGCCGCAGGCGGTGCGCTCGATGCTGCCGACGATGATCAGTCAGCTGGTGGTCACCCTCAAGGACACCTCGCTCGGCTACGTCATCACCTACACGGAGCTTCTGTTCGCCACCCGGACGATGGCCAACAACATCATCGTCAACGGGGAGAACCCGTTCACGGCGGTCACCATCGTCGTCGGCGCGATCTACATCGCGATGTGCCTCGCGCTCTCCTCGGTCGCGACGTGGATCGAACGCAGGGGTCGCCGCTCGAAGACCGGGGTCGCCGTGGCGGCGGCCGTCGAGCCGGCCGAACAGCCGGGAGTGCTCGACGCCGCCGGTGGAACCCCGGGACCCGCCGACGGGGACACGGCTCACCCGGTGAAGTGACCACAGCACGGGTGCGGGCGGCACACCGGTGTGCCGCCCGCACCGCCCGGCGATCGGACCGCGCCGCGCTCGCCGTCCGGGGGACACCGCCCCCGTCCGCCGGTGGCAGCTGATCATCGCTCAGCCGTGCGGCGGACCCCGTCACTTGACGCAAGCAGCGGCACTGGGTTGCATACATTCTGTGATCGTGCACCCCGCTCCCTCTTCCTGTTCACCCATGTCCGTCAGGGCACCGCTGCCGGCAGGGGGCGCCGCGCCGTGGACCCGGTGATCATCGTCGGCGCGGGGCCCGTGGGCCTCGCGCTGGCCCTTGCGCTGGCCCGCCAGGAGGTCCCCTCCGTGGTCCTCGACGAGGGACCGGGAAAGGACGAGCAACGGCTCGCGCGGACGGTGGTACTGCGCGAGGACACCGCCGCGCTCGTCGAACGCCTGACGGGTCTCCCCGTCTCCGCCGCCGGTTTCCATTGGGCCGGATGGCGGTCGATGCGGCGCAAGCAGGTGATGCGCGAGATCACGTTCGACGCGAAGGGTTCCGTCGGCCCAGGAGTCTCCGGGAGCCCGGGAGAACCCGCGGACGACGAAGCGCTCGCGCCCCCGCTGCATCTCGCCCAGCACACGCTGACGGCCGCCCTGCGCGAGGCCATCGCCCACGAGCGGCTGATCAAGCTCGCCGTCGACAGCCGCCTCGTCTCCGTCGAGCAGGAGGCCTCGGGCGTCACCGCGCACACTCGCGGCTCCAACGGCACCTGGTGGAGGGGCAGTTACCTCGTCGGCTGCGACGGTCCGCGCTCGACCGTGCGCAAGCTCCAGGACATCCGCTTCCCGGGGCGCACCGCCGTCGAGCGGCACGCCGTGGCGGCGCTGCGGACAGAACTTCCCTGGCCGGGCCAGGCATTGCTGCACCGGATGCCACCGTGGCGGACCTCGGGCCCCTCGGCCGGCGAGGTGACCGCCCGCCCCCTCGCCGACGTCGTGTGGCGCCTGGACTGGCTGCTGCCGCCCGGCAAGGACCTGGTCACCCCCGATCTGCTGGTGACGCGCATCCGGGAGACCCTCGCCGGCTGGAGCGGCGGCCCCACACCCCCGTACGAACTTCTCGACACCGGCGTCCACACCGTCCACCACCGCCTCGCGCGCCGGTGGCGGTCCGGCCGGGTGTTCCTGGCCGGGGACGCCGCGCACCTGCTCGGCGCGCTCGGCACCCAAGGGCTGGACGAGGGCCTGCGGGACGCCGACAACCTCGCCTGGAAGCTGGCGGTGGCCTGGCACCACGGCCCGCACGAGGCGCTGCTCGACAGCTACCAGGTGGAGCGGCGTGCCGTCGTCGCCGCCCGGCTGCGCGCCGCCGACCAGGCACTTCCGCTGCTGCGCGGCGGCGGGGGGCTACGGGCTTACGTGCCGGGATCGGCCCGCGGTCACGACGTCCTGCTGACGGACGGGCACCTGGGACGCGGCCCGCTGGGCAGGCCGGGGACGTACGCCGACTCACCGCTCGCGCCGCTCCCCTCCGAGTCGGAGACTCCGGTGGACACGGCGCCCGGTGCGCCGGTCGTCGACGTACGGGTGACAGCGGAGGACGGCACGTTCGTACCGCTGCGGGACCGGCTCGGACGCGGGGTGCTGCTGGTCGTACTGATCGCACCCGGGACCGGGGTGTGGGAACGCAAGCACTGGGTGACGGCCGGGGTCATGCCCCGGCTCGCGGCCGCCGTGACCGCGCTGCCCCACCCCGCCGAACTCCTGGTGGCCGAGAGCTACCCCGGGGCGGCCGCGCACAGCGTGCTGCTGGTCCGCCCCGACGGCCACCTGGTCACCGCGCTGAGCGGAGTACGCCCGGCCGACCTGTACGCGGCGGCCGAGGCGGCACTGGGCGGGCCCGCCAGGGCGGCGACCGAGGCGGAGCGGGAGGCGAGGGCGGAGAACGCGGTGCGCGCGGGCTGACGGCCGGGCCGTTCTCCCGCGCGGCCGTCCCGACTCGCCGCCACCCGCTCCAACCTGACGGGGTCACACTCGCCTCGCCCATGGGCGAGGCGGTCTTCCCGAGGCGGTCCTCCCGTGGCCGTCTCGCGGGTACGCTCCCGGGCCTCGACCAGACCATCGTGACGCACCGCACACGTGATGGATCGCACGCAGTGACGAGGTGTATGCGGCGGAAGCCCGTCGCGAGACGGCCGCCCGACCGCCCCCGGGGTGCCTCCGGCCCGGCCCCGCCCCCGGGGGGGGGCGCGGGCGGACGGGCCGGGGGGGCGGCCGGAGCGGGACCGAGACGGAGGTGCGCCGGAGGCGGAGTGTCGCGCCCCGCGCGCGCCCTCGCGCGCCGCCCGCGCCCCCGCGCCCGCCGGGCCGCCCCCCCCCCCCCCCGCGTGCCCCGCGCGTCGGCGGCGGTCCGTCGGCCCGTGCCCGCGACGCCGTCCGGCGCACCGCCCTGGACGCGGCCTTCCCTGCCC
>NZ_JBHWEL010000008.1:190282-201088 GCF_042734135.1 Streptomyces sp. NPDC059668 | reverse complement strand
GCGCTCCGGCCCATGCCGGGCAGGCCGTGGGTACGGGCGTGGGGCATGTCTTTCAGCCCGTCCGGCGTTTGAGGACGAGGCCGTTCAGGCCGAAAGCGGGGGTCTGGGGGCGGCAGCCCCCAGGCACGGCGGACACGAGCGTCGCGTCCGATTCCCGCCAGCCCCGGCGGCAGCCACCCCGCACACTGGGACACGTGATCGATGAAGAGACCAGGTACGAGGCCGTGCGGAGCAGGGACGCCCGGTTCGACGGGGAGTTCTTCTTCGCCGTGGCGACGACGGGGATCTACTGCCGGCCGAGCTGCCCGGCGGTGACGCCGAAGCGCCGGAACGTCCGCTACTACCCGACCGCGGCGGCAGCCCAGGGCTCGGGATTCCGGGCCTGTCGCCGGTGCCGCCCGGACGCCGTGCCGGGCTCCGCGGAGTGGAACGTGCGGGCCGACGTCGTGGGACGCGCCATGCGGTTGATCGGCGACGGCGTCGTCGACCGCGAAGGCGTCGGCGGCCTCGCCGCACGGCTCGGGTACAGCACCCGCCAGGTGCAGCGGCAGCTCACCGCCGAGGTCGGCGCGGGCCCCGTCGCCCTGGCCCGCGCCCAGCGGGCCCACACCGCGCGGGTCCTGTTGCAGACGACCGGACTGCCGGTCACCGAGATCGCGTTCGCGGCCGGGTTCGCCAGTGTCCGGCAGTTCAACGACACGATCCGCGCGGTGTACGCCTCGACACCGAGCGCACTGCGCGCCGCGGCCTCACCCGGGGCGCCCACCGTCGGGCGCGCGCGGACCCCCGCCGCCGGGATCCCGCTGCGCCTCGCCCACCGGGGGCCGTACCGGTCGACGGCCGTCTTCGACCTCCTCGCCCGCGAGACGGTCGCGGGGGTGGAGGACATGAGCGGCACCCGCGGCCGCCGTACCTACCGGCGCACTCTCCGCCTTCCGTACGGCACCGGGGTCGCCGAGGTGAACGAGTGTCCGGACGGGCGGGCGTCCCAGCCGGGCGGCTGGCTCGACACCCGGCTGCACCTCACCGACCTGCGTGATCTGACCACCGCGGTGCAGCGGCTGCGGCGGCTGTTCGATCTCGACGCCGATCCGTACGCGGTGGACGAGCGGCTGGCGGCCGATCCGCGGCTGGCGCCGTCGGTCGCCGCCCGCCCCGGCCTGCGGTCGCCGGGTGCCGTGGACCCGGACGAACTGGCCGTGCGCGCGCTGGTGGGCCGGCCGGCCGCGGAGCGGCTGGTGCGCCGCTACGGGAAGGCGCTGGACGCCCCGCACGGGACGCTCACCCATGTGTTCCCCGAGCCGGCCGTCCTCGCGGAGGCCGAACCGGACGGCCCCCTCGGTACGCTCACCGCCGCCCTCGCCGACGGGACACTGCGGCTGGACGCGGGCGCCGACCGCGACGCGGCGGAGGCGGCCATGCTCGCGCTCCCGGGTCTGGACGCGCGCACGGTCGCCGTCGTCCGGACCCGCGCCCTCGGCGACCCCGACGTGGCGCCGCCCGGCGAGGACGTCCCGGAGGCGTGGCGCCCCTGGCGTTCGTACGGGGTGCGCCACCTCAGGGCGGCGGAAGAGGAGGCGGCGGCGCGGGGCGAGGAGCGCTGAGGGATCAGTCCTCCAGACCCCAACTGTGGATCCGCCGCGGATGGACGCGGATCAGCTCCTCGCTGAAGTGGGGGCCCAAGTCGTGCGGCCCGGTGAGGAGTTCGGCCTCACCGCGGATGTCGA
Organism: Streptomyces sp. NPDC059668; assembly: GCF_042734135.1. Classification (NCBI taxonomy): domain Bacteria; kingdom Bacillati; phylum Actinomycetota; class Actinomycetes; order Kitasatosporales; family Streptomycetaceae; genus Streptomyces; species Streptomyces sp. NPDC059668. The sequence continues at coordinate 199,361 of NZ_JBHWEL010000008.1, read as the reverse complement.
TACCGCGTACCTTCCACGGCCGGAGACTGACGACGTCGTCGACGACGAGGGCGACCTTCGGGTTCTTCCGCAGGTTGCGCCACTTCTTGGTGGTGCCCATCGCATGGCCGCCGATCAGGATCGTCCCGTCGTCCCGCGGGAAGAAGCCGACGGGATTCGCCTGCGGCTGGCCGTGGGCGTCGACGGTGGCCAGCCGCCCCAGCCGCTGCGACCTCAGATACGCGCGCTCGGCCTCACTGAATTCGGTCATGGCAGCAGCCAAACACGTCGGCGCCGGGCACGCATCGGGCCGGAGGCCCAGGGCGCGGGGGCGGCCGGGAGCGGGCGCCACGGGTCAATGCCCTTGCGTCGGAGTGCGGCTGACGGTGTGACATACCGTTGGGGGCGCCGGTGACCGGGGAAGCCATGCCGCATGACCCGCGTGATCATGGCCCGGCACCTCGTCGCCGCCCTGGCGACCGTCCTGACGCTCGCCACGCCCTGCGCGAGAGCCGACACGGGACCCGCCCCCGCCCCGGGAGGTGTTCCCGTCACCGGCGGCCACTGGACCGGCACCTGGGAGGCCGCCCCCTCCGGCACCGCGCCGCCCCGGCCCGGCGCCTCGATCCGCAACGTCGTGCACACGAGTGTCGGCGGCGAGGCGGTCCGCGTCCGGATCTCCAACCGCTTGGGCACCGAGCCCCTGCGTCTCGGGGCCGTCACCGTCGCGTTGCAGGAGCCCGGTGAGCCCGCGGGACCGGACGCCGTCCCGGGATCGATGCGGACGGTGACCTTCGCCGGTGCCGGGTCGGTGGTCGTCCCGCCGGGCACGGACCTGCTCGGTGACCCCGTCGGCCTGCGGATCCCCGCCGACGCCAACCTCCTGATCTCCGTCCACACGCCGGACGACTCGGGCCCGGCGACGTACCACCGCTCGGCTCACCAGACCAACTTCCTCGCCCACGACGGTGATCGGACCGCGGACGAGCGCGGTACCCGGTACACCGTCGGCCTCGGCAACTGGTTCTACGTCACCGGTGTCGACGTCCTGGGCGCCCGCGCCGCGGGCAGCGTGGTGGCGCTCGGGGACTCCATCACCGACGGGACCGGTTCGACCCCCGACGCCAACCACCGCTGGCCCGACCGGCTCGCCGACCGGCTGCGCGAGCTCCCGCCGTACCGCCGGCTCGGTGTCCTCAACGCGGGGATCTCCGGCAACCGGCTGCTGCTCGCGGGCAGCGGTCCCAGCGCCCTGGACCGGCTCGACGCCGACGTGTTCTCCCGCGCCGGGGTCCGTACGGTGATCGTGATGGAGGGCATCAACGACATCAAGGGCACGCCGGAGCAGCGGGACCCCCGCGCCCTGGAGGACGCGTACCGCCGGATCGTGACGCGCGCCCACGCCCTCGGGATCCGGGTCGTCGGTGCCACCATCACGCCGTACGGCGGCCATCCGGCGTGGACGGAGCGGCGCGAGGCCGTCCGGCAGGAGGTCAACGCCTTCCTCCGCGACGGCGGTCTCTTCGACGCGGTGGCGGACTTCGACGCGGCCGTCCGCGACCCCGCCGACCCGTACCGCATCCGCCCCGCCTACGATCCCGGCGACCACCTCCACTTCAACGACGCGGGTATGCGGGCGATGGCCGACACGGTGGACCTGGGAACGCTCGTTCCCTAGGGGTCCGGGGAAGAGGCCCGGGAGGTCGCGGGTCGCGGGAGGGCCCCGGGGGATCCACGGAGGCCCAGAGGGGCCCTGGGGGACCCACGGAGGTCAGGGGGGCAGGGGGAGGCCCACGGGTGTACCGCGGGGGCAGGAGAGGTCCAGGGAGGTCCCGGAGGTCCCGGGTGCTCAGAAGCCCAGGGCGATCCCGGCGGGGTCAGCCCCAGACCACCGCGCCCAGCCACGCCCCCGCGATCAGCAGACAGGCGAACAGCTCCGTCAGCACGCTCCAGCCGCCGGACCGCATCAGGGTCCACACCGTCGACCAGGCCCGCTCGTGGCCGCCCACGGTCAGCCGCTCATGGAGATAGATCCCGCCGAGGAAACCGGGCACCGCGCCGATCACCGGCAGCAGACAGAAGCCGAGCAGCGCCCCGGTCCCCGCGTACAGGCCCGTACGCGGGGTGGCGCCGCCCTCGCGGAGCCGGCGGGGAGGCAGCGCCCAGCGGATCGCCTGGGCCAGCAGCAGGACCAGCGTCGCGCCCACGAGCACGCCCCAGGCCAGCGTCTGCGGGGCGCTCAGCGCCCACCACAGGACCGCGGCCCAGACGAGCCACGACCCCGGCACACCGGGCACCAGCACTCCGCACACGCCGAGCGCGATCACCACGCCGACCAGCAGGAGTTCCCACGCTCCCATCTGTCAAGGGTGCCGGAGCGGACGGGAGGGCGCAGGTCAGTCCCGGGCCACCCAGCCCTTCTCGTAGGCGTGCCAGCCCAGCTGGAGCCGGGTCGTCACGTCCGTCAGCTCCATCAGCCGCTTCACCCGGCGCTGCACGGTCCGCAGGCCCAGGTCGAGCTGTTTGGCCACGCTGGCGTCGGTCAGCCCGGCCAGCAGCAGCGACAGGATCTCCAGATCGGTGCCGTCCGGGCCGTCCGGCCCCTGTTCCACGAAGCCCCGGCTGCCCAGCCGCAGCGGCAGCGCGTCCCGCCACACCGACTCGAACAGGCCCGACAGCAGCTCCAGCAGCCCGCTGGCGTGCACCACCAGCGCGGCGGGCTGGGCGGTGCGGGAGGTGAGCGGCACCATCGCGAGCGTCCGGTCGGCGATCACCAGTTTGGTCGGCACCGTGTCCAGCACCCGCACCTGCTCCTCACGGCCGAGCGCGGCGGACAGCTCGGTGACGCCGGTGGGCTGGTCGAGTACGGCGCGTTCGAGGACCACCCGGTAGCGGACGCCGCGCCCGGCCGCCTGCTCCTCCGCGTCGTTGTCCATCCCGGAGACCGCTATCGGGGTCCCGGTGACCAGGGCGCACACCTCCTCGCTCGCGCCGAGCTGGAGCTGGAGGAACCGCTGGGTGACCGCCGCCGCGCCGATCACCACCTCGACCAGGTCGTGCACGGCCGGTTCGGTGGCCTGGGCGCGGTACTCCTCGGCGAGCAGCGCGGCCGCCAGTTCCGCCTTGTCCAGCTCGTGGCGCTGCTGGGTGAGCAGCGCGCCGAGGGCGACCCCCGGGGGTGCCGCGACCCAGCGTCCGGGCCGCGACGACGACTGGGCCGCGAGACCGTGCCGTTCGAGCCGGCGCAGGGCGCGTTCGGTGTCGTACTCGCCGAGCGTGAGCCGGCGCGCGAGATCGGGCACGTCCGCGGCGCCCACGGACACCAGCGCCCGGTACGCCGACTCGTGCGTCTCGTCCAGACCTATCGCTCCCAGCATGCGGCGATGCCCTCCCCAGGTTCCGTTCCGGCCGGGCCGTGGCGGAAACCGGCCACGGCGCAAACCCGCCTCGGCACATCATCGCCGCAGCACCCGCAACTCTGCCAAGCTCACGTCACCGGGGTACCGGCCGACGCCGGAGGAGACCCGCCGGGAATCACCGGGATGTCACGGGGAACCCGCAGGGAAGCGGGTCGCGCGCGGGGGCGAATCGGCCGTTGTGGACGGCGCGTCGGCGGGCCGGACCGTGGCGCGGACCCGCGAGGTGGCGAGGCCCGGTCACTCAGGCGCCGCCGGGCGGTTCTCCCGTGGGGGGTGGGATCGTCCGGCGGCTTCTCCCGAACCCCCTTTGTCCGCGGCGGTGTTCGACATGTCGAAGGCCGGACGTCCGGCGGACCGGTCCGGGTGGCCGGATTTCCGGATGCCCCGTTTTCAACCGGCTCCCGCGGTGACAATTAGGGGCATGAGCCAGCAGGGGGAGAGCCGCACCGGTCACGAGGACGATTGGTGGGGGCAGTTGTACGACGACTCCACCCAGGACACCGGGGCCGCCGCCGCGCCCGATTCCCTCGACGACCGGTTCGCGTCGGCCGCGGGGACGGTCGGGGCGGGTACGGGCGGTGCGGGTACAGGCGGTGAGGGTACGGGTGGTCCGGGCGAGGCCGCGGCGGAGTCGGCCGGGGTGGGGTCCGGCGCCCGGCCGCAGGCGCCGGAGCGCGACGCCCCGCGGGGATCGGGGGAGCCTCCCGCGCCACCGGAGCGGCGCGGCGGCGGTTCCGGGCCCTGGCACGGCGCCTCGCCCCGCGGCGCGGCCCCCGAGCCGCTCCCGGCCCCGCCGCCCCGGGACGACCCCGCACGCGGCCGGGCTCCCTGGGAGCCGCCGCCCGCCGGTCCGCCGACACCCTTCGCCCCGCCGGCGCCCGCCGGGCCGTGGACCCCCGCGGAGTCGGCCCCGTCCGCCGACCCGCCGAGGCCCGCCGCTCCACCGACGTCCGCCGGGTTCTCGGCCCCGGCCGCCCCGCCCGCCTCGGCCGGCCCGTGGACACGCGCGGGTTCGCCGACACCCGCCGGTCCGGCCGCGGCCGGACCGCCCGTACCGGCGCCCGCCGGTCCGCCCGCGTCCGCCGATCCGCCGCGGCCCGTCGACCCGCCGGCGTCCGCCGGGCCCGCGTCGGCCCCTTCCGTGCCGCCCGCGTCCGCCGGCCCATGGGCGGGTACCGGTTCGCCGGCGCTGGCCGATCCGTCCGCACCCGTGGCCTTCCCGCCCGGACCGACGCCCCCTGGGTTCCGCACCGGGACTCCGCGGAGCCCCGTGTCCCCTCCCGCACCTCCGCCCCCCACGGTGTCGCCCGCGTCGGCCGTCGTTCCGCCACGGCCCCCCGGGGCCCCTCTGGACACCCCGGCCGCGCTCCCGCCGCCCCCGGTGTCCCCGGCCCCCAGGGGCACCGCACAGCCCGACACCTGGGCCCCGCACGCCCCGGCCCCGCTCACCGCCGCCCCCTCCGCCGAGACCCCGGCCGCCGCCCCGCCGCCCACCCGCACCGACCTGTCCGTCCCCGCGCCGTACGAACCGCTGCCCTCCGCCCCACCGGAGCGGCCCTCCGTGGCCCACCTGGGCTCGGGCCCGCCCACCTACGACGCCGAACCCACCGCGCTTCCGGCCGCCGACCCGGACGGCCTCGACGACCTGGTGTCGGACACCGTGCTGGACGGGGCGCGCTACGGGACCAGCACCCTGCGGGCGGTCTCCGTGCGCGGGGACTCCGCGCGCTACCGGGGCGAGCCGCGCCGCGACGCGCTGCTGACCGCCCGTTTCGGGACGGCGGAGCAGGCGCTGGTGCTGGTGGCGATGGCGACCGGCGCCCGCGCCACCCCCGGCGCGCACCGGGCGGCCGCCGAGGCCTGCCGGTGGATGGGGCGGGCCGTCGGCCGCAGTCACGCACGGCTGGCCGAGGACATCCGGGCCGCCCGCCGCGGGGACCTGAAGTCGGGGCTCCACCGGCTCACCGACCGCAGCCTCGGCAAGCTGCGCGCGAGCGCGGCGGAGCAGGGTGTCGAGCCCGAGGACTACACCGCGAGCCTGCGCTGCCTGCTGCTCACCGCGGACCCCGAGTGCCGTACGCGCGTGTTCTTCGGTGTCGGCGACGGCGGTCTGTTCCGGCTCCGGGACGGCGAGTGGCAGGACATCGAGCCGCGGCCGGGCGACGCCACCGGGGAGCCGGTGGTCGGCTTCGGGTCGCTGCCCCACGAGACCCCCGAGGGCGACCGGCTCACCATGGACCTGGGCATCACCACGCCCCCGAGCCCGTACGAGCCCGCCCCCGCGCCGCCGCGCGCACCCTTCCGCTTCCGCGCCTCCGTCGCCCGGCCGGGTGACACGCTCCTGCTGTGCACGGGCGGTCTCGCCGATCCCCTGCGCGGCGAACCTGGGCTCTGCGAGCACCTGACGACCCGCTGGTCCACCGACGGACCGCCGGGCCTGGCCGCGTTCCTGGCCGACACCCAGGTGAGGGTCAAGGGATACGCGGACGACCGGACGGCAGCCGCCGTTTGGGAGGCGTAACCGCGTTCCCTGTGAATTCATGGACCCCAGAGGACGGACTCAAGGGTTCCAGGACCACTAAGGGGTGCGTGCAGCATGGCCAAGCAGAACGTCGCCGAACAGTTCGTCGACATCCTCGCCCGCGCGGGGGTCAAGCGCCTGTACGGCGTCGTCGGTGACAGCCTGAACCCGGTCGTGGACGCGATCCGCCGCAATTCCGCGATCGACTGGATCCATGTCCGGCACGAGGAGACCGCCGCCTTCGCCGCGGGCGCGGAGGCCCAGATCACGGGCAGGCTCACCGCCTGCGCGGGCTCCTGCGGCCCCGGCAACCTCCATCTCATCAACGGTCTGTACGACGCCCACCGCTCCATGGCCCCGGTCCTCGCCCTCGCCTCGCAGATCCCCTCCAGCGAGATCGGCCTCGGCTACTTCCAGGAGACCCACCCCGACCGGCTCTTCAGCGAGTGCAGCCACTACAGCGAGCTGATCTCCAACCCGAAACAGATGCCCAGGCTGTTGCAGACCGCCATCCAGCACGCGATCGGCCAGTCGGGGGTCAGCGTCGTCTCCCTCCCCGGCGACATCGCCGCCGCGCCCGCCCCGGAGAAGACCGTCGAGACCGCCCTCGTCACCTCCCGCCCGAGCGTCCGCCCCGGCGACACCGAGATCGACAAGCTCGTCGCGCTGATCGACGAGGCCGACCGGGTCACCCTCTTCTGCGGGAGCGGGACGGCGGGGGCGCACACCGAGGTCATGGAGTTCGCGGAGAAGGTCAAGTCGCCGGTGGGACACGCGCTGCGCGGGAAGGAATGGATCCAGTACGACAACCCGTTCGACGTCGGCATGAGCGGTCTGCTCGGCTACGGCGCCGCCTACGAGGCCACCCACGAGTGCGACCTGCTCATCCTCCTCGGCACCGACTTCCCCTACAACGCCTTCCTCCCCGACGACGTGAAGATCGCCCAGGTCGACGTCCGCCCCGAACACCTGGGCCGGCGCTCGAAGCTGGACCTGGCGGTCTGGGGCGACGTCAAGGAGACCCTGCGCTGTCTCACCCCGAGGGTGCGGCCCAAGGGGGACCGGCGCTTCCTGGACAAGATGCTGAAGAAGCACGCGGACGCGCTCGAGGGCGTGGTGAAGGCGTACACCCGCAAGGTCGAGAAGCACGTTCCGATCCACCCCGAGTACGTCGCCTCGGTGGTGGACGAACTCGCCGACGAGGACGCGGTGTTCACCGTCGACACCGGGATGTGCAACGTCTGGGCGGCGCGCTACATCTCGCCCAACGGGCGCCGCCGCATCATCGGTTCGTTCTCGCACGGCTCGATGGCGAACGCGCTGCCGATGGCGATCGGCGCCCAGTTCAGCGACCGCGGACGCCAGGTCGTGTCGATGTCCGGCGACGGCGGGTTCTCCATGCTGATGGGCGACTTCCTCACCCTCGTCCAGTACGACCTGCCGGTGAAGGTCGTCCTCTTCAACAACTCGTCCCTGGGCATGGTCGAGTTGGAGATGCTGGTCGCCGGGCTCCCGTCGTACGGGACCACCAACAAGAACCCCGACTTCGCGGCCGTGGCCAGGGCCTGCGGCGCCTACGGGGTCCGCGTCGAGAAGCCGCGGCAACTGGCCGGCGCGCTGAAGGAGGCCTTCAAGCACAAGGGCCCCGCTCTCGTCGACATCGTCACGGACCCCAACGCCCTGTCCATCCCGCCGAAGATCAGCGCGGACATGGTGACCGGGTTCGCGCTGTCGGCGTCGAAGATCGTCCTCGACGGCGGAGTCGGCCGCATGCTCCAGATGGCCCGCTCGAACATCCGCAACATGCCGAGGGCCTAGGCGTGTTGACCCACCACCGAGTGCCGTGTCGACGTCGGTGAGGGGCCGGCCTGCCGCCGTGGCCGGACCGTTCGCCCCCTCCAGTACGGCCGGAAGAGCAGACGAGAGTCGGTAGACGGGCCGAGCGCCCACGCTCGGTACGCCGGTCCGCGCAGGAGGCTCCGGGGGGCGCGCCGGAGCCGGACGCGCCGCCGGCGCAAGCCGTTCGCGCTCCGGCTCACCTTTTCCGGCGTGCCCCACGTAGGGCGGCACGTCGGGCGGAGGGTGCGGTGGCGGGGGAGACCGGAACCGGGCCGTCCGGGCCCGCGCCGAGTCGGGCGGGACGTTCCGGTACGGAGCCGGGGCGCGCAGCGCCCGAGCGGGCGGGCCGTCCGCCGCGTGGCGGGTTCCCGGCCGCCCACCAGGGCTTTCCCCGCCCGATCCGTGACGACCGGGACGACCGCGGCGCCCGCGGAACGCTCGTGCGCGGCCCGGGGCGCGGGCTCCACCGGGCGCCGGCTCCGGGGGTGTCCGCCGCCCCTACGGCATCGACGGTGTCCGGCCCGGTCCCCGCGCACGGTCGACCGGATCACGCCGGCAGGTGTGCGCCTTCCGAGGACGGCCGCCGGTCCCGCGAGTCCGGGCGGGTGAGGCCCGGGGGCGGCGGCCCGTCACGCCGCCACGCGTTCCCTCCCGCGTGGCCGAGGGTTGACGAATCGACATGACTGCCGCCTCGCGTAGGAGGGCATGGATTCCCGTGAACATGTTCGATCACGAGGGGAATCGGCATCGGCATGCAGGCGGGGGTCATGAGAAGGCAGGTACGAGGGCGCGGTCCCGTGGCGATCGGGGCCTCCACGGCAAAGGCGATGATGGAGGAGACGTCCGGGAGTGCGGCGGATCAACCGGCCACCGCGCAGCTCAGGCGCAGGCTGGCGAGGGCGGACCTACGGGCGGTGCCCGAGACCCGCAGGGCGCTGAGGGAACTCTTACGGCACTGGGGGAGGCCCGGAAAGTCCGAGATAGCCGAGCTGCTGACCAGCGAGCTCGTCACCAACGCCCTCATCCACACCGACCACGACGCGATCCTGACGGCCACCGTCCGGCCTTCCGGACTCCGCGTGGAGGTACGGGACTTCGTGGGACGCAGGCCCCGGCCGCGGGTACCGGACGCCGACGACGGTACGCACGGCCGAGGACTCGTCCTCGTACAGTCCCTCGCCGACGCGTGGGGCGTCCGGGCCCACGGCGTGGGCAAGTCGGTCTGGTTCGAACTGGACGGGGGGGGGGGGGGGTGGGGAGGCCCCCCCGGCTACGTGAGGGCGCGGCGGAGGGGGCGGCGGGGCGCGCCGGGACGGCGGGG
>NZ_JBHWEL010000008.1:131100-190272 GCF_042734135.1 Streptomyces sp. NPDC059668 | reverse complement strand
CCCGGCCCCCCGGGGGGGGCGGCCGGGCCCCCGGGGGGGGCCTTGTGGTTGGGTTTCTACCGGGCGGGGGGGGGGTTTTCCCCCCCCCCCCGCCGTAATTCCTGTCCGGACGGAATGCGCGTCCGGGCGTCACCCTGGTCCGGGCGGGGTTCCCGTCCGGGTGTCATGCGTGTCCGGGTCCGGCCGGATTCCGGCCGGACCACCCGGACTTCACCGGTGTCCCGTCCGACGGGACGTCAGCCGAACTGCTGCTCGAGGTCCTTGAGCTTGCGCTCCAGGGAGTCGAGCCGCGGCAGGGCCATGGTGTCGTCCTCCGCGGTGAGGTCGACGGTTATCGGGTCAGCGCTCTTGCGGACCGGCTGAAGGGAGGGCCGCGAGCGTACGGGCAGCTCCGGCCCCGATAGAGCAGGCTCCGTAGAGGCCTGGGCGGGAGCACGCTCCACGGTCGTCTCGAGCTGCGCCCGTGCGTTCGCGCGCCCCGGCAGACCCCGGTGACCGCGGCTGAGTGCCTTCAGGTGCGCGCGCTCGACCCGCTCCTCGTTGCGGCGGCGCAGACGCGTCTGCTCCTTCTGGCGCTTGTCCTCGCGCACCTCGTCCACGGCCTCGTCCAGGGTGCGGACGTTCTCCAGGAGCATCAGCGACCAGGCGCTGTACGTCTCACGCGGGGCGCGCAGCCAGCGGACTATCCGGATCTGCGGCAGCGGGCGCGGGACCAGTCCCTGCTCGCGCAGCGCGGCCCGGCGGGTCTGCTTCAGCGCCCGGTCGAACAGCACGGCGGCCGACAGGGACATGCCCGCGAAGAACTGGGGAGCACCCGAGTGGTCGACGCCCCGCGGCGCGTGCACCCAGTTGAACCAGGCCGCGGCACCGGCGAAGGTCCACACGAGTATGCGCGAGCCGAGCGCCGCGTCACCGTGGCTGGCCTCGCGCACGGCGAGTACGGAGCAGAACATGGCCGCGCCGTCCAGACCGAACGGGACGAGGTACTCCCAGCCGTCGGTCAGCCCGAGGTTCTGCTGGCCGAAGCCGACCAGGCCGTGGAAGGACAGCGCGGCGGCAACCGCGGCACAGCAGAACAGCAGCACGTAGGAGGCCGTGCCGTAGACGGCCTCCTTGCGCCGGCGGCGCTCCTCGCTGCGCTCCCACGATTCGTCGTTACTGCTGCCCGCGCCGTCCCCGGACCGCTTGCCGCGCGCGAGCACCGCCACCGCCGCCAGCAGTCCCAGGAGCAAAACGGCGCCCGGAAGCAGCCAATTCAGCGATATGTCGGTCAGTCTCATCTGGGGTCCCTTGCATTGGGATAGGGCGTAACGCCCGCCATATTGGCCCAAGCCCGTCGCCCCTCAGGGGGTTTCGCGGCAAGAGGCCGCCAAGGGAGTGCCAAGGGATGCGCAGGGCGACATTCTGCTCGAACTGCCGCGCGAGGGACGGGAGCTGAGTGCGAATGAGATTACCCGTACGGATGGTTCAACGGAAAGTTCCTGCGACAAGTGAGGAAGTTGTGAAGCACCTGTGACCCGAGGGGTGTCTCCGTCGCAGTTGATCTTAGAGCACCCGGAACCCACCCCGTCGCGGGGCGCCTCAACTGGCGGAGGCGACCGTCAACTTGGCGACGCGCTCGACGTCGCCGACGCGCGGGCAGGTGACGCAGGCGTCGTCGGGGCGCAGGGTGTAGAAGAGGCAGCAGCTCGCGCGGTCGCGGGTGGTCAGGGTTCCGCCGTCCGGTCTGGCCAGTTCACGGAACGCCGCGGAGCCGACGTAGGGCCGGGTCGTCCCCGGCAGCAGGAGCTCAAGTTCGCGCAGCCCGCGCTCCTCCTCGCCGAGGAGGCCGGCGACGTACCAGAGGCCCTCGGCGATCTCGTCGGTGGCCATGCCCCACAGGGCGCGGCCGCGGCGTCGCATGCGAGGTCCGAAGCCGCCGAGGACCGGCTCCAGGTGCTCGGCCACCGCGGCCCGCACCTCGGCCCGCAGCGCCTCCTCGTCCGGCACGACGCGGGCGCCGGGCAGGGTGGCGGCCGGGTCGTCCGGCAGGCAGGCGAACTCGCCGGTCCGCACGGCCATCCGGCCGAGGGTGCGCTGGAATGTGACGTGCTCCACAGGGAAGCGGGGCACGCGGCGCTCCAGGAACCACGGGACGGTGATCAGGAGGCAGGCCGGCCAGGCGTACCGGTGCAGCCCGAACGTGGCGACGACGTCCGGGCGGGCCCGCTGTCCGTAGTCCCGGACGATCTGCGCCTCGTCCCAGGCGAGGAAGGCGTCGAGCTCCGGGCCGCCCGCCGCGAGCCGGGCCGCCCCGGCCCAGCCGTCGCCCTCGGGGGCCGCCTCGCCCGGCTCCAGTTCCGTGACGCTCAGGGCGGGGACGACCTCGGTCAACCGGGTGTAGGCGTCCGTGAGGGCCGAGGGTGCCGGGCGGGCGCCGGGGCGGGCCGTGGCGTCTGCGGCCAGGGCGGGAGCGGACATCCGGTGACCACCGCTTCACGATCGTTGACAGGTAAGGCTTACCTTACCCGTTCTTCCGGATGTTTGAACTGGGGCCGTGTGCGCCTATGGTGCTTGACGGACAGGTGACAACCGCCGCATTGACCCCCAAGTACCACCAAGCCCGGAGGAGGCCCCCGTGGAGCAGGCCGGTTCGCTGGGCACGCACGGCTCCACCGGGCACGGCGCCCCGGACATGCGTACGGCGGCGGTCCGGGTGCCCGCCCAGTCGCGGGCACCGGAACGGCGCCAGGAGCGGGAGCGGGACGTCGCCGCGGACGCCTCCACGGTCGGTGCCGCGGCCCGCGGTGAGCACACGCACAGCGAGGTGCCCCTCCCGTCTCATCCCGCGTTCCCTCCCGCGGAGAACCCGCCGCCCCGCACGGAGACCGCGCGCCCGGTGGTCCAGCGCGCCTCGGTCCGCGGGCAGGTCCTCGCGGCCCTGCGCACCGCCCTCGTCGAGGGGGAACTCGTCCCCGGCGAGGTGTACTCGGCGCCGGTGCTCGGCGAGCGGTTCGGGGTGTCCGCCACGCCGGTGCGCGAGGCGATGCAGCAGCTGGCCCTGGAGGGCGCCGTCGAGGTCGTGCCGAACCGGGGTTTCCGGGTCGTCCGGCGCGGGACGCGCGAGCTGGCCGAACTCGCCGAGATCCGCGCGCTCATCGAGGTCCCGGTGATGCTGCGCCTCGCGCGCACGGTGGCCGCCGCGCGCTGGGCCGAGCTGCGCCCGCTCGCCGAGGCCACGGTGCGGGCCGCGTCCACCGGTTGCCGCGCCACCTACGCCGACTCCGACCGCGCCTTCCACCGTGCCGTCCTCGCCCTCGCGGGCAACGACCAGCTCGTGCAGATCGCCGAAGACCTGCACCGCCGCGCCCAGTGGCCGCTGGTCGGCGGCCCCGTCTCCCGGGGCCGTGCCGACCTGGTGGCCGACGCCGCCGAGCACACCGCCCTCCTGGAGGCCCTGATCGTCCAGGACCTGCCGGTCGTGCAGTCCCTCGTGCGGGAGCACTTCGCGGGCGCGTAGGGGCCCAGGTGACCCGGGCCCCGCAGGACGGCGTCCCGGGCCCGGGAGGGTGTCCCGGGCCGGCCGGTATGTGGCGTTCCCGCCCTGGACGTAACGGCTTCGTACGGGACCGGTCGCGGACCCCGTCGACGGGAACCCGGGCGACCCGGTCCGCGTGCCCACCGGTACACGGCGCGAGCCGACCGCAACCGGGGGAGACACCGATGCCCGACCCGTCCTGGCAGGCGGCCCAGCAGGCCCAGCAGGCCCATCGGAACCACGTCCGGCACCACCGCGACCTGCACCACGCGGCACACGAGCACGCCCGCCGCACCCGTGCGCCGCACCCGTACCGTCCCGTGTCCCACGGCTCCGCGCGGGGCGTCCGGGGCGTCCGAGGTGTCCGTGGCGGCGGCCTGGGCTTCCTGCTCCTGCTGGTGGTCGTGGCCGGGGGCGTCCATCTGGCCCACGACCCCGAACTCCGCACCACCATCGAGACGTTCGCCCGCGACCTGCTGTCGAAGGTCCAGAGCGGCTAGCCCGAGCGCGGCCGACGGCCCACGGCGGCCCACGACGGCCCACGGCGTCCGGCGGCCCGGGGAGCCGTCGCGCCCCGGTCCGCCGGACGTCTCAGGCGGTGGCGGCCGGCGGGCTCAACTGCCGTGCCAGCCAGGTCGGTACACCCCCGAGGAGCCGGAACAGCCGTCCCGCCTCCGCCCGCAGCCGGGAGGCCTCCGGCTCGGTCTCGGCGTCCGCGAGGGACGCCAGCGCAGGGGCCGTCCCCACCAGGTAGCCCAACTCCTCGCGAATCCTGAGGGATTCGCCGAACCCGTGCCGGGCCTCCGCCAACTCGCCGTCCCTCAGGGCGAGTCCGGCCAGATGTCGCCAGGTGAAGGACAGCAGCAGCGGGTCGCCCAGGGCGGAGGCACCCGCGTGGGCACGGCGGTAGGCGGCGCGGGCGGCCTGCGGGGACTGCGCGAGGTTCTCGGCGAGCAGTCCGCGGCGGAAGTCCAGGAGCGCGCGGCCCGGCGCCCCGGGCGCGATCAGGGCGGCGGCCCGGCCGAGCGCGGCCCGTGCCTCGTCCGCCCGGTCGCGTACCCCGAGCAGGGTGGCCGCGTAGGCGAGTTGGCCGCGCTCACAGGCCGCGGCGCCCCGCTCGTCGTCGCTGCGGGCCACCGCCTCCGCCGTGCGGAGCGCGTCCTCGGCCTCCGCCCAGCCCTGCTCGGTGTACAGGCACCGCTCGACGAGGAGCGAGGCCCTCTGCAGCGACGCCTGAGCCGTCAGGGGCTCGATCAGTGCGGCCGCGTCGACCCAGCAGGCGCGCGAGCGCAGCCGCCATACCGCGGTCTGGAGTGGATCGTCCCCTGCGTTCGTTCCGGAACCAGACATGGCGGTATGCGCCACGTTGCCCTCCCCGAGCACGCCATTGAGCTGTTGAGTGGTGGCATCTCAGCACGGATCGCGGCACCCGGCCAAGGGGCTGGGTGAAGGATTTCACAAAGTCGTGCGACAGGGGTGCCACTTGGTGACACGCCCCTCACCGCCCCGTGACCTCAGCTCATGCGCAGGGCCAGGAAGAAGTCGAGCTTGTCCTCCAGGCGCGAGAGGTCCCGGCCCGTCAACTGCTCGATACGCCCCACCCGGTAGCGCAGCGTGTTGACGTGCAGGTGGAGACGGGCGGCGCAGCGCGTCCAGGAGCCGTCGCAGTCGAGGAAGGCCTCCAGGGTGGGGATCAGTTCGGCGCGGTGGCGGCGGTCGTAGTCGCGCAGCGGGTCCAGGAGCCGGGCGGTGAAGGCCCGGCGCACGTCGTCCGGCACGAAGGGCAGCAGCAGGACGTGGGAGGCCAGTTCCTGGTGTCCGGCCGCGCAGACCCGGCCGGGGCGTGCGGCGGCGACCCGGCGTGCGTGCCGGGCCTCCTCCAGGGCGCCGCGCAGGCCCTCCGCCGAGTGCACGGCGGCGCTGACGCCGAGGGTGAGCCGCCCGTCGTCGTCCAGGCCCGCCGACAGCGGGTCGCGGACGGCCGCGAGCAGCGAGTCCGCGAGCAGCCCGGTCTCCGAACCGTCGTGCTCCGAGGAGACCGCCGGAAGGGGGACGAGCGCGATCGCCTCGCCGTCCGTGTGGGCGACGGCGATCCGGTCCGCGTGCTCGGGGCCGGTCGTCAGCGGGTCGACGAGCATCTCCTCCAGGAGCGACTGCGCGACCGGCCCGCCGTCCATCTCGCCGCCGTCCCACTCGACGCGGGCCACCACCACCTGCCAGTGCGGGGCAGCCCCGAGTCCGGGCAGCAGCACCGGCGCGGCGACCCGCAGTCGGGCCGCGATCTCCGCGGGCGCGGCTCCCGACTGCACCAGTTCGAGGACCTCCTGCGCGAGGCGCCGGCGGACCGAACGCGCCGCGTCCCGGCGGTCGCGTTCGACGGCGATCAGCTGGGTGACACCCTGGAGCAGGTCGAGCCGTTCCGCGGGCCAGTCACCGGCGTCCGCCTCGACCGCGAGCAGCCAGTCGGAGAGCACCGTCTCGCGCACGTCGCGCCCGGTGCCCGCGGAGCGCCCGGACGACCGGACCGGGAACAGGGAGTACGCCGTCGTGCCGACCACGACCCGGTGCGGCCCGCGCCGGCCGGTGCGCACGGCCGCGAGGTGCTCGGCGGCCAGCCGGGCGCACACCTCGGCGGGCAGCGCGGCCCCCGCGAGCTTCGAGCCCGCGACGGGCCGCCCGGTGGGGGACAGCACCCAGGCCCGCAGGTCCAGGTCGGAGCCGAGCAGGTCGAGGACCACGTCGGGGCCGCCGCCGGCCGGACCGGACGTCATCATCCGCCGGTGCCGGTCCACCACGGCCGCCAGGTCCCCGGCGCGCTCGCCCGAGACCTGCCGTACGACGTGCTCGGTGATCGTCGCGAAGGCCACCGACTCGTTCACGGCGAACAGCGGCATCCGGTGCCGGGCGCAGGCGAGGACCAGGTCCTCGGGGACGTCGCCGAGCTCCGCCTCGCCCGCGGCGAGGGCCGCGACCCCGGCGGCCGCGAGGATGCGGACGAAGGACTCGGAGTCCGCGGCGCCGTGCCGCCAGGCGAGACCGGTCAGGACCAGTTCGCCGCCCGAGAGATAACGGCTGGGGTCCTTGAGGTCGGTGGTCATCACACCGCGTACGGTGCGGTCGAGCTCGCCCTCGCCGCCGAGCAGCCGCAGGCCCAGCGCGTCGGTGTCCAGCAGTGCGCGCAGCCGCATTCTCGTCGCCGCCGTTCTTGTCTCGAAATCTACGATGGATCTGAAGGGTGAGCACGGGGCGGACGCGCCCGTGAGCCGTCTTCCCAGGTCCCGGCATGTGCTGGGTGTTTCACTGGGAAACCGGAGAGGTTACTGACGCCTCCCGTTCATATGAATCTACAAGATGAGTGCCCTGGCCAGCCAACTCCTTCATGGTTTCGGTGACTGACCCCGGCGGAGGACAGGGCTGTGTACTGACCTCGATCCGCGTGAACAACTCATGAACGAGCCGGGGCCGCCGCACACGATCTGGCTTGATCGACACGACCTTCGACGAAGAAGAAGAGAGCCACTCATGGACTTCCTTCGCCCCGCCAGTTGGGAGGAGGCGCTCGCCGCGAAGGCCGAGCACCCCACCGCTGTGCCGATTGCGGGGGGCACCGATGTGATGGTCGAGATCAACTTCGACCACCGCCGGCCCGAGTACCTCCTCGACCTGAACCGCGTCGGCGAGCTGAGCGAGTGGGAGGTCGGTGAGGAGAGCGTGCGTCTGGGCGCCTCCGTCCCGTACACCCAGATCATGGAGAACCTGCGCGCCGAGCTGCCCGGCCTGGCCCTGGCCTCGCACACCGTGGCCTCGCCGCAGATCCGCAACCGCGGCGGCGTCGGTGGAAACCTCGGCACCGCGTCCCCGGCCGGTGACGCCCACCCGGCCCTGCTCGCGGCGGGCGCCGAGGTCGAGGCCGAGTCGGTGCGCGGCACCCGGCTGATCCCGATCGACGCGTTCTACACCGGGGTCAAGCGCAACGCGCTCGCCCCCGACGAGCTGATCAGGGCCGTCCACGTCAAGAAGGCCGACGGCCCGCAGCAGTACTCCAAGGTCGGCACCCGCAACGCGATGGTGATCGCGGTGTGCGCCTTCGGTCTCGCCCTGCACCCCGCGACCCGCACGGTGCGCACCGGCATCGGCTCCGCCGCGCCGACCCCGGTCCGCGCCAAGACCGCCGAGGAGTTCCTGAACGCGGCGCTCGACGAGGGCGGGTTCTGGGACAACGGCAGGATCATCACCCCGTCGGTCGCCAAGCAGTTCGCGGACCTCTGCTCCGCCGCCTGCAACCCGATCGACGACGTCCGGGGCACGGCGAGCTACCGCCGCCACGCGGTCGGCGTGATGGCCCGCCGCACCCTCACCTGGACCTGGGAGTCGTACCGCGGCACCGCCGCCACGGAGGGAGTCGCGTAATGCGCGTCAATTTCACGGTCAACGGCCGTCCGCAGGAAGCCGACGACGTGTGGGAGGGCGAGTCCCTGCTGTACGTGCTGCGGGAGCGGATGGGCCTGCCCGGTTCCAAGAACGCCTGCGAGCAGGGCGAGTGCGGCTCCTGCACCGTCCGCCTCGACGGCGTGCCGGTGTGTTCGTGCCTGGTGGCGGCCGGTCAGGTCGAGGGCCGCGAGGTCGTCACCGTCGAGGGGCTCGCGGAGTACGCCCAGCAGCGTTCCTGCGGGACGGGCCCGTGCGGCACGTCGCTGGACGAGGCCAGGCGGTGGGGCGCCAAGGGCCATGACTCGCAGACCGGCGAGGGCACCGAACTCTCCCCGATCCAGCAGGCGTTCATCGACGCCGGCGCCGTCCAGTGCGGCTTCTGCACCCCGGGTCTGCTGGTCGCCGCGGACGAGATGCTGGAGCGCAACCCGAGCCCGACCGACGCGGACATCCGCGAGGCGCTCTCCGGCAACCTCTGCCGCTGCACCGGATACGAGAAGATCATGGACGCGGTCCGCCTCGCGGCCGCCCGGCAGTCCGAGGCGGTCTGACCATGGGAACCACCGGCACCCCCACCAAGATCACCCAGGGCACCGAGACCAAGGGCGGCATCGGCGAGTCCACACTCCGCCCGGACGGCACCCTCAAGGTCACCGGGGAGTTCGCGTACTCGTCCGACATGTGGCACGAGGACATGCTCTGGGGCCAGATCCTGCGCTCCACCGTCGCGCACGCCGAGATCGTGTCCATCGACACCTCCGAGGCCCTCGCGCAGCCCGGCGTCCACGCGGTCCTCACCTACGACGACCTGCCCACCGCCGTGAAGACCTACGGCCTGGAGATCCAGGACACCCCCGTCCTCGCGCACGGCAAGGTCCGCCACCACGGCGAGCCCGTCGCGATCGTCGCCGCCGACCACCCGGAGACCGCGCGCCGCGCCGCCGCCAAGATCAAGGTGGAGTACAAGGAGCTGCCGGTCATCACGGACGAGGCGTCCGCGACCGCGCCCGACGCGATCCTCGTCCACGAGGGCCGCGACGACCACCACATCGGCCACGTCCCGCACCCCAACATCGTGCACCGCCAGCCGATCGTCCGCGGCGACGTCGAAGAGGCCGCGAAGAAGGCCGACTTCGTCGTCCGGGGCGAGTACACCTTCGGCATGCAGGACCAGGCCTTCCTCGGCCCCGAGTCCGGCCTCGCCGTGCCCTCCGAGGACGGCGGCGTCGAGCTGTACATCGCCACCCAGTGGCTGCACTCGGACCTCAAGCAGATCGCCCCCGTCCTCGGCCTGCCCGAGGACAAGGTCCGGATGACGCTCTCCGGCGTCGGCGGCGCCTTCGGCGGCCGCGAGGACCTGTCGATGCAGATCCACGCCTGCCTGCTGGCCCTGCGCACCGGCAAGCCGGTCAAGATCGTCTACAACCGCTTCGAGTCCTTCTTCGGACACGTCCACCGCCACCCCGCGAAGCTGTACTACGAGCACGGGGCGACCAAGGACGGCAAGCTCACCCACATGAAGGCCCGTATCGTGCTGGACGGCGGCGCCTACGCGTCCGCCTCCCCGGCGGTCGTCGGCAACGCCTCCTCGCTGAGCGTCGGCCCGTACGTCGTCGAGGACGTCGACATCGAGGCCATCGCGCTCTACACCAACAACCCGCCCTGCGGCGCCATGCGCGGCTTCGGCGCCGTCCAGGCGTGCTTCGCCTACGAGGCGCAGATGGACAAGCTGGCGGACGCGGTCGGCATGGACCGGGTCGCCTTCCGGCAGCTCAACGCGATGGAGCAGGGCACCCTGCTGCCGACCGGACAGCCCGTCGACTCGCCGGCCCCGGTCGCCGAACTGCTGCGCCGCGTCAAGGCGATGCCGCTGCCGCCGGAGCGCCAGTGGGAGAGCTCGGAGGGGGCCGACGTACGGCAGCTGCCCGGCGGCCTGTCCAACACCACGCACGGCGAGGGCGTCGTCCGCGGCATCGGCTACGCCGTCGGCATCAAGAACGTCGGCTTCTCCGAGGGCTTCGACGACTACTCCACCGCCAGGGTCCGCATGGAGGTGGTGGGCGGTGAGCCGGTCGCGACCGTGCACACCGCGATGGCGGAGGTCGGCCAGGGCGGTGTCACCGTCCACGCGCAGATCGCCCGCACCGAGCTCGGCGTCGCGCAGGTGACCATCCACCCCGCCGACACCCGGGTGGGCAGCGCCGGTTCGACGTCCGCGTCGCGCCAGACGTACGTCACCGGGGGCGCCGTCAAGAACTCCTGCGAGCTGGTGCGCGAGAAGGTCCTGGAGCGTGGCCGCCGCAAGTTCGGTACGTACCACCCGGCGTGGGCGACGGCGGAACTGCTGCTGGAGGGCGGCAAGGTCGTCACCGACGCGGGCGAGGTGCTCGCCGATCTGGCGGACGTGCTGGAGGACGAGGCCGTCGAGGTCGAGGCCGAGTGGCGGCACCGTCCGACGGAACCCTTCGACCTGCGCACCGGACAGGGCTTCGGCCACGTCCAGTACTCGTTCGCCGCGCACCGCGCCGTCGTCGAGGTCGACACCGAACTCGGCCTGGTCAAGGTCATCGAACTGGCCTGCGCCCAGGACGTCGGCAAGGCCCTCAACCCGCTGTCGGTGGTCGGCCAGATCCAGGGCGGCACCACCCAGGGCCTCGGCATCGCGGTGATGGAGGAGATCATCGTCGACCCCGTCACCGCGAAGGTGCGCAACCCCTCCTTCACGGACTACCTGATCCCCACGATCCTCGACACGCCGACCATCCCGGTCGACGTGCTCGAACTCGCCGACGACCACGCCCCGTACGGGCTCCGTGGCATCGGCGAGGCCCCCACCCTGTCGTCCACCCCGGCCGTCCTCGCGGCGATCCGGAACGCGACGGGGCTGGAGCTCAACCGGACGCCGGTACGGCCCGAGCACCTCACCGGCAAGTAACCCCCAGGGACCGGGCGGGACTTGTCCCCCCGTACCCCCTTCCGTTCGTCTCGGGCCGTCCCCCGGGTCGTGCACCTTCCCAAATCCCGCAGCCGCAACGGCGGTTCACCTCAGTCGCCACCGGCGGCTGATGCGGGTGCCCCTGTGAACCTTGGGAGTTGGCACCATGACCCACCAGTCAGTGGAGCCCAGGACCGTCGCCGACGACGCGGGTGCGGGTACCCGCGTCCCGGCCGGACGGTCCTGGCTCGACCGTTACTTTCACATCACCGGGCGGGGATCGACCGTCGCGCGCGAGGTGCGCGGCGGCGTCACCACCTTCATGGCGATGGCGTACATCCTCCTCCTCAACCCCCTGATCCTGTCCGGCAAGGACGCCGCCGGGAACACGCTCGGCCAGCAGGCACTGATCACCGCGACCGCGTTCGCCGCGGCCTTCAGCACGCTCCTGATGGGCTTCGTCGGCAAGGTGCCGCTCGCCCTCGCCGCCGGACTCTCCGTCTCCGGAGTGCTCTCCTCCCAGGTCGCCCCGCAGATGACCTGGCCGCAGGCCATGGGCATGTGCGTGATGTACGGCGTGGTCATCATGCTGCTCGTCGTCACCGGCCTGCGCGAGATGATCATGAACGCGATACCGCTGGCGCTGAAACACGCCATCACCATGGGCATCGGCCTGTTCGTCGCGCTGATCGGCTTCTACAAGGCCGGCTTCGTCCACCAGGGCAAGGCCACCCCGGTCACCCTCGGGGCGACCGGGGAACTGGCCGGCTGGCCGGTGCTGCTCTTCGCGGCGACCCTGCTCGCCATCTTCATGCTCCAGGCGCGCGGCGTCCCCGGCGCCATCCTGATCGGCATCGTCGGCGGGACCGTCCTGGCCGTGGTCCTCAACGGCCTCGGCGTCATCGCTCCCGGGCAGTGGGCGAGCGGCGCGCCCGAACTGCACGGCAGCGCCGTCTCGATGCCGGACTTCTCGCTCTTCGGCGAGGTCGAGTTCGGCGGCTGGGGCGACGTGGGCGCGATGACGGTCGGCATGATCGTCTTCACCCTCGTCCTCGCCGGGTTCTTCGACGCCATGGCCACCATCATCGGCGTCGGCACGGAGGCCGGACTGGCCGACGCGCAGGGCCGGATGCCGGGCCTGTCCAAGGCACTGTTCATCGACGGCGCGGGCGGAGCGGTCGGCGGGGTCGCCGGCGCCTCCGGCCAGACCGTCTTCGTCGAGTCCGCGACCGGGGTCGGCGAGGGGGCCCGTACCGGCCTCTCCTCCGTCGTCACCGGACTGTTCTTCGCCGCCTGCCTCTTCTTCACCCCGCTGACGGCGATCGTCCCCGGCGAGGTCGCGGCGGCGGCCCTGGTCGTCATCGGCGCCATGATGATGATGAACGCCCGCCATGTCGACTGGGCCGACCGCGCCACGGCGATCCCGGTCTTCCTCACCGTCGTGATCATGCCGTTCACCTACTCCATCACCGCGGGCGTCGCGGCCGGAGTCCTCTCGTACGTCGCCATCAAGGTCGCCCAGGGCAAGGTCCGGGAGATCGGGGCGTTCATGTGGGGCCTGACGGTGATCTTCCTCGTCTTCTACGCCCTCCACCCCATCGAGAGCTGGATGGGCGTCCACTAGGCACCCGCCGGACGCCCGCCGCGAGGCCCTCCCCGCAACCGCCGCCGAAGGAGACCGAGACATGCTGGACATCGCCGAGGAGCTGTACCGGTGGGTCGGGCAGGGGCGCGACTTCGCCGTCGCCACCGTGGTGGCCGTCGGCGGCAGCGCACCCCGTCAGCCCGGCGCCGCGCTCGCCGTCGACACCGACGGCACGGCGATCGGCTCGGTGTCCGGCGGCTGCGTGGAGGGCGCGGTCTACGAACTGTGCCGGCAGGCGCTGGAGGACGGCGAGACCGTCCTGGAGCGCTTCGGCTACAGCGACGAGGACGCCTTCGCCGTCGGCCTGACGTGCGGCGGCGTGATCGACATCCTCGTCACCCCCGTACGCGCGGGCGGCCCGCTCCGGGAGGTGCTGGCGTCCGCACTGGCCGCCGCCGTGCGCGGGGAGGCCGCGGCCCTCGCGCGGATCGTGGCCGGTCCCTCGGAACTGCTGGGGCGCGCGCTGCTCGTCCGCCCCGACGGCTCGTACGAGGGTGGTCTCGGCGGCCACCCGGACCTCGACCGGACCGTCGTCGGCGAGGCGGGCGCCTTCCTGGACGCGGGTCGCACCGGGACCCTGGAGATCGGTGAGCGGGGCTCTCGTTGCGGAGCACCGCTCACGGTTCTGGTGGAGTCCTCGGTGCCGTCACCTCGCATGATCGTCTTCGGCGCGATCGACTTCGCGTCGGCGCTGGTCCGCATCGGCAAGTTCCTCGGCTACCACGTGACGGTCTGCGACGCCCGCCCGGTCTTCGCGACCTCCGTCCGCTTCCCCGACGCCGACGAGATCGTCGTGGAGTGGCCGCACAGGTACCTGGAGCGCACCCAGGTCGACGCGCGGACCGTCCTGTGCGTCCTCACCCACGACGCCAAGTTCGACGTACCCCTGCTCCGGCTCGCGCTGCGCCTGCCGGTCGCGTACGTCGGCGCGATGGGTTCCCGGCGGACGCATCTGGACCGCAACGAGCGGTTGCGCGCGGTCGGCGTCACGGAGCAGGAGCTCGCCCGCCTGCGCTCTCCCATCGGCCTCGACCTGGGAGCCCGCACCCCCGAGGAGACGGCCCTGTCCATCGCCTCGGAGATCGTGGCCGGCCGACGTGGCGGCAGCGGCCTCTCCCTCACCGGGGCGCACACGCCGATCCACCACGACGCGACGCCCGCACCGGTCCGCAGGATCGGGTCGTTCGCCTGACCTGGGCGGTGACCTGGGCGGTGACGGGGTGGTGACCTGGGCGGTGACGGGGTGGTGACCGGGGCGGTCACGGCGAGGGCGGTCCCGGGGGTCGTCGCGGGACCGGCTCCCGCAGCAGCGCGTCCACCGCCCGCCCGAACATCCACCGGCCCGCCCACGCCAGCGGCCGGTCGCAGATCCCGGGCAGCAGGCGCACCCGCAGATCCTCCCGCCACAGCACCCGCGAGCCCCCGTCCGACGCAGGACGCACCTCGATCTCGGCCCACCCCGTGACGAACGTGCCGCGCTTGACCAGCCGGCACCGTCCCGCGTCCGTTCCCCGGGGCGGCCGCCACGTCACGACCTCCATCGGGTCGTCGAACGCCACCGGCCCCACCCCCGACCGGGCGACGAACACCGTGCCCTCACCCGTCGGCGGCGGGGTGACCACGCTGACCCGGGTCAGCGGTACGGCCTCCGCGTGCCGAGGCCACTCGGTCAGACGCCGCCAGGTCTCGGCGGGGGGAGTCGGGCAGACGCGTTCCAGCAGGAAGAGGACCACGGGGCGATCGTAGGCGGCCGAACACCGGACGCATTCCCGCGCGGCCGGGCGAAAGGGCGCGCCACGGTCCTACCATTCCCCCATAGCACGGCCAACCGCACTGCGCGCAGGGGGAGTTGACCGACATGCCGCTGAAGGCCTACGGCGTACTGATCACCCGGGCGGTCGACGTCCGGCGCGAGGGTTCCACCGACACCCCGCACTACCAGATCCACCTGACGGACGACCAGGGGACGCACTACCGGGCGGCGGTCAACGTGCGTTCCCAGGAGGAGCCCTCCGAGCTGCTCTACCTGGTCGACGACGACCTCCGGCACCCGGTCACCTCGCACCTGGAGGGCCTGGCGTCCGGCTGGAACACACTGCCGCCGGGTCCGGGCGGCCCGAACCTCGACTTCGTGCGCGGCAACCTCTTCGACCCGGCGGCGATGCGTTCGCTGCCCCCGGACGCCCAGGGTCCCGACAACGACCTGGCCGACCTGCTCGACCACTACGTCCAGCGCGCGGTGGCCGACCCGGCCGCCCGGGTCCTCGTGTTCGGTGAGCGCTTCGGGCCCGAGCCCGCCGTCCGCGACAAGGTCTTCGGCTTCCTGCCCGGAAACGGCGTCCACGACATCCATATGAACCAGGGCAACAGCGGGCGCTTCCAGGGCGACGACGGCGTCTGGCAGGACGGCGGCCTGCTCCTCCACTTCCCGGCACAGTCCCGCTGGGTCGGCATCTTCCTCGCCTTCCAGAACCAGTCCTGGCACACCGACGACATCACCGGGCACACCCTGCCCGTGGACGGCTCGCGCCCCGATCCGGGCGGTCAGCCGGTGCGCATCCTGGCGGCCCTCGTCAACCCGCGGGGGCCGGCCCCCGAGTCCGAGACCGTCACGCTCCTCAACGCCTCGCCCGATCCGCTCGACCTCACCGGCTGGCGCCTCGCCGACCGGCTCGACCACGGCTGCGCGGTGCCGCCGGGCCCGCTCGCCCCCGGCGCGTGTCTGGTGGTCCCGCTCACGGACGGCGTCCAGCTGGGCAACCAGGGCGGCCGGATCACCCTGCTCGACGGACAGGGCCTCAAGGTCCACGGTGTCTCGTACACGGCGGCGGAGGCCGGGCGGGAAGGCTGGACCGTCGTCTTCTGACCCCCCGCTCCGGTACCCGTCCCGTTCGGTACGGGCCCCACGCGGGCTCCGTCAGGGGCGGTAGACCGTGCCGGGCTTCGGCTTGCCCGGCGCCAGCAACTGGGGCACGGTCACGAACACGTACCCCCGCTCCTTGAGCGCGTCGATGATCCCGGGCACCGCGGGCACGGTGCCCGGGTAGAGGTCGTGCAGCAGGATGATCCCGTCCCGGGTCGACTGCTTCAGGACGCGCTCCCGTATGACGTCGGGGTCGTACGTCTTGTAGTCCTTGGCCGTCACGCTCCACAGGACCTCCGAGAGGCCCATCTCCCGGCAGATCTTCTGCACGGTGTCGTCGGTCCGCCCCTGCGGCGGCCGCATCAGCGTGGGCCGGCGGCCGGTGAGCTTCTCTATCGCGTCGTTCGGCCGCCGCAGCTCCGCGCGTATCTCGTCGGGTCCGATCCGGGTGAGGATCTTGTGGTCCCAGGTGTGGCTGGCGACCTCGTGCCCCTCGGCGGCCATCCGCTTGACCAGTTCCGGGTACTTCTCGATGTGCCTCTTGCCGAGCAGGAAGAAGGTGGCCGGGACCTTCTTCTCCTTGAGGATGTCCAGCAGCCTGGCCGAGTGCTCGCTGGGCCCGGCGTCGAAGGTCAGCGCGATGCACTTGGCGGCACGGCAGTCCACGGTCCCGAACCGTCCGGCCGCCGTGACGTCGGACGCGGTCTGCGCCCGGACGGCCGCCGGTGCGGTGGTGTGGACGGTGGTGCACCCCGCCAGCGGCAGCGTGAGCGCGGCGGCCGCCACGAGGGCGGCCGCCGGACGGAACCCCCGGCTCGATCTCTTCGTCTTCCTGGTCTGAAAAGGCATGCCGTGACTATACAGATGGTGTATACACCCGATGTATAGGGGGTGGGTGCACCCGTCACCTGGTATTCGCCGCCGCTGTGCCGACTCACGTAGAGGCCGTCGACTCACCCACGGGCCGGCTCACGCCCCGGCGGACGCCGCGCCGACCGGACCGGCCGGCGGACGCGCCTGGGGCTCGGCCGCCAGCAGCTGGGTGGCGGCCAGTTCGCGGTAGAGCGTGTCGTCGTCGACCAGCGACTCGTGGGTGCCGACGGCGCGGACCTCGCCGTGCTCCAGGACCACGATCTGGTCGGCGTCGGTGACCGTGGACAGCCGGTGGGCGATCAGCAGCACCGTGCACCGGCCCGCCGCGCGCGCGACGAGCTCGCCCAGGGCCTGTTCGTTGCGCGCGTCGAGCTGAGCCGTCGCCTCGTCGAGCAGCAGCACCTGGGGGCGGCGCAGCAGGGCACGTGCGATGGCGAGGCGCTGGCGCTCACCGCCCGACAGGGTCACACCGCGCGGGCCGACCGGCGTCTCCACACCCTGGGGCAGGCGCGCGACCAGGCCGTCGAGCCGGGTCAGGGCCAGCACCTCCGCGAGCTGCCCGGGGGTCGCCGAGGGCGCCGCGTACACCAGGTTCTCGCGGAGCGTGCCGGCCATCACGGGGGAGTCCTGCTCGACGTAGGCGATCCGGCGCCGCACCTCGGCGCGCGGCAGCGTGGCGATGTCCTCACCGCCGATCCTGATGGTGCCCGCGGTCGGTTCGTAGAAGCGCTGGAGGAGTGAGAACAGCGTGGTCTTGCCGGCGCCGGACAGACCGACGAGCGCGGTCCGGGTGCCGGCGGGGACGGTGAAGCCGACACCGCGCAGGGCGGGCGCGCGGCCCGGGTAGGCGAACCCGACCCCGCTCAACTCGACGGCGGGCGCGGCAGTGTGGTCCGGCACGGAGCCGGGCACCGCCTCGATGTCGTCCTCGGCCGGCAGCCCGAAGGCCTCCTGGATCCTGCCCACCGCGCCCAGCCCCTGCTGGAGCTGGGCGGCCCCGCCGACCAGTTGCGAGACCGGGCTCGCCAGGAAGAACACGTACAGCAGGAAGGCGATCAGTTCGGAGACCGACATCGTGCCGTTCGCGACGAAGGTGCCGCCCACGCCCAGCACGACCAGGAACGCCGTCTGGATGGCGGCGCCGCCGACCATGGCGACGAGGGCGCCGTAGCGGGCGCCGACCAGCCCGGCCGCGTACGCCTCCTCGACCGCGGCCTCGGCGGCGCGTGTCTCCCGGCTCTCGGCGCCGTTCGCCTTGACCGTGCGGGCCGCGCCGAGCGTGCGGTCGAGGACGGCGCCGACCGCGCCGACGGACGCCTGGGAACGGGCCACGGCGGCCTTGATCCGGGGCAGCACGACGGTGATCACGACCGCGACCAGGGTCAGCACCAGCAGGGTCACACCGAGCAGACGCACGTCGAGCGTCGCCATCATGAACAGCGCCCCGGCGAAGGTCAGTACGCCGTTGACCGTCATGATCAGGCCCTCGGTGGCGGCACTCTTGAGCAGGGTGCTGTCGGAGGTGACGCGGGCGATGAGGTCACCCGGGGCCCGCCGGTCCAGCTCGGAGACCCGCAGCCGGATCAGCCGGTGCACGAGACCGCGCCGCACCTCGCGGACCACCCGCTCCGAAGTGCGTTGCTGGAGCCAGGCGTTGAGGCCGGTCAGCAGGGCGCCCGCGACCAGGAGCGCGGCGAGCAGCGCGACCGGTGCGGCGACGCCGCCGCCGTGGTCCAGCTGGTCAAGGATCGTCTGCGCGAACTTCGGCTGCGCCAGCCCTGACACACCGGCCAGCAGGGTGAGGAACAGGGAGAGCAGCAGCACCCGCCAGTGCGGCCTCGCGTAGCGGACCAGGGCGGACAGCGAGCCCGGGGGAGTGGCGGGCAGCCCTTCGGCGGTCACGGGACACGCACCTCACCGTCATCGCTGTCGCTGCTGGTACCCGTGCCGCTGCCGGGACTGCCGGGACTGCCGGGACTGCCGGGACTGCCGGGACTGCCGGGACTGCCGGGACTGCCGGTGGCTCCGGCGGACCCGGCCGCCACCGCTTCCAGGCGGTCCGCGGCGGACTCGCTGCCGCCCGCCGCCCGGAAGGACTCCCCGACGGCCTCGGCCGCCTTGCGGTGGCCCCACGCCGGATCGAGCACGGCCTCGACGGCGGCGCCGATCCTCGCCGCGTCGGCGCGGCCGAACCGCAGTCGCACGCCGGCGCCCGCGTCCACGACCTGGCCGGCCACGATCGGCTGGTCGTCCCGGATGGGCGCCACGACCAGCGGGACACCGTGCCACAGCGCCTCGCACACGGTGTTGTGCCCGGCGTGACAGACGACCGCGTCGAGCCTTTCCAGCAACGCGAGTTGAGGGACGTGCGGGCGTACCAGGAGGTGGTCGGGGAGCGGGCCCGCGAGATGCCCGCCGGGATCGACCAGTACGGCCCGCACCCGGCCGGCCAGGGCGTCCAGCGCCCGCGCGGACTCGTTCAGGAAGCGGGCGCCGGCGTCGTTGTTGGCGGTGCCGAGAGTGACCAGGACGGTGGGCGGCCCCGAGTCGTCCAGCCATGCCCAGGGGAAGTCGTCGCCACCCGCCGGCCGGGCGGCGACGGAGGGGCCCACCAGCCAGACGGGGACGGGGAGTTCGACCGGACCGAGCAGCGCGCGGGTGGTGTACGCGAGCACACCGTGCGGCGAGAACCGTGGGTCCGCCCCGCCCGTGGCGCCGCCGACCCTGGCGCGCAGCCCCGCGAGCAACTCGTCGAGCCAGGCCGCCACCTTGGGCATGGCGGCCAGCGGGTCGACCAGTTCGGCGGA
The DNA here is from genome assembly GCF_042734135.1 of Streptomyces sp. NPDC059668. Classification (NCBI taxonomy): domain Bacteria; kingdom Bacillati; phylum Actinomycetota; class Actinomycetes; order Kitasatosporales; family Streptomycetaceae; genus Streptomyces; species Streptomyces sp. NPDC059668. The sequence goes on along the minus strand of NZ_JBHWEL010000008.1, from coordinate 171,201 downwards.
GGTGGTGGCCGACGTCACCCAGGTCCGCCCGAGCGACTCGGCGACCAGCGCGCCCGCCACCGCCTGCTGGTCGCAGACGACGACGTCCGGGTCGTACGCCCCGATCGCCGCCCGAACGCCGGGGGCCATGGCGTCGGCCAGCGGGACGAGGAAGCTCTCCCAGAGGAATCGGAAGGCGGCCGGCCCCTTCAGGTCGGCGGGCCGGGGCGGCACGTCACCGGGGAGCGCGCACGGGTGGACGACGGCGTCGGACCCCGCGAGGCTCCGGACCAGCTCCGGGTGGCCCGCCCAGGCGACGTCGTGGCCGCGGGCCGCGAGTGCCGCCGCGGTGCCGACGGCCGGGTTCACGTGTCCGACCAGCGGCGGCACCACGAACAGGAACCTGCCCATCTAGCGGGCCTCCCGCAGCGCGTGCGCCTCCTGGCGCAGCAGCCAGTCACGTACGAGGACGTACGTCTCCTCGGTGGCCTCCACCAGCACCGAGTGGCCGCGGTCGGGCAGGACGACCGTACGGCAGTCGGCGAGCGAGGCCTCCAGCATCCCGGTCTGCGCGCTGAGCTTGGACGCGCCGCCGAAGACGGCGAGGACCGGGCAGCGGATCGCGGACAGGTTCTCGTCGAGAAGACCGCTCAGCGGGATCTCCCGGGCGAGCGCGGTCTCGTCGAGCACCTTGCCGGCCGCGCGGAACGGCCGGGCGTTGCGCTCGCCCGGGTTCTCCCGCAGCCACTCGGTGACCTCCTGGACGACCTGGCCGCCCTGCTCCCCGACGAGGCCCTCGTACATGTTCTCCGCCCAGGCCCGGGCCGGTGGTTCGGCCTCGATCGCGACGACGCCGGCGACCCGTCCGGGGTGCGCGGCGGCCATGGCGTAGGCGACGGCACCGCCGAAGGAGTTGCCGACCAGCCGCACCGGGACCTCGACCGCCAGCGTGTCGAGCAGTTCGTCGAGGTCGCGGACGAAGTCCTCCATCCGGTAGCCGGTCGCCGGCCGGGAGGTCCTGCCGTGCCCGCGCAGGTCGTACATGACGACGTCCATGCCCTCCTCGGCGAGCCGCGGCGCGAGGCTGAAGTAGTAGCTGGCCAGGCTGTCGATGAGCAGGCCGTGGATGAGCACCACGACCGGGCGCGGGACGTCGGGGTCGTGCCCCAGCCGCTGGACGTGGACGTCGATGCCGTTCACCCGGAGCGTCGCCACGGTCAGCGCACCTCCGCGACGGCGAGCGTGTCCACCACATGGCCGACGAGATCGCCGACGGTCAGTTCGATGATCTCCTCCAGCCCGCGGTCGGCGATGAACGCGGCGAAGTTGACGCGCTCGCCGTAGAACTCGCGCAGCTGGGCGGAGAGCGTGACGAGGTCGATGCTCTCCAGCTCCAGGTCGTCGTGGAAGGACGTCTCCATGGTGATCTCGAAGTCGTCGAGTCCGTACTCCTCCAGTACGACGCGCAGGATGGCCGAGATGTCCGCGAGGACGGTCGCCGTGTCCGGCGCCGGGCTCGGAGCCGACTGCGTGTCCGGGCGGGGGCCTTCGAGTTCAGTGGTCATCTTCGCTCTCCTGGTCGTTGACGGCCGTCCAGGCCACGACGTACTCCGTGCCGGGCCCTGCGGACGGCTGGGGGGCGGTCAGCGCGCAGTGCCGCACGCGGTGGTCCTCGCCCGCGGTGCGGACGGTCAGGCGGGTGTCGTCCGCCGCGGTGACCTCGAACCGCTTGGGCTCGCCGCCCAGTCCGGTGCCGCGCGCCTTCGCGACGGCCTCCTTGGCGGCCCAGAAGCGGGTGAACCAGAGCCGCCTGGCGCCGGCGTCGGCCCCGGACCCGTTCTGGTCCCGGTCCTCGTTCCGGTCCCGGTCCTGGTGGTGGTGTCCGGTGTCGGCCACGGTCCGCCGGACGAGGAATCCGAGCAGTTCGCGCTCGCGGGTGGTGAGGGCGACGGCGAGGGTGGCGTCGGGGCGGTCGGTGACCTCCTCGATGTCGATCCCGCAGGGCCCGTCCGTCCTGGCCATCGCCACGGCGGTGGTTCCCCGGTGGGCGATCGAGACGTGCAGCGCGGGCAGCGTCCGGCCGTAGCCGCCGGTCACGCGGGGGCGGCCGGTCGGCTCGTTGTCCACCCGTATCTCGGCGGGATAGAGCGGACCCGCGCCGCGGTCCCACAGCAGGTGGCGCACCGCGTCCTTGACGGCGATCCTGCCGAGCAGCCACTGCCGCCGGCCGCGCGGCGCGTGTGCCGCGTACTGCTCGCGTTCCTCGCCCGCCAGGATGTTCCGCATGATCAGCTCGCGGGTGGCCAGATCGGGCCACTCCTCGTGGAGCAGGGCCCAGCCGCCGGGCTGCCTCCGGGACAGCGTGTACCGCTCGGGCTCCCGGTCCACCGCGCGGATCCACGGGTTGCTGTCGAAGCGGCGGTCCTGCCAGCCGCTGAACTCGGCCCACACCCTGCCCTGCCGGACGAGCTGCATATCGGCTTCGAGGGCGCTGTCGGTGACGGATGTGATCCGGATCAGGCACTCCAGCCGCTCGCCGGGGGCGGGATGCGGTCCGTGGAAGCGGATCTCCTTCATGCCCACGGGGAACACCGTGGTGCGCACCGGCAGTCTGGACATGATCCAGTAGCCGAGGAGCTGACCCACGTTGTCCAGCAGGGCACCGGGCGCGGCCGGAGTGACGAGCACGCCGCGTACGTGCCGGTCGCCGACCGCGGTCAGTTCGGCCAGGCCCTGGAAGAGCGGACCGTGGAACATCCAGCGGCGTGCGTAGAGCTCCGCGGCGGTGAGTTCGGGTCTCTCCTCCTCGGCCGTCGGGAAGGTCCAGGGCCGGACGGGGGCGAACCGTGTGTGTTCCGGGGCGAGTTCGACGCCGGCCTGGGCGTACGGGCCGAGCGAGGCGGCCACCCGGTCCGGGCCCTCGGGCACGATCCGGACGGGGATGTCGACCGCCGGGACGGCCGTGACCCACTGGTGCAGCCGTACGTCGTGGACGGCGACGGCACGGTGGCCGGGGGCGGCCCGCTCGGCGTACTCCATGAGGTGGGCGATCACGGTGGTGCCGGGGACCACCGGCCATCGGTCGGCCGGGTCGGCGTGCGGGGGCTGTCTGAAGAAGCAGTGGTCGAGGAGGTAGGGCATGGTCTCGACGGAGACGTGCAGGGTCGCTTCGAGCGGCCGGGGTCCGGGAGCCGGTGTGAGGGCAGGGGGGACGGGCACGCCGGTGTCCCGGGCGGCCGGCGGGGACCCGAGGCGTGCCGAGCGGCCCGCCGTCACCACGTCCGAGGCGAGCGTCGTCGCCTCCCGCAGCAGCGCCGACAACTCGGCCCCGAGCAGGCCCTGTTCGTCCAGGACGTCCAGATCCGGGGGCAGCGCGGCCGGGGTGCGGTGCCGGGTCAGGGCGGCGGCCACCCGGTCGCGGGTCGCCGCGTCCAGGGAGACGTTCGCACCGCCGAGGTCCAGCCGGACCGGCCGGCCCGCCCGGCGGCCGGAGCGGGTGGCGGCCGGGGCGGTCTCCGGTGGGCCGCCGAGCAGCGGGGCGAGGTCCGGGGCCGCCCCGTCCGCCCACAACGCGCTCACCACCCGGTGCAGTTGGGGCAGGCCTGTGCGGTGCGGGGAGTGCGCGGGGACCACCAGGTGGTCACGGCCGTGCAGGGTGTCGCCGATGAGGGAGCCGAGCTGTCCGGCGCCGAGCTGGACGAAGGCGCGGAAGCCGGCCGCGTACATGGCGTCCACGAGCGGCCGGAAGCGGACCGGTTCCAGCAGGTGGCGGACGAACAGCTCGCGGATCGCGGCCGGTTCGTCCGGGTACGGGGCGACGGTCGTCGCCGACCACAGCGGCAGTGCGGCCGGGCGCAGGGTGTAGGCCTCGGACGCCTTTCTGATCGGGTCGAGGTAGGGCTCCAGCATCGGGGTGTGGAACCCGGAGCGGAACGGCAGGATCTGCGAGACCACGGCCCGTGAACGGAACACCCCGACGAGCGCGGCGACGGCGGGCTCCGGGCCGCAGATCATCGACTGGTTGGGGGCGTTGTCGTGCGAGAGGACCACGTCCGCACGGCCGGCCAGTTCCGCCCGTACCTGTCCGGCGGGGGCGCCGATCGCGGCGAACGCCAGTCCGGGCACGGTCAGCGCGTCCGGGTCGAAGCCGGCGAGGAAGGCGTCGACCTCGTCGGGCGGATGGATGCCGGCGACGGCCATCGCGGTCCACTCGCCCAGGCTGTGTCCGGCGAGGGCGTCCGGTACCACGCCGAGCCGGCGCAGCGCCGCGTCCAGGAGCCGCCCGAGCTCGAAGACGCCGGTGCCCTGCCGGCCCACGTGCCCCACGGTCGCGTCGGTGACGGCCGTGGACCAGGGAAGCCCGAAGTGGGCGGCGATGTCACCGGAGTTGGGTGCGAACTCGGCCTCCAGGCCGGGGAAGACGAACGCGAGCCCGCCGCCGCCCGGCCCCAGCAGCGGCCGTGGCACGAACCACACGTCGTTGCGGCCCCGCCATCCCTTGCCCTTGGCGACCGCCTTGCGGGCCAGTGCCAGTCGTTTCGCGGTGGGTCCGACCACGGCGAGCCGCACCGGATCGCCGGCGGGCGCGGTGGCCCGTTCGTCGAGCCCCGTGGCGAGCAGCGCGGAGTCGGAGCGGTCGAGGAGCGCGGCCATCGCCGCGGGTGTCGGCGCGGTGAGCCGCAGCACCCGTTCCGGCTCCCGGACCTCGAGCGACGTGACCGTCCTGCGGGCCGCCGCCTGTTCGAGCACGACATGCGCGTTGATGCCGCCGAAGCCGAAGGCGTTCACGGCGGCCCGGCGCACCGGCTGCCGGTCGTCGGTGTGCCAGGGACGGGCGGTGCCGATGGGGGCGAACCGGGTGCGGGCCAGGGCCGGATGAGGTTCGTCGCAGTGCAGGGTGGGCGGCAGCACCCCGTGGTGGACGGCGAGTGCGGCCTTGATCAGTCCGGCGATCCCCGCGGCGGGCATGGTGTGCCCGATCATCGACTTCACCGAGCCGATGACGGCGGACGGACCGTGGGGCGGACCGCCCGGGAGGCCGTCGGGCGCGCGGCCGGGGGCCGCCGCGCCGGACGCCCGCCCGCCGGCCGGTGCCGGGCCGGACCCGTCCCCGGCCGGTCCCGGGGCGAACTTTGCCTCGGCCGGTGCCGTGCCGGTCCCGTCGCCGGCCGAGGCCGTGCCGGGCCGCTCACCCGGTGGTGGTCCGAACACCTCCGCGAGGGTGGCGAGTTCGGTGCCGTCGCCGGCCGGGGTGGCGGTACCGTGCGCCTCCAGCAGCCCGATCGAGCCGGGCGCCGCCGGGTCGAGCCCGGCGGCCTGCCAGGCCTGGCGGACCGCGCGGACCTGGCCGCCCGAGTCGGGCGCCATCAGACTGGTGGTCCGTCCGTCGGAGGCGACACCGGTGCCGGTGATCACCGCGTAGACCCGGTCGCCGTCGCGCTCGGCGTCGGCGAGGCGCTTGAGGACGACCACCCCGGTGCCCTCCCCGATGAGCACCCCGTCCGCGTCCTTGTGGAAGGGCCGGATGCGCTCGCTCGGGGAGAGCGCGCCGAGCTGGCTGAACACGCTCCAGAAGGTGATGTCGTGGCAGTGGTGCACCCCGCCGGCCAGCATCACGTCACAGCGCCCGCTGCCGAGTTCGCGCACCGCGTGGTCCACGGCGATGAGCGAGGAGGCGCAGGCCGCGTCCACGGTGTAGGCGGGGCCGCGCAGGTCGAGCCGGCCCGCCAGCCTGGACGCGGCGAGGTTGGGCACGAGACCGATCGACGACTCCGGCGCCTCCGGGCCGAGCCGGTCGGTGAACGCCTGCCGCACCGACTCCAGTTGGGCCGCGTCGAGATCGGGCAGCAGCTCGCCCAGGGTCCGTACCAGCTGGCTCGCGGTCCGCACCCGCTGGTCGAGCCGGACCAGGCCGGGGGTGAGGTAGCCGCCGCGGCCGAGCACCACGCCGACCCGGTGCCGGTCGGCGGGCAGCCGGTCCGCGCCGCCCGCGTCGGCGAGCGCCTGCGCGGCCACCCGCAGCGCGATGAGCTGGTCCGGTTCGGTGGCGGGCACCGCGGCCGGCATGATCCCGAACTCGGTGACGTCCAGCTCGGCCAGTTCGTCCACGAAGCCGCCGCGCCGGCAGTAGACCCGGTCCGCGCGGGGCTCCGCGCCGGGCGCGTAGTACTCGTCGGCGTCCCAGCGGCCCGGGGGCACGTCGGTGATCGCGTCGACGCCGGAGACCAGGTTGCGCCAGTACGCGGCGAGGTCGGGGGCGCCGGGGAAGAGGACCGCCATGCCGACGATGGCGACGGGTTCGGCGCGTGTCTCCGTCACGCCGGTCACCAGCCCGAGGCGGTGTAGACGACGGCGGTGTCGGCCGCGGGTCCCCACGCCAGCTCGCGCAGCAGACTGCCCGTGCCCTCCTCGGGGTCGATGAGCTGGATGCCCCGCCCCGCGTAGTGCCGCATCAGCTCGGGGGTGACCATCCCGTGGTTGCCGTCGCCGGTCGGCGCCCACGGGCCCCAGTGGACGGTGAGGCCCCGGCGGCCCGGCCCGGACGCAGCCCAGCGGGCGCCGAGGGACTCCAGGGCGTCGTTGGCGGCGGCGTAGTCGCTCTGGCCGCGGTTGCCGAGGGTCGCCGCGATGCTGCCGAACAGCACGGCGAACCGCGGGCCGTCGGGCAGGTCACCGACGGCGTCGAGCAGTTCGCGCGCGCCGTCGACCTTCGTACGGAACACCCGGTCGTAGGAGGCCGGGCTCTTCTCGGCGATCAGCTTGTCCTCGATCACGCCGGCCGCGTACACGACACCGTCGAGTCGGCCGTGCTCGGCGTGGATCTCCTTCACGGCCCGGCGCACGGCGTCGCCGTCCAGCGCGTCGACGGCGCGGTAGCGCACCTCGGAGCCGAGCGCGGTGAGCCTGCGCAGGGTGGCGCGGACCTCGCGTTCCGCCTGGATCCGGCCGATCGTCCGTTCGATCTCGGCGGGGACACGCAGACCGCCCGCGATGAGCGCGGAGCGCAGTTCGCCCGCGCTGTGCGCGGCGGCGACGGCGGGGTCCTCCTCGCCCTCGGTCAGGGCGGTGCGGCCGAACAGTTCGATCCGGCAGCGGCTCGCGGCGGCCAGGGTCGCGGCGAACCGGGCGGTGATGCCCCGGGCGCCGCCCACCAGCAGGACGACCGACGTGGAGTCGAGGCCGAGCGCGGTGGCCTCGGCCGCGCCGTCCCCGGCGGGGCCCGCGCCCGTGCTCCCGAGCAGGCCGAGGCCCTCCTCGGTCATGCGCAGCCCGCGCCGCGCCCCGGGCGAGCGCAGCACGACCGGTTCGCGGTCGGGGGCGGTGAGTTCGGCGACGAGATCGGCGGCGAGGTCCTCGGGTGCGGTGCCGGGGGAGTGCTCGACCACCCGGGCCACGGTGTCGGGGTACTCGCGCGCGACGGAGCGGAAGAAGCCGCGCAGTCCCGCCGCGGCCCCCGCCGCCAGGACCCAGCGCGGGCCGCCGGCCAGCACCTGCCGGTACGCGGGATAGACGTCCGGCAGGACGGGGGGCGAGTCCGGTGCGACGAGGTGGACGAGACCGTCGAACTCGGCCCCGGCGGGCGGCTCTTCGGCGGTCACCGCGTGGGCGCCGAGTGCGGTCAGCCGTACGGTCAGCGCCTCGGCGACCGGTCCGTGGCCGAGCAGCAGGAATCTTCGGCCCGCCAACTGGTCCGCGGCGGTGCTCGGTCGCGCGGGTTCGAGGTCGAACTCCCGCATCACGAGCCGCCCGGGCGCCACGACGACGGGTTCGGCGGTGGCGACCCCGTCCTCCATGGGCCCGGCCCCGGCGTCCGCCGCGGGACCGGGGCCGGCCACCTCGCCCCGGACGCCCGCCACCAGTGCGGCGATGCTCGCGGCGGTACGGGCTTTCGTCAGTTCCTCGATGCCGGTGTCGGTGTCGCCGGTGGTGGTGAGTCCGAGGCGGGTGGCGAGTTCTCCGGCTATCTCGGCTCTCTTGATGGAGTCGACGCTGAGGTCGGCTTCGAGGTCGAGGTCGGGTTCGATCATGTCGACGGGGTAGCCGGTCCGCTCGCCGATCACTTCGAGCACGAGGGCGAGGACGGTCTCGGCGGTCGGGGCGGTGCCCGCCACGGCGTCCGCGGGAGTCCGGCCCGGCAGGGCCGCCCGGTCGGTTCGCGTCCCGGTCACCCGTTCCACCAGTGCGGCGATGCTCGCGGCGGTACGGGCTTTCGTCAGTTCCTCGATGCCGGTGTCGGTGTCACCGGTGGTGGTGAGTCCGAGGCGGGTGGCGAGTTCTCCCGCTATCTCGGCTCTCTTGATGGAGTCGACGCTGAGGTCGGCTTCGAGGTCGAGGTCGGGTTCGATCATGTCGACCGGGTAGCCGGTCCGTTCACCGATGACCTCCAGCACGACGGACAGCACCGAGCCGTTCGCCGCCCCGGTCCGCGCGGGCACGGGGGTCGCCGGCAGCACCGTCACGGAGACAGGGGCGTCGGCGTACGTGACCGGGGCGGGGGCGCCGGCGGTGGCGTAGGTGACCGGGGCGGGAACGGCGGGTCGTACCCCCGGGTCGGCGCCCAGATACCCCAGCATCACGTCCCGTTGCGCCGCGATCATCTCCCGGCTGGTGCGCAGGAACTCGCTGATCAGGGCCTCGGAGCCGGTCACGGCCGCCGGTCCGTGCGAGGTGCCGCTGCTGGTCATGAGGGCCTCCGGGACACGCTCGGCGGGATGGAGTGCGGCGGCGGGGATCACACCGTCCGCGGTACGGAGCAGATGGCCGTCGACGGTCCAGGAGGCGCGCCTGTGACGCGTGGCGCGGGCGGCGTCGCGCGCGTCCCGGTCCTGGAAGAGCCACCCGGTCCTGACGTCCACCCCGGCGACGGAAAGCCGGGCGAGCGCGGCGAGGAACCCGGTGAGTCCGGTGCGGCGGCCGTCCTCCAGGGCCACCGTGCGGTGCGGCCGGTCGCCGAGCACCGCGCCCACCAGCCGGGTCAGCACCGAACCGGGGCCGGCCTCGACGAAGACCCGGGCCCCGGCCTCGTACATCGCCTCGATCTGGTCGGCGAACCGGACCGGCGCGCCGATCTGGGCGGCCAGCTCGGCCCGGACCGCCCCGGGTGTCCGCGGGTAGCGGTCGGCCGTACGGTTCGACCAGACCGGGAAGTCGGGTGCCTCCAGGGGGACTTCGGTGAGCGCCTCGGCGAACCGTTCCCCGGCGGCCGCGACCAGCGGGCTGTGGAACGCGCAGGCCACCGGGATGCGCTGGGCGCTCAGTCCCTGGGCACGCAGCCGCTCCACGGCGCGGAGCACGTCCTCGGTGGGGCCCGAGATCACCGTCTGGCGCGGGGAGTTGCGGTTCGCCGTCACCACCGTTCCGGCGAGGCCGGCCTCGGTCAGGGCCGTCGCGACCTCCGGTTCGGGTGCGGTCACGGCGGCCATGGTGCCGGGATCGCCGCCGCCGGTCGCGCCCAGGATGGCGGCGGCCCGCTCGTGGCTGGCCCGCACCAGGGACGCGGGCGACAGGACACCGGCCGCCGCGAGCGCCGCGAGCTCTCCGTAACTGTGCCCCGCGGCCATCGCCGGCCGTATCCCGGCCCTGCTCAGGAGCTGGAAGGCGGCGAGTGAGGTCAGGCCGAGCGCGGGCTGCGCGAGCGTGGTGTCGGTGATCCGCTCCCGCTGCTCCTTGCGGCTCGCCTCGTCGAACGGGGTGGGCGGGAAGAGCACGCGGGCCGTCGCCTGGTCGAGCCGCAGATGACGCTGGAGCTCGGGAAAGGCCACGAACAGCTCCGCGAACATTCCGGGGCGCTGGCTGCCCTGCCCGGGGAAGAGCATCGCGACGCCCGCGTCGTCCGCTGGGACGACGGACCGGCCACCGTCCGGGGCGGAGACGTGCAGGCCGTCCCCCGGGCCGGCGGCTGGCGGCCCGGCCTCCGGGGAGGCGGTGAACAAGCCGTCCTCCGGGCTGTGTTCGCCCGCCGCCGCCCGTCCGAGCAGGTCTCTCAGCTCGTCGGTGGAGGTGGCGATCAACGCGATGTGCACGGGGAGACCGCGGGGCGCGGCGGCCTCGGCCCGCCGGGACGCGGCGAGGGCGAAGTCCCGTAGCCGCCAGGGCTCGTACGGGCCGGGGTCCGCCTCGACCAGGGCGAGCAGCTCGGCCGCGGCGCGCGCGGCGGCCGCCCGGTCCGCGCCACGGAAGGTGAACACTTCGGCGGGCCACTGCTGGGCGGCGGTGACCGGCGGTGGCCCGTCCTCGTGGGCCCGCAGCACGACGTGGAAGTTGGTGCCGCCGAAGCCGAAGGCGCTGACACCGGCGACGCGTTCCGCGGGCGCGGCGGCCCAGGGCCGGGCCTCGGTGTGGAAGGCGAACGGGCTGCTGCCCGCGTCCCAGGCCGGGTTCGGCTCGGTGAGGTGCAGGGTCGGCGGTCGTACACCGGTGTGCAGGGCCAGCGAGGTCTTGATGAGGCCGGCCAGCCCGGCGGCGCACTTCGTGTGACCGATCTGCGACTTCACCGACCCCAGAGCGCAGCTGCCCGGCTCGGCGCCGGCCTCCTCGAACACCCGCGTGAGGGCGCCGAGTTCGGTGCGGTCACCGACGACGGTCCCGGTGCCGTGCGCCTCGACGAGCCCGACCTCGGCGGGCGAGACACCCGCGTTGCGGTACGCCCGGGTCAGCGCGTTGTACTGGCCCTCGGGACGGGGAGCGGTCAGCCCCAGCGCCCGGCCGTCACTCGCGCTGCCGACGCCCTTGATGACCGCGTACACCCGGTCCCCGTCGCGCTCGGCGTCGGCGAGCCGCTTGAGGACGACGCAGCCGACGCCCTCGCCGAGCGCGATGCCGTCGGCGGCGCTGTCGAAGGGGGCCGAGCGGCCGGAGGGGGACAGGGCGTGGGCCGAGGCGAAGAGCAGGTAGTCGTTGATGCCGTTGTGCAGGTCCGCGCCCCCGCACAGCACCAGGTCACTCGTGCCGCCGGTCAGTTCCTTGCACGCCACGTCGACCGCGGTGAGCGAGGAGGCGCAGGCGGCGTCCACGGTGTAGTTGGCGCCGCCGAGGTCGAGACGGTTGGCGATCCGGCCCGCGATGACGTTGGCCAGGATGCCGGGGAAGGAGTCCTCGGTCAGGCGCGGCAACTGCGCGTCCAGCGCGGGCGGCACGGTACCGAGGTAGGAGGGCAGCACGGACCGCAGGGTCATGGCGTTGGACAGGTCGCTGCCCGCCTCCGCGCCGAACACGACCGAGGCGCGGGCCCGTTCGAAGGGTCTGGTGGCGTAGCCGGCGTCCTCCAGGGCCCGGCGCGCGGCCTCCAGGGCCAGCAGCTGCACGGGTTCGACGGAGGGCAGGGAGGCCGGCGGAATTCCGTACCGCAGTGGCTCGAAGGGTATTTCGGGAAGGAAGCCGCCCCACCGGGACGGGGTTCTCTCACCCGTCCCGGAGCCGTCCGCGGAGTGGTAGAGACCGGCGTCCCAGCGGGTCGCGGGCACCTCGGTGACGGCGTCCTCGCCCGCCAGCACGTTGGCCCAGAAGGTGGCGAGGTCGGGGGCGCCGGGGAACATGCAGGCCATGCCGACGACGGCGATGTCCAGTGGCTCGGGGGACGGGACGGCGGCCGGTTCCGCGAGGCCGAGGGCTGCCAGCCGGCCGGCGAGGAAGGCGGCTGCCCCGGTGGTGACCGAGGCGTGCAGGGCGGCGACGGTGGTGACGGCCGAGCGCAGCACGGCCACCTCACCGGCCATGAACATGCCCTCGGCGAGCTGTCTCTCCTCACTCACCTCGCGCAGTTCGCCCCCGGCCCGCTCGATCCCCTTGCTGGCCAGCCGCAGCCGGCCCACGTTGAGCCGCTCCAACCGCTCCCAGGCCTCGCGGCCGGGCACGTCGCGGGCGGCCAGTTCCTCCTTGACGGCGGCGAACTCGTCGGTGAACGGGCTGCGAACGCAGCGGGTGGCGTGCCCCGGGGCGGTCTCCAGCAGGTCCGTGCGCTCGGCGGCGATCACCTGACGCTGGAACAGCGGCAGCACGGCGCCCGCGCTGACCGCCTCCTCGGTGAACAGGTACGCCGTGCCCATCAGCACGCCGACGGCGGCACCCCGGGAACTCAGCGGCGCGGCGAGGGCGGTGACCATCGCGGCGGACCGCTCGTCGTGCACCCCGCCCGCGAACAGCAGGTGCAGTTCGGCCGCCGTGCCGTTCCTCGCGCCCGCCAGGAAGTCGTCCAGCACGCCGAGTTGTGCCTCCCACAGCGGGAAGCTGTTGCGCGGTCCGACGTGTCCGCCGCACTCGGCGCCCTCGAAGACGAACTTGCGCGCGCCCGCCTCCAGGAACTGCTTCAGCAGGCCCGGGGACGGCACGTGCAGGAAGGTGGAGATGCCCGCCTCCTCCAGTGCGGCGGCCTGCGCGGGACGGCCGCCCGCGATGATCGCGTGGGAGGGGCGGATCTCTCGTACGACGGCGAGCTGGGCGGACTTGATCTCCTCGTCCGCGAAGCCCAGGACGCCGACGCCCCAGGGCGCGTCGCCGAGCGTGTCCCTGGTGCGCTCCAAAAGGGCGCGGGTCTGCTCGGCGCCGGAGAGCGCGAGCGCGACGAAGGGGAGCGCGCCGTGTCCGCCCACCGCGGCGGCGAACGCGGCCTGATCGCTGACCCGGGTCATCGGCCCCTGGGCGACCGGCAGTTCGGTCCCGAGCGCGCGGCTGCCCGCACTGCCGGCGCCGAGCGCGGGGCCGGCCTCCTTCAGGGCGTCGAGGGCGGCGTCCCGTACGGCTCGCACGGCCGCCCGGACGGTGCCCCAGCGTTCCTGGAAGCGGGCCGCGAGGAAACCGTCCTGACCGATCTCGGGCGCCGGGGCGCCGTCCGGGGCTCCCCGGCGGCGTACGACGCGGCGGCCCGCCTCCAGGGTGGTCTCGGAGCCGTCGAGTCCGGCGAGCAGGGCGCGGGTCCCGGCGGGCAGCCCCGCCTCGGCCTCGCTGAGCAGGGCGAGCTGGGTGTCCAGGACGACCCCGGCGCCGCCGCCCGCCACGACGGCCGCCGCGGTGTACGGTCCGGCGCCGCCGCAGGCCCAGACCGGGAGGGCGAACGTCTCGTCGGCGAGCAGTTGCTGCACCAGGACGAAGGTGCTGAGCTCGCCGACCGCTCCGCCTGCCTCGTGGCCCCGGGCGATCAGTCCGTCAGCGCCGGCCGCGGCGGCCCGTAACGCCTGCTCGTGGCCGGTGACCTCGACGAGCACGCGACGGTCCGGAAAGTCCGCGGGGGTGCAGGTGGCGTCGTCGGTCAGCAGGACGGTGTGCACACCGTCGGGTAGTTCCCGCGCGGGAAAGGCGTCGTCGTCCCGGAGCCGTACGCCGAAACCGGCGGGCGACCATTCGCCGGCGAGCGCGAGCTCCTCGGCGGCCCGGCGCCCGCCCGCGGTGAGGTCCAGCACGCCCAGACCACCGGCCCGCACGGCGGCGGCGGTCACCCGTGCCGACGGGACGGCGAACGGGTTCACGGCGATGACGATGTCGTCGACAGCAAGCAGGCCGGAAGTATCGATATTCGACACAGGCACGCGAACGCTCCAATATCACACGGGAGTGAGGAATGGTGGGGGAGAGCGGAGAGCGCTTGCGCTTCACAACAAGCCGCGGCCGATGCGAAGCACGCTCATGCTTATTGCGCATCCGGGTGAAAGTCAAACTCTCAAGGAGGCAGGAGTTACCATACGTAACACTGCTGACATGGCGGCTTCGGATTCCCGTGTCGACGGGCAACAGGTGCTTTGTTCCTGGGCAGTTGAGCGGCTGGTCGACCACTGTTCGGGTGCTGGTCGCCCACTGGGGCGGCCTGCGGAAATGACTCCTGACGAAAAGTCAAAAAGGGGCGCGGGAGGGCGCGCGGGGAAACGTATTGTTTCCCTCGATGTAAATTGAATCCTTCAACAGTTCTGTCTCGCATAATCGGAATTCGCGCGGGGCAAAAGGGTGGGATTCATCACTTGGGTGTGAATAGCCGCGATTCGTACTCGCCAGTAGGTTGGCCAGTTCGGCACCGTCCGCGACCCTGTGGATCATGCTCTTTCGGCAGCACGGAGCGGGCAGGCGGGCGGCCTGCCCGCGCCTGTACCCAGGGCGGCTTCCGGTTCGTTCCGCCGGGTTCCGGGCCGGTGCGGGGTCCCCGGACCCCTCGAAGAACGGCGCGAACTCGTTGCCGTGGACCGTGCGGGGGATGAGGTTTCCGGTCATCGAGGGGAGCGGCGGACGCCGGCACGGGGCTGTCCACCTGCCGTCCGGGGCCGTCCGGGGTCGGCCGGGGTGCACGGCACGGTGGAGCGCCGGCGTCGCCGCGGCTCGTCGACGGCCGTGTACGACGTCCAGGGCGGCACGGCGGCAGGGCGGTGAGCGGCACGGCGGTGGGGGGGGTGAGCGGCACGGCGGCGGGCGGCACGGCGGTGGGCGGCGTTCCGTCTCGCTCTCCGCCCGCCGGGTGCGGACCGGGCCGAGCACCATGAACGGCACCGGCTCCAGAGCCGACAGGACCCCCCGCCCGCCCGGGCCCGCGGACAGCAGCAGACGGCCGGCGGACAGCGGTCGGCGGACGCTCTGGGCCGACGAATGCGTCGCCGCAGGTCAAGGGCGCCCTACCGAAGATGACAACGGTGACCGGTGCAGCCTTTGCCGAATGCCCGGCCGTGCGTTTCACTTCGATCGAGGCACTCGACGCACAGGGGGAACACGGACAGCATGAGCGATCACGGTCATGACCACGGATCCGGGCGCGCGCAGCGGCACGAGCACGGCTCGGGGAGTCATGGCGGGCACTCGCACGGTGTGTCGGCGGGCGCCGACCACCGCTGGCTGGCGATCGCGCTCACCCTCATCACCGCGTTCATGGCGGTCGAGGTCGTCGTCGGTGTCATCGCCGGTTCCCTGGCCCTCATCTCCGACGCCGCTCACATGCTCACCGACGCCGCGTCCATCGTGCTCTCCCTGATCGCCATGCGGCTCGCCGCCCGGCCGGCCCGCGGCGGTTTCACGTACGGACTCAAGCGCGCGGAGATCCTGTCGGCGCAGGCGAACGGCCTGACGCTGCTGCTCCTCGGGGCCTGGCTCGCGTACGAGTCCGTACGCCGCCTCATCGCCCCGCCCGCGGTCGAGGGCGGCCTGATGCTCGTCACGGCCCTCGTCGGCATCGCCGTGAACGTGGCCGCCACCTGGTGCATCTCCCACGCCAACCGCTCCTCGCTCAACGTCGAGGGCGCCTACCAGCACATCCTCAACGACCTGTTCGCCTTCGTCGGCACCGCGGTCGCCGCGCTGGTGATCGTCCTGACCGGCTTCAGCCGCGCCGACCCGATCGCCACGCTGATGGTGGTGGGCCTGATGGCGAAGGCCGGGTACGGGCTCCTGCGTGATTCCGGCCGCATCTTCCTGGAGGCCGCGCCCGCGGACGTCGACCCGGACGCGCTCGGCGACCGGCTCGTCGCCCTGCCTGCCGTGGTCGAGGTGCACGACCTGCACGTCTGGCAGATCACCTCGGGCCAGGCGGCCCTGTCCGCGCACGTCCTGGCCCAGCCCGCCGGCGACTGCCACGCGGTCCGCCGGGACCTGGAGGAACTCCTGCGCCACGACTACGGCATCACGCACACCACGCTCCAGGTCGACCACGCCTCGGAGCAGGTGCTCCAGGTGGCGCTCCCCGGCGACCGCAAGCTCCTCGACGACCCGGGGCACTGCGAGGACGCCCACGGACCGGTCCACCGGGACGAACCGCACGACCACTGAGCGGGCACCGCGGCCGGGTCAGGCCGAGGCGCGGCCGGCCCGCGTCCGCTCCCGTGGACGACGGGCCGGGGTGTGGGGCGCAGGGGTGCGGAGCACCGGTGCGTGATGGGCCAGCGCCAGGTGCGGATCGGCCTCGCCGGGGGCGATCGCCGGATCGGCGTGCACCAGGGCGGCGCCGAGCCTGGGCACCGTGTGCAGCAGCGCGTGCTCGCACGCGACCGCGACCGCGTGCGCCGCGCGTACGGACAACTCCCCGTCGACGACGACGGCGACCTCGGCGCGCAGCCGGTGACCGATCCAGCGCAACCGCAGCTCGCTCACCTCGCGCACGCCGTCGACCCCCAGCAGCGCCGTCTCCGCGGAGTCGACGAGGGCCGGGTCCACGGCGTCCATGACGCGCCGGAAGACCTCGCGGGCGGCGTCCCGCAGCACGAGCAGGATGGCCGCCGTGATCAGCAGTCCGACGATCGGGTCCGCCGACCGCAGGCCCAGCGCCGCGCCGCCCGCACCGAGCAGGACGGCGAGCGAGGCGAACCCGTCCGTACGGGCGTGCAGACCGTCGGCGACCAGGGCGGCGGAGCCGATCTCCCGGCCGACACGGATGCGGTGGCGGGCCACCCACTCGTTGCCGATGAACCCGGCGACGGCCGCGCCGGCCACCGCCGGGACGTGCTGGACGTCCCGCGGGTCGAGCAGCCGGTCGACGGCGGCCCAGGCGGCGAAGGCCGCGGACGCGGTGATCGTCAGCAGGACGGCGATGCCGGCCAGGTCCTCGGCGCGCCCGTAGCCGTAGGTGAAGCGGCGGTTGGCGGCGCGGCGGCCCAGGACGAAGGCGATGCCGAGGGGGACGGCGGTGAGCGCGTCCGCGGCGTTGTGGACGGTGTCGCCCAGCAGCGCGACCGACCCGGAGACCACCACGATCACCGCCTGGACGAGCGCCGTCGCGCCGAGCACGGCCAGCGAGACCCACAGGGCCCGCATGCCCCGGGCGGAGGACTCCAGCGCCGCGTCCACCTTGTCGGCGGCCTCGTGCGAGTGCGGCGTCAGCAGATGCCGCAGCCGGTGCCCGAGCCGCTGCCGTCGGCGGCCGGCGATTCCTGGAGCGCCGGGAGTGTGCCCGTGCCCGTGCTCGCCCCCGTGGCCATGCCCTTCCCCGTCCTCGTGGCTGTGCGGGTGGGCGTGACCGGGTGCGTGGTGGTGGTGGCTCACGAGGGTCCCCTTTCCGGGCCGTCCGGTACGCGGGCGGGAAGGCGGCGCGGCGTCGGTGGACACGACGGTGTCCACCGCTCCATTATGTGCATATGAGCGCACGCATGCATCTGTCACCTGCCACCGATGCGCACCCGCGCACACCCGGCGAGGAGCAGTTCGCCCTCGCCGCCGAACTGCTCGCCCTGCTCGGTGACCGCACCCGTCTGGCGCTGCTGCACGCCCTGACCGAGGGCGAGGCCGACGTCACCACCCTCACCGAGAGCTGCGGTGCCGCCCGCCCTGCCGTCAGCCAGCACCTGGCCCGGCTCCGTCTCGCGGGACTCGTGACCACGCGCAAGGAGGGCCGCCGGGTCGTCTACGCGCTGCGCGACGGCCACCTGCGCCGGGTGGTGGACGAGGCCCTCAACCTGGCCGACCACAGGATCAGCGACCGTCCCGTACATGACTGAGGCGTCCGAGGCGTGGGAGAAGGCGGACCGTGGCCTCCGCCGGACCGGGTAGGTTGCGGCACCTGACGACTGCGCGAAGGAGAGGTCCGAGGCCATGGGCACCGAGGTGACGGAGCGCGACCTGGAACTGGCCGACGGACGCAGACTCCACGTCTACGACACCGGCGCGGACGCGTCCGCTCGCCTCACCGTCGTCTGGCACCACGGCACGCCCAACATCGGCGCGCCGCCCGAGCCCCTCTTCGCCGCCTCGGAGCGGCTGGGCGTCCGCTGGGTGTCGTACGACCGTCCCGGCTACGGCGGATCGACCCCGCTGCCGGGCCGGGACGTGGCATCGGCCGCCGCCGACGTCACCCGGGTCGCGGACGCGCTGGGCGTCGGCCGCTTCGCGCTCATGGGCCACTCGGGCGGTGGAACGCACGCCCTGGCGTGTGCGGCCCTGCTGCCGGAACGGGTGCTCGGCACGGTGAGCGTGGCGGGGCCGGCCCCCTTCGGCGCCGAGGGGCTCGACTGGTTCGCGGGCATGAACGACTCCGGCCGGGCCTCGCTGACCGCGGCCGCCGCGGGCCGCGAGGAGAAGGCGCGCCACGAGGCGCGCGCGACGTACGACCCGGGCATGTTCACCGCCGCCGACCACGCCGCCCTCGCCGGCGAGTGGTCCTGGTTCCACGATGTCGTCGGCCCCGCCGTAGAAGCGGGCCCGGGCGGCCTGATCGACGACGACCTGGCCTATGTCGGCGCGTGGGGATGCGATCCACGGACGATCACGGGCCCGGTACTCCTGCTGCACGGCGGACAGGACAGGGTCGTCCCCTCCTCCCACGGCCGGTGGCTCGCGAGCCGGTGCCCCCGCTCGGAACTCGGCCTCCACCCGGCCGACGGCCACATCTCCGTCCTGCGCCATGCCGCCGCCGCGCTGGAGCGGCTGGCGCGGAACGAACTCGGCTGACCCGAGGACGTCGGCGCGACGAAACGTCACACGAAACGTCACGCGGAATGTCGCACGGAGTGCTCACGGGGAGCGCTTCACGGGGGACTGCGCACGGTGGCGTCGTACCGCGTCGCGGTTGGCGCAGCGCGGGGAGCAGTACCGCTGCCGTCCGGTGCGGGAGGTGTCGGCGAAGACCGTGGCGCACTCGCGCACGGCACAGCGCCCCAGGCGGTGCATGCCACGCCCGGTCAGGTGCAGCGCGGTGCCCACGGCGATCAGTGACATCAGTACGGAGCCGAGTGTCTGCCGGTCGTCGCGGAAGTGCAGGTGCCAGCCGCTGCCGGCGTGGTTGGTCATCCGCGGGTGGGCGGCGGCCGCCGCCAGCATCCGGTTGAGCAGCTCGGCGCGTTCGATCTCGTCGGTGGCGTCGACGACCTCCTCCCAGGCTTTCAGCGCGTCCAGGGCGCGGTCGAGGTCCTGGGGAGTGGGCGGGTCCTCCACCACCAGTCCGGCGGCGCGGCAGCGGTCGGCGAGCTCCCCGGCGTCGGCTGGACGCCGATTGGCCAGATCCGCGGCCAGGTTCACGGCGTCCTCACCGTAAGGGTTGAGGTGCATAAGGCCATTACATCAGTCTGGTCGGCATGGGACAACGCACGGGAAACGGGCCGGACGTCCGGCAGGCGGTGGAGTACGACCTGGTGGAGCTCGTACGTCTGCGAGCCCTGCTGTTCGAGAACCTGGGCGGTCACTTCTTCCGTCCCGAGCCGGCGGACGAGGAGTGGCTGGACGCCCTGGCCGTGGTGCTGAAGGAACAACTGACCGCGTCCGACGTGCGCATCCTCGTGGTGGACGGCGACGGTGGTGACGACGCGGGCGGTGGCGGCGACGGGAGGCTCGCCGCCTGTGGCATCGCGACCATCGAACAACGGCTGCCCGGCCCGCATCTGCGCAACGGCAGGATCGGGCACGTGATCGGTGTGGTCACCGACCCGGCGTACCGGCGGCGCGGACACAGTCGCGCGATCATGCGGGGGCTGCTCGACTGGTTCGGGGAACGCGAGGTGGCCCGAGCGGACCTGTACGCCTCCGCCGACGGAGAACCGCTCTACCGCCGACTCGGCTTCACCGATCACCCCGACCCCGCGCTGTACTGGCGGCCGTGAGCCCGGAGCGCGGTGATCGAGCCGGCGAGGTCCGCTGCGCCGGCGGACAGGCGCCGCGCGGACGTCGTGCAGAGAGGCGTCGTGTGGAGAGACGTCGTGTGGAGAGGCGTTGTGCGGAGAAGCGTCGTGGGGACGTCGTGCGGAAGGGTGTCGCGCGGACGTCTGCGGACGGGTGGCGTTTCACCGTGCTTTCGCGGCGAAGCCCGCCTTGAGCGCCGCCGCCGTCTCCGCCACACGCCGGCCCTGGGCGCGGGCGGCGCTCAGGGACTCCTCGCCGACGGCGATGTCTCCCGCCTCGCCGGTGACATGGCCGGTCCCGTACGGGTTGCCGGGGCCGTCGATCACGTGATCCTTGTAGCCGGGCGGGACGATGACGCCGCCGAAGTGGTAGACGGAGTTGTACAGGGCCAGCAGGGTGGACTCCTGGCCGCCATGACGTGAGGCGGTCGAGGTGAAGCCGCTGTAGACCTTGTCCGCCAGCAGATCCTGGTGCCACAGCCCGGACAGGGTGTCGATGAACGCCTTGAGCTGGGCGGCGACGTTCCCGAAGCGGGACGGCGTGCCGAAGACGACGGCATCCGCCCACAGCAGGTCCTCGTGCGTCGCGACGGGAATGTGCTGGGTGGCGGAGATGTGGTCCATCCAGGCGCCGTTGCGTGCCACGGCCTGGGCGGGCGCGGTCTCCGTGACGCGGCGCAGGCGGACCTCGGCCCCCGCGTCGGCGGCGCCGGCGCGTATCCCGTCGGCCAGCGTGAAGACCGTTCCCGTCGCGGAGTAGTAGACGACGGCGACGTGCGCGGTGGGTTCCGGCATGAGTCTCACCTTCCTCGCGGTGCGCGGTGCGCGTCAGCGGTAGGCGTATCTCGTGAAACGGTATTGAACGATACCTTCTCCATCGTAACAGATGGTCGGCGCCGCGGAACGGGACGGCCGCGCCGCGCTCCACCGGGCAGCGCCCTGGCCTTCGACCCCTTCGAGGCCGGACCGTCCCTGCGCGCCGCCACCGGCAGCGGCGACCCGGCCCGACCCGGTCTTGGCAGACCGGCCCCACCGGTCCCGCCGCTCGGCTGCACCGTCACGGAGGGCGGCCCGACGTGTGCGAACTCGCCGACGTGACCGCCCGCCGCGACCCGGTGGGACCATCCCTGCCACCGCCCGGGCCGCCTGACGGACGTCCTGTCCCGGAAGTCAGGGTGTGGCGTCGCCGGTGGCCAAGTGTGCGACGAGGCGGGCGACTTGCTGGGCGAACATCTCCTGGAAGTCGGCGCGGTCGGCGTCGGCGCCGAAGATCTGGCGGGCGACCTGGGGCAGCAGGACCGGCGCGCTGGCCATGGCGTACAGGGCCAGCAGGAGGTGGCCGGGGTCGAGGTCGTCGGGGAACTCGCCACCGGCCTGGCGCTCGCGGAGCTGGCCGACGATGCGGCGCATGAAGTCGGCCCGTCCCTGGCCGTGCTCCTCGATACCGGCGTGCTCGCCCGCTTCGGGGGTGTGGCCGAGGCCCTCCCAGGCGAGCAGGCGGGTGATGTCCGCGTTGCGGCCGGTGATGCGTACGTAGTCGGCGGCGATGTCGCTCAGCGGTTTGTCGGCGGCGGGCAGCGGGTCCAGGGCGCTGGTGCCGCGCTCGAGAACGGCCTGGTAGAGGCCGGCCTTTCCGTCGAAGTGGTACGAGATCAGCTGCGCGTTCACCCCCGCGGCCCTGGCGATGCGGGTGACGCGGGCGCCGGAGAACCCGTGCGCGCTGAACTCGCCGACGGCGGCGCTGATGATCCGCTCCCGAGTGCGCCCCGAGTCCCTGCGGCGGTCGGCCTCCTGAGGGGCCCGACGGGGGCGTTTGTCCGTTGCCATGAGTGCAGAGCATAGCCCTGACCTCCCAGTTCATCCACCCATGTGATTTTGTCATTCGTCTGTTTGACTTTGTCATCAAGATGAATGACATTGTGTGGAGCAACCGCCGAGGGAGTGGACGTGGGAGTGGACATGAAGGTCTTGGTCATAGGCGCAGGCCTGGGCGGTCTCGCCCTGGCGCAGGGGCTGCATCGCGACGGCGTCGACGTGCACGTCTTCGAGCGCCGCTCGGATCGCACCGTGGGTCTTCAGGGGTACGGCCTGCACCTGAACGAGGCGGGCTGTGCCGCGCTGCGGGAGTGCGTGCCGCCCGCGAACTGGTCGAGGATCGACGCCGGTGCCGGGTACGCCGGCAGTACCGCGGGCTTCTACGACCACCGGCTGCGGCGCCTGACCCGCGTCGGCAACGGCCGCCAGGGCAGCCGCCGTTCGGTCGGCCGCCTGGCCCTGCGCGACCTGCTGCTGGAGGGGCTCCCAGAGCAGCGGGTGCACTGGGGCAAGGAGTTCGAGCGCTACGAGCAGCTGCCGACCGGTCGGGTACGCGCCCACTTCGCCGACGGCACTTACGCCGAGGGGGATCTGCTGGTGGGCGCGGACGCGAGCGACTCGCGGGTGCGCCGGCAGTATCTGCCCGGCATCACCCGACAGGAGACCGGGGTCCTCACCGTCGCCGGACGCACCCCGCTGACCCCCGAGGCCACCGCCGGGCTGCCCGCCGAGATCCTGGACGGCACGCCCAACAGCATCGTGCCCGCGGGACCCGGCTGGATGTTCGTATGCGCCTGGCGCACCGGCATCCCCCTGACCGCCGAGCACACCGGTGGCGGACCCTATGTGGTCTGGGCCTACATAGCCGACCGCGCTTCCCTGCCCCCTGACGTGACGCGGCAGACCCCGGCGGCCCTGCGGGAGCTGGTGCTCTCCCGTATCCGCACCTGGTCGCCCGCACTGACGACCCTGGTCGACCGGTGCGACGTCGACTCGGTCGCGCCGGTCGCCCTGCGCAGCATGCCCGAACTGACCAGCTGGGACTCCAGCAACGTGACCTTGCTGGGCGACGCCATCCACAACATGACCCCGATGGCCGGAGTCGGCGCCAACACCGCACTGCGGGACGCGGCCGGTCTGCGCCGCGCCCTGCGCGAGGTCACGGCCGGCCGCTGCGATCTGGTGACGGCCGTGGCGGCCTACGAGGCCCGGATGCGGGGCTACGCCAATCCGGCGGTGGCCGCTTCCCTGCGCAACGCGCGTCACGCGGGCACGGAGGCCCTTCTGCCGCGAACCGCCTTTCGCACCCTGCTGCGGGTGGCGGACCGGGTGCCGGCCCTCAAGCGGGCGATGTTCTCCGCCTGACCGCGCCACCACGGCCCGAACTCCCGGCGCCCGCCCGGCTTCCGAGGGCGGCGCACCACAACCGCCACCGTCACGACGACCACGAGGGGATGAACATGCACAGGACCGGTTCAGACAGCAGGAGGA
Organism: Streptomyces sp. NPDC059668; assembly: GCF_042734135.1. Lineage (NCBI taxonomy): Bacteria > Bacillati > Actinomycetota > Actinomycetes > Kitasatosporales > Streptomycetaceae > Streptomyces > Streptomyces sp. NPDC059668. The sequence goes on along the minus strand of NZ_JBHWEL010000008.1, from coordinate 148,411 downwards.
CGAGCGTGAGCCCCGCCCCGCACTCCCCGTCCCATCCCGCGGAGGCGACGGGCCCGAGCGCCCGCCGGGGCGTCCGGCGGCAGCGGGCGGCCGGTGTGCTGGTCGCGGCCCTTCCCACCATCGCGTTCCTGGTGGCCAACGCCCTGGCGTCGTTGACCACGGGAGTGATCACCGCCGCGGTGGTGGCCGTGGCCGCGTTCGCCTGGCGGCTGGTCCGCAAGGAGAAGCTGCGCCAGGCCGTCATCGGCCTCGCCACGGTCACCGTGTGCGCCACGGTCGCGGCGCTGACCGGCGAAGCGCGCGGCTTCTTCCTCGTACCCGCCCTGATCCCCTTCGTCGTCCTCGCCGTCTGCGTCGTCAGCATCGTGATCGGACGCCCCCTGACCGGCGTGATCCTGAACAAGGTCAGCGGCGGTCCGGCCGACTGGCGCCTCGTCGCGCCACTGCGGCGCGTCTACACCGTCTCGACCTGGATCTGCGTCGCCGTCAACGTCGTCAACGCCACGCTGCAGGTCGTCTACTACCGCGGGGACGAGCCCGTCGTCCTCGGCATCCTGCACATCGCCACCGGCCCCGTCTTCGCCGCGATCGTGGCGGGCACCGTCACACTCGCCCGCCGGGCCATGCCCGCCGGCGTCTCCCGTACCACCCGGTGACCCCGGCGGGCGTCCCGACCGGTGTCGGAGCGAACCGGATGGCCGCCCACGACGAGATCTTTGAGAACGGGCCGGCCGCGGTAGGCATCCTGCGTGCAGACCTTTCTCCCGTATCCCGACTTCACGCAGTCCGCCGCGGTGCTGGACCAGGCACGTCTGGGCAAACAGCGAGTCGAGGCCCTCCAGGTGCTGCGCGGCCTGATCGTCCCCGACTACGGATGGCGACACCATCCCGCGGTACGCATGTGGGCCGGCTACGAGGAGGCCCTGGTCCGCTACGGCCTGGAGGTGTGCGCCATGTGGACGGCGGAAGCGCGCGCCGACACGTGTGCCTCCACCCTCACCACCGACTTCGCCAGGCACCGTCCCGGCGCCACCGTACGTGTCCAGGAGCAGCTCGCCGACGACCACGAGCTACCACCCTGGCTGGGAGACCCCGCCTTCCACCGGAGCCACCAGTCGGCACTGGTGCGCAAGGCACCGGAGATCTACACCCCGTTCTTCCCGGACGTTCCCGACGACCTTCCGTACGTCTGGCCGACGTCCGACCGGGCCACTTCGTAGAACCGTGCGCCCAGTCCTGTACGGCAGATGGTGACACCGAGCCGGGAGAGCCCCCGGATCCAGCCGGTGGGCCGGCGGCTCGGGGACCAGCCGTCGCCGCCGACTTCTATAGGCTGACCCGCGTGGCCAGAGCAGACGACTCCGACGACCGGGCGGGTGAGCGGGACCCCGGCGGGGGACCGGAGCGCGAGCGCGCCGCGCAGACCGGCCTCCAGGCCTTCGCCGTGCAGCTCCGCCGGATGAACGGCGAGGTCAACCGGCTGGTGCACGGTTTCGCCGGCGAACACGGACTGCACGCCACGGACGTCCAGGCACTCGCCGCGATCCTCGACGCTCCCGAGCCGCTCACCCCTGGCAGGCTCAGGGAACACCTCGGGCTCACCTCGGGTGCCGTCACGGCCTGCCTGGACCGGCTCGAACGGGCCGGCCACATCCGGCGCGTCAGGGACAGCCCCGACCGCAGAGTGGTCCACCTGTACTGGGTCCCCGACGCCAAGTCGGCGGCCCGCGCCCACTTCCGGCCGCTCGCCGAGGTCACCGCGAGTGTCCGGTCAGGCTTCAGCGAGGACGAACTGTCCGTGGTCCTGCGTTTCCTGACGGCCATGAACGAACAGCTCGCCGGCGTACGGTCCCCCGGACGCTGAGGCCCCTCGGCCGGTCACACCGACGCGCGGGAACCGCCGGACACCCCCGCATCCGGACGGGCGCCGTCCCCGGAAACATCCCCGTGGTCTACGATCCGGCCACCAGATAACTCAATGATCGAGATTGTTTTTCATTGAGATATCTGGACACCCGTGCGTCGAACGCCTTGCCGCCGTGACACCTGGAGAGCGATGTCCATCACCCCACGACGGGCCCTGTGGCTGATCCCCGTCGTCCTGCTCGTCGCCTGGCTCGGCATCGGGGGGACCCTCGGCCCCTACGCCGGCAGGCTCGGTGAGGTCGCCACCAACGACCAGGCCGCCTTCCTGCCGCGCAGCGCCGAGTCCACCGAGGTGGTCTCCGAGCAGCGCGCCTTCCAGCAGGAAGAGACCCTGCCCGCGATCGTCGTGTGGACCGTGGACGGCGAGGGCTCGGTGCAGGGGGCGCGCCGGACGGCGGCGACCCGCGCCCTGGCCTCCCTCGCCGGTACACCCGGCGTCGTCGGCCAGGCCTCTCCCGCTCTGCCGTCGGGCGACGGCAAGGCACTGGAAGGTGTCGTCCAGCTCCGGCCCGATCTCGGCGACAAGCTGCCCGACACCCTCGACCGCGTCCGGACCGCCGCCGACCGCGTCCCCGGAACGACGGCACGCATCGCCGGGCCCGCCGCCGGCCGGGCCGATCTCACCGACGCCTTCGCCGGCATCGACGGCCTCCTGCTCGGCGTGGCCCTCGCGACCGTCCTGGTCATCCTGCTGCTCGTGTACCGCAGCGTGCTGCTGCCCTTCGTCATCATCCTCGGCGCGGTGTTCGCGCTCGGCCTGGCCTGCTCCGTCGTCTACGTCCTCGCCGACCACGACGTCGTCCGGGTGGACGGCCAGGTGCAGGGCATCCTCTCCATCCTCGTGATCGGCGCGGCCACCGACTACGCGCTCCTGTTCACCGCCCGCTTCCGTGAGGAACTCGCCCTGCACGACGACCGGTTCACCGCCGTCCGGGCGGCGCTGCGGCAGTCCTGGGGCGCGGTCGTCGCGAGTGCCGGGACCGTCGCCCTCGGTCTGCTCGCCCTGCTGCTCAGCGACCTGACGAACAACCGGGCGCTCGGACCGGTCGGCGCCATCGGCGTCGTCTGCGCCGTACTGAGCACGCTCACCTTCCTGCCGGCCGTCCTGGTCCTCCTCGGCCGTGCCGCCTACTGGCCGGCCCGCCCCCGCCCGACCGGGGGCGCCGGGGCCCGCGGTGGAGTCTGGCGCCGGGTCGCCGACCTGGTGGACCGCACACCCCGCAAGGTCTGGGCGATCGCCCTCGCGGGCCTCCTCGCCTGCGCGGCCTTCGCCCCCACCCTCACCGCGAAGGGCGTCCCCCTCGACGAGATCTTCGTCGACGACGCCCCCTCCGTCGCCGCCCAGCAGACCCTCTCGGAGCACTTCCCCGGCGGCTCCGGGAACCCCGCCGTGATTCTCGCCGACGCCGGCCGGGTCACCCAGGTGATCACCGCGGCGCGCGCCACGGACGGCGTCGCCTCGGCCGCCGCGGTGACGGAGTCCGGACGGCCCGGCGGGGGAGACCCCAAGATCGTCGACGGCCGGGTACGCGTCGACGTCACCCTGCGGGCCGCCGCCGACAGCGACACGGCCAAGGACACCGTCGCCCGGCTGCGCGACGCCGTCCACGCCGTCCCGGACGCCGACGCGCTCGTGGGCGGTTACACGGCCCAGCAGTACGACACCCGGCAGACCGCCGAACGCGACCGCACCCTCATCGTCCCCGTGGTCCTCGCCATCATCCTGGTCATCCTGGCGGGCCTGCTGCGCTCGGTCCTGATGCCGTTGCTGCTGGTGGCCACGGTGGCGCTCAACTTCGCCGCCACACTGGGCATTTCGTCGCTCGTGTTCCGGCACGTCCTCGGCTTCACCGGCACCGACGCGTCCGTGCCGCTGTACGGCTTCGTCTTCCTCGTCGCCCTCGGTGTCGACTACAACATCTTCCTGATGTCCCGGGTCCGTGAGGAGTCACTGCGGTACGGAGTGCGCCAAGGGATGCTGCGCGGGCTCGTCGCCACCGGCGGGGTGATCACCTCGGCGGGCGTCGTCCTCGCCGCGACCTTCGCGGCCCTCGGCGTCATCCCGCTGGCCTTCCTGGTCCAGATCGCCTTCATCGTCGCGTTCGGCGTCCTGCTCGACACCCTGGTGGTGCGCTCCCTGCTGGTCCCCGCGCTCGTCCGCGACATCGGCCGCCGCGCGTGGTGGCCGGGAGCGCTGAGCCGCGAAACGGCGCCCGTGCCCCACCGGGCCGAGCGCGACGGCGCGGAGCGGGCAGGTCCCGCGCTCCACGGTGCATCTCCTCACCGTCCGCCGACCGGGGGTGAACAGACCTGATGCCGTGGAACATCTCGGTGACCGTGAGGGCGTTCTGATCAGAGCGTCCAGGCCGGGCGGCCACGATCGGGACTGTGCCCTCTCGCGGTGGTGGCCCTCACCGTGACCGCTCAGAGCCAGTCCCGCCGCTTGAAGATGACGTACAGACTGGTGCAGACGACCGCCATCAGGACGATGGCGAAGGGGTATCCGAGCACCCAGTGCAACTCCGGCATGTGCCGGAAGTTCATCCCGTAGATCGTCCCGACCAGCGTCGGGGCGAACAGGATGGCCGCCCACGAGGAGATCTTCTTGAAGTCTGCTGGGTCCTGCTGACCTGCGGTGATGTGGTCGTGTCCGTCTCTGAATTGAGAAGATGACTCTTTCGGTGTCGTTCAGGGCACTAAGTGGTCGTTGACCCGCTCGGCGCCCGGAGCTGATCATCCTGTTCCGCTCCTGTGCGGCGCCCGGCCTTGCGGGACCGCAGCGATCACGGGTGTCATGACCCCGCGACGTCTACAGGCTCATCTGCGTATGGAACGCAGGGGGGGGGTCAGTTATGCCCCATGCGGCTTCGCTTTGTCTCCAAGTACCGCTCCGCAATAGGATGATCAACGCTCGCGGAATGCGGTACCCGCTCAGATACTGTGATCCCGCCCCCTTCCAGGGCCATGACTTTAAGCGGGTTGTTGGTCATGAGACGAACTGACACGACACCGTAATACCTCAATATCGAAATCGCCTCATAGTAATTACGGGCATCAATGGGAAGTCCCAGATTGACGTTCGCGTCGACAGTGTCTTCGCCCAGGCCTGTCTGACGTTCGTAAGCGCGGATCTTGTCAAAGATGCCAATTCCGCGCCCTTCATGACCTCGCAAATAGATCAAAATCCCACCATCATTCGATAGTGAAATGGTCTTTAGTGCCTGTGCGAGTTGGCCGCCGCAATCGCAATGCATCGACCCCAGCACCTCCCCGGTCAGGCATTCTGACTGGATCCGTGTCAAAACTCCGTCCGCTACGGTGGACAATCCATCGCCAAATCTCAGCGTTAATTGCTCTCTCCCGCTCTGGAAGCGGAATACGTCGCAAGCGGCATCACCCCATTTCGTCGTTAGACGGCACGTGGCGATATCGACAACGGAGAACACTGTAAACCCCCGACCCTAGTTGCGGGCTAAATCCGTCCGATATTACACGCTCTCTTTCAGTTAGGATGCGCACGGCCATCCCAGATCAATGAGTACCGACGTGGTCCCAATCGGCGGCTATCGAAAGCCCCGTGCAGCTCGGTGTATGGAGTGCCGCCATCGGCTGCCACGCACACGATGCGGCCGCCGGTACCCGAAAGCTCGAAAGATTGGTTGATTGCTGCCCTTAGTAAGGCCCCTGCAGACACGCCTAGGGCAATGCCTGCGTCAAGATTGAACTGAACCATCTCAGAAACTGCCTCCTCCTCAGTTACCCAGACGCGCTCGATACCGGTTAAGCCTCGCAGGAACGTGCTCTCCCGCGTCGAGCCAATACCGGTAACCATGCGTGGCCCCGCTTCAGCACCCAGCGCTCTCGATCCCTCAACGTCGACTGCGACAACGCGTGTTCTTGGCGAATGGATGCGCGAATAGTCGTAGATCCCACGTGCGGTTCCGCCTGTTGAGACCGCGACGAATACCGCTGCAACAGGACCACGGGCCGGCTCAAACACTTCTGGAGCGAGCGTCGTGAAATGTGTCAGTGGATTAGTAAAATTCTCATACTGATTGGGCCACCACGCGCCTTGGTCGGCACCAATCTTCGATGCTAGCCGAATCCTCTCACTGAGGTAGTTCCCCTCTGAATCTATGCAGTCAACCATTTCTATTGCCCCGCCAGAGCCCAGGATTTCGGAAACGAGCGCCTTGGGCGTTCGAGGGTCAACGACTGCCGTGAAGCGCAGCCCCATGCCGGAGCAGATTCGTGCCATTGCAACTGCGAGATTTCCCGAACTTGACTCCACGAAGTGGCGGGCACCTGGATTCTTCTGAAGTCCGTCGGCTACGAGTGCAGCGGCAACACGACCCTTGATGGAACCGAATTCCCCCATGTCCTCCCGCTTGATATCAATCAATAAGCGGTGAGCGCCCGTCTCAATAGAGATCGTAGTGAGTGGCGTTGCCGCACTTCCCGAATTCACCCTCCTAGGCATCAGCCGGACCGCTCGCACTGGTGCGTACCAATGCCGAGTCGACAACCTTGCAGGAGTACGTACCGAGCATCTTCTCCATTGGTTGCCGTCTGCCAAGTACTATGAAGCCGATATCCTCACGCACACGTAGAAGATGTGAGGCGTGGGACATCTCTCCCAACTCAAACAACCATATACCCCTGACCGGAGGAAGGTGCAGGGCTTCTGTCGGCGACAATGCCGAGATCACGTAGACCCGGCGTCCTCGAAGGGAATCCGAATCATCGCAGATATCTTCAAATGAATCAGCCAGAACGAATTCAAGCACTTCGTCGCATGCAATCGGTTGACTAATTCGTGACAGTTGAATTGGCGCCTCGATCGCTGCTTCGTTCAGTGCCCCGCTGTCTAGAACTTCGACAGTAGCCGATCGAAGCCCGGCCAGTAGATTGGCCTGACTTGCTCGCGCTGAGTCCGTACACGCTGCCGCGATTTCGTCCACACTCAGAAAATGGAGCAGTGACCGGTCAATAGCCAGATGCGATGCGATACGGTCGATTGCATTGTACGCGACTAGATAAGCTGCGTCTTTGATCTGGTTGTCGAAGTCCTGCGCCCATAGTGCAACGGTCATTGATTCGAGAAGTTTGGAGTCGGACCGATACGGACGAAGGATGCTGACCAGCGTATCCGCGTCAATTAGCATGTCACGATCGAAGAATCTTCCGAGTAGACGCGCTTGCTCGGCTGGTGTCAGACTCAAGCTGTGGACCAATCGATCCTCGCCGACGGCATCGCTCCCAAACAGAAGAACTGATAGATGGGGGAGATCACCGGTCAGCCGTAGGAGTTCGTCATAGGTGGCGTCCCGCAGCTCCAACGCAAGTCTTGAGCGGTAGCCGGTATCAAGAGCCGCCAGTTCAATGGCTTCAAGTTGGGGTGCGCAAATAATCTCAGTGCCGACACCACAGCGGAACCAGGAGGTGCTGAAGTAGCCTTCCACGTATGCCTCCGTCATGCGCAGGCGATCCAGGGCACCCGAAACGCTCTCGTCATCGAGAGACGACACCCATGACTCCCGAACCCTGCGCCACAGGCTATTGAGAGAGTCCAGATGGTCGACCAGCGATGTTACGTCAAGGGTTCCAAAATTGCGGACAGCCTTAATGCACTGCTCGCGAAATGCAGCCGGTGGCACGCTGGTTGAGCGACAAACCAACGTCCGTGACCTCTCATCCAGGACAATCGGTGCCTTGAACTGGTTGCTCAACACGGGGCCGAGTAGTGATGCCGTCAAATTTGACACAGGAGGCGGAAAGTTTCGATCAGTTCCGAACTCCTTGACCCGGAGAGGACGATCTGCCCATGTCGGAGTAGTGCGAAGATCAAAGCGGACTTGGAAGCACCAGAGCCTGCCAATCCCGTCTGTTCCGGCTTCCAATTCCATGTACCAGGTCTCGGCGAGTTTCTCATCCCAGTCGAGAGAAGCGAGCAGCAGCAACTCCTGCGCAATACCAACGAGGTCAACGGGACCCGTCAGGCTCGTAGACTCGTCGTCCAGCTCCCATACAGGGGATCCGTCCTCAATACCCATCTTGAACATCAGCCAACCGTCGGGCGACGATTCCACGGGAACTTCCCCAACTGCGTGCTCGACGCGAGCTGTCTTCGGAGACGACCCGTTTCCGACAATTCCCACAACGAATCCGGTATGGACCGAGATCAGAGGTTGAACTAGAGCAGAAGCGGGATACGCTTCTAGGGCCGCCGCTTCTTCCGCCATTGTCGACAGCGTCGTTGGAACTGATTCCTCCCCGAACACTGGGGTCGATGTGAGAAGCCCAGAGAAGCTGGAATCACCGGCGTCCTCTAGTACCGAACTGGATCGGAAGATCAGCGGGTACGCTGCCGGAATGAGTGCCGCCTCCGGCTGACGTGCTGACTCGGCGAGGTTGGGAATTATGGCCGATTCGGGCACCGAGACGTTGCACGAGGATCTAGCGAGCAGACGGATCAATCGCCACGTGTTGAATACCTTGCCACCGCAGGCTTTAGCCTGCGCCTCAGTAGCGTCGCGTAGGGCCAGCCAGCTCTTCATAGAAACATCATGATTTCTCTCGCTGAACTACTAGACATGGAATTTGGCACGTCTGCCGCGAGCATGCGCCACGCGTTTCGAAAGCGACTGAGGAGTACCCGATCATCGACGGTTAAACGAGCGATCGTCCACAGAAATCTTCCATGTTCATCTCGCCGGCACCACCCGAGTGCGACAATACCCCCCATTACACTCTCGGCGACTGCGGTAGGAAGACCGAGATACTTCTCCAACTGTCCTAGAGTTCGAGGCATCGAAGTAAACTCATCAAGTTTCCAGTCAGAGATTGTCGTTAAGAGTGCCGCCGGAACGAAGGCGTCGAATATCCTTTCGAGATCGTCCTCGGCGGTGGCTGGGAAGTCCATACTCTTACGATGGTTGTGGTCGACCTCCCACCCCTCGAGCGACTTTGGACTCGCGCCAATGGAGAACAAATCGAGAGTATCGGTCAATTGATCACGAACAACGGTGCCGAGACGTCCAAGTCGCTCCGCAAGTACCGAACGACGAGGAACGCCGCCACCGACTGCATTTACCGCCATGTAGAAGCCGAATATCGCTACGCCAGGATTCCATACACCACCCGTCGCCACGTCCCAGTCCCAGGATGGGTTGACCACCATGATTCGCAGCGACGCCTCAGAAGCACGCCATGCCGCCCACAGCAACTCGTCCTGGGCTCCCGGGCTGAAGTTGTGTAGGCATCTACTGAAGAGAAATACGCCGTTCGGCGGATCCAAGCCCGGAAGGCTGGAGGACATCTCGGCCAATACGTCGGACGCAATGAATTTGCACCTGACGCTTCCGCCCCGATGCTTAGACACCTCGCTCCGTACCGCATCGGCCGCTGCGGGGTGGTCAATTACGACAACCTCGAACTCCATCGGGTCGAAATTTCTTGCTATTCCGATCGATAGATGTCCGCTTCCGCCGGCGATGTCCCAGAGCTGAGTTCCGGTGGGCCATGGCAGTGTTGCCAGCGAAGCGCTCAATCCAATGTCTGCATGGCTCATGGCAGCCAGCAGGGTTGATAGTCGTTCTTCGTCGTTCGCAAGCGTGTGATCTTGCTGTAGTGGGATTGCCAAACCGCGCAGTGCGCTGTCGACCTCGATCCAGAGCTTCTGCTGGAACCACTCGTGACGAGCCATGGCGCGCTTCGAGCGCACGGATGTCCCCCACAACTGTTCTCTCGCCGACTCGGTTAAAACAGGCTCGATACCTTCAACGTCAAGGATTCCGATGTTTCCGAAGGTGCCCAGTAGCTTTTGTCGTGCGCTACTAGGCAATTTTCGATTATTGATCCATTCTGCAAACGTGCCATGAGTTTCATGGGCGACTGACAGGTCGAGCAGGGCGAGTGCTCTGGCCGCCTCATGGATCACGACATTTGCAGGAGATCCCATGTCACACCCCGGCAATCCTGATGTAAAAGCCATCCGGATGGACCATCCGGAAGTCGCGCCCTCCCCAGGGGACCGCCTTCGGCGGTCCAGCGATCTCGAAAGCGTCATTGTTCACAATTGCGGCGTACGCCTGATCGAGGTCGTCCACATAGATGCCGATCTCGACTCCAGCGCCGCGTGGCGCGTTCTGGGCGATCTTATGAATCGGGTTGGCTGGTTCGAACTCAGCCACTGCCTGTGAATTTAGCAGCAGCCGGGTCGCCCCTGCCGTTAGCTCTGCGAAATCGCGCTCTGAGCGTTCACAGTGAAATCCAAGTTCTGTCACGAACCACTGGATGTTCAATCCCAAGTCGCGAACATAAATTTCACAGAAAGATTCTACTGCTGTGACCATGAGTTATCTTCTAGCCAATCGTGCCAGTGCTTCAGCGAGGGCCTCGATACGCCCGGCCAACCCTGGATCAATGTCGCCAGTCGCGGGGTCGACCAACTCCCCCGCAGCATGTACCGCGGCCCCAACAATAGTCGCATTGGATTCCGCTGTGAGCATGAGTGCCAGATCGGCATAGGCCAAGAATGACCGCGGGCCGCCGCCGCCAGCGATCAACCCGGTAGGGCGGAAAGGATGCAACTCTTCACTGAACGCCTTGATGAGAATCTGTCGCGTGAATGGACAGGCGCCCCAATCATGAATTGGGAAGCACAAGAGAAGGCCATCGGCTGCCGCGAACCGACCTCTGAGCGTTTGAAGCTCGTCGTCGTCTAGTTCATAAGATAGATTCCGGGCGTCGAAGTAATCGACATCGATTTCTCTTTTTCCCAGGTGTCGCGATGCCAGGAGCCCAGCGGTTCTCGATCGCGATTCCAGTGACCTGCTAGTGGTCATCACGAGCACTCTCGTCGCACTGCTCATTGGTGCCATTCCCTGGGTTCGTATGTGCGTATCAAGTTTCCGCCGAAGTCCCATTCTGCTATCGTGCCGTTCCAGCCACCGCTGAACAAACGAGTTCCATGAACGGCTAGTGCTGGAACACCCGGTTTGCCGTGGTGAAAGACTTGGCGGTAGGAGTCTAGCTGCTGATTTCCGTCGAGTCGCCAGAAGCAGAGACTACCGTCGTAGCTGCTTGTAACAATGAGTGAGTCATCTGGAGTGCCAGTTATTGCCTTGACCGACTTAGAGTGCACGATCGGGAATGTTGTGACAGTCCCATCCTTGGGGTACCAGATGCGCAGCATCCGGTCGCGGGAGGCTAGTGCTATTGCTTGGGCAGTCAGGAGTGGATGCACATCGTTGACCAGTGCGAGGTTTTCAGTTTTCAGCCGGTTGATGATCTTGATTTCGTCTTCGACGGACCAGATGCTGACTGTGTCGTCCGACGAACCGACCACAACGGCTTTCAACTGTTCGGACCAGGCAACCTTCTTGATCGGTCCGTGATGGGCGGGCGCTCGGCCGAGGAGAATCCCATTAGGAGTCCAATGGCTGAGGTGACCGTCATAGCTGCCAACGACCACTGTTCCTGTGGGAGTCTCGGTAAGGGTGTTGGCAGGTCCTCCCCCCACAGTCCAAGCAACGTGCGACGCGTCCTCGGTCACGTCAATCACTCGACCGAGATAGTCAGTCGTTCGGACGAGAAGGTCACCGTTGACGGTTCCGGAGATATCGCAGATCATGGTGTCGGCAACATTTTGTATGGCTCCGTCGAGATCGCCGACATACCCACAGTCAGTTGCGAAGTAGATGCCCCGACGCGAAGAACAAAGGGCGTTTATGCCCCAGGTCGCTGGCGGAGGTGCGCTCGCTACTCGAGCGTCTGCAGTCCGAGTGGGGCGAGCTCCGAAGGAGCCCACAACTACAGCACCGTCTTGGTCAAAGACGGCCGCTCGCTCCCACTGGAGTGCCTGGCTATGCTCGCCGACCATCTCACCGTTGCCAGTGTCGTAGACACGTAACTTCCCGTCGTAGCAACCTGCGAGCACGAGCGACCCATCCAAGGAGAATGCCACGCGGCGTACCGATGCGGCCGAGTCGCGGAGTTCATGTGCTAGCTCAAGTGTGTCCGTGTTCCACAGGCGAAGTGCGCCGTCGTCACAGCCGGTTGCGAGCAGCATGTCCGTCGGCGACCAAGCAACCGTTTCTACATCGCCCCCATGAGGGAGTTTTCCGATCTCCTCTCGGTCTCGCCAGACGCGAACCGTTCCATCCTCGGATGCTGTCGCGTAGCGCTCGCCACTGGGTGAGTACGAGACCGAAAACACGCCGTGCTGGTGCCCCTCGACAATAACTCGAGACGGAGTCGGCTGTCCGATGTCCCAGATGCTTATCCCTGGCTCGCCGGCGTCGCAAACAACCGCAAGTTTGTCGTGACTCGGGTTCCAGGCCACATCGTTGACGTCGTCTCGGTGGCTACCAAGACGGAACCGCTCAAATCCGCTCACGGCGTCCAATACGTAGGCGAAGCCATCCGCGCACGCTGCGGCCACCAGGGCGCCGTTCGTGTTGACCGAGATGCTGTTGACTAGATCGGGGAAGCGGACAGTCCAGCGGATTATCTGGATTGCTGAATCCCACCGGATCACGTAGCCATCGTAAGAAGCCGTCAGGACATCACCACTGACAGGGCACAGGGCTACCGATGTTACGGGAGATAAATGACCTTTAAGGTCTGGCTGTGCACTCCAAACCGCCTGCACTGATAAATCCCCCACGCTCAAGCCTCCCAAGAAAATGCGAGTCTTGCCGTACAGTCCGTACAGGCACTTGGTCATGCCAAGCCGCCCTTGCACAGGGCTACCCAATGCGCCGACATCCTACCACTGAGGTTGAACTCGCGGTGCTGCGTGGGGATCTGACGTTTCGCGATCGTAGATGTGGACGGTAGGGATGAAAGGCGGGGTGACGCCGAAACAGCAGGCGGCTCGCAGCCAGCCAGCACCCATGCCTTCACCAGCAGCTCACAACCTGTGACGGGAGAGACAATCAGCAGTGTGTGGTACAGGTGGTGATACAGAGGGGATTTGATCGAAAGTCGCAGGTCAACAAACCTCTGGTTGTGCATGGTCAGGTTCATTTGCTGGTGGCGTGTCCGGTTGAGGGGGCTGTGTTGTTGCCCGGTCTGCGGCACGCGGAGAGTTGGATGAGGCCCAAAATCCTTCGGAATGTCGGCGGCTGATGTGTTCGGGCCGTTCGCCCGGGCGGATCAGCGTCGGCGGGGCCTGGTGTATCTGCTGGGGAGGCAGGTGAAATCGTTCGAGCCCATGGCTGGCTGGCCGGGGAGGGCGGCGACTGCAGGCCCGTGGGCCACTTCATCACTGCCATCCCGTGAGATTCGGCGCATGTGCGTGCCCGCCTCGCATGGAAGGCGGCCGCGGCGATCAAACTTATTGCTCTGATCATCATTGGCGCGGGCTTTCTCGTGGATGGTGACGCGTCGGCTTGTGTGTTGCGGCAGGGCACCGGCACCGCCGGCAAGGTGATCACCTGCCAGGCGGGCGTGTCTCGGCACCTGCCCTCGGTCACCGCCTCGGCAGCGATCGTCTGGCGCCTGTTCCTCCCCAGCAGCTGGGAGCCGGCTTCGTCGTAGGCCGATTCCGCCAGGGTGGTCCTTCGCGATCGGTGCTGTATCGCGGCGGATTTGCGCATGCCGAGAACTGGCAACTGGTCCTGGACGTGGTCGGCGAGATGCGGGTGCGGGATGACGGCTGTTTCGTGGTCTCGCAGACCGGTTCCGTTCTACTGGTCGAAGCGGCCCGCAAGACCGGCCTTGACCGCATCACATCAGCAGCACTCGCCCTTTGCCGCAATCCACGGGCCGTTCACTACCCGGGTAGGACACACATGGATCTTGCGTTGGCGGTCTGCTCGGCGGGGACTGCGTCGCCGATATGCACTACTGGGCCGAGCCGGCGGTGTTCGGAGCAGTGCCTCCGCCCCCTTGACTTCTTCTCTGATCGACATGCTTGCTGGATCCGATGAGAAGCACTGATCGCGATCCGCAACGCCCTGTCTGAAGTCCGGCCGTATATGTGGAAGTTGGTAGAACGCCGAGCTCCGGACACCGGTGGGCGGGGACCGTGGACCTGGACGGAATCTTGATCGGCGCCCACCTCGACCTGGGAAAGGGACCTACGATCACCACCCGCTGAGATGAAGATGGTCCACGATGGGCTGGGCGGGACCGGTGAACTGGTCACCGTTCTATTCCGCCCCGGGAGGGCAGATTCGAACACCGTCGCCGGCCACATCACGAACACCCGTCTTGCCCTCGCCCAACTGCCCGGGGAATAGTGGCGGGGGCGGCGGACCCTCATCCGCGGCGACTCCGCGGGCGGTACCTACGATCTTGTGGCCTGGCTCGCCCAGTGCGGCCGGTGATTGTGCTAATCGGTCTGCATCGTGCTCACCGAGGTCATCCCCCAACACGCTCTCACGATCCCCGCATCGGCTTGGACTCCGGTCATCGGGACCGGTGTTCGCCGTTGATGCTGTTGCTGAAGGTGCGACAAGACTATTCGGCCTGTGGTGGGGAGTTTCCGGCGACGTGGAGCGCGTCTCATTCTTTGGGGAGCCTCCCTATCCCCCCGAGAGCGGCCAGGACGTGGTTTCTCAGCGGTTCGAATCGGTAGCACTCGCTCGTGGGCCTGATTATTCAGAGCCAGTCCCGCCGCTTGAAGATGACGTACAGACTGGTGCAGACGACCGCCATCAGGACGATGGCGAAGGGGTATCCGAGCACCCAGTGCAACTCCGGCATGTGCCGGAAGTTCATCCCGTAGATCGTCCCGACCAGCGTCGGGGCGAACAGGATGGCTGCCCACGAGGAGATCTTCTTGATCTCCTCGTTCTGTTCGAAGCCGGCCTCGGCCAGGGCGCGCATCTCGGCGTTCTGCTGCTGGGTGACCAGGGTCGCGTTGACGGTGAGGATGTCGGCGAGGGCCTGGCGGAAGCCGTCGACGCGTTCGCTGGTGTGGGTGACGTGGTCGGCGACGTCGCGGAGGTAGCGCTGCAGTTCCTCGTCGGTGCCGTACTTGGCGAAACCGGCCATCAGGGCGTGCAGCATGCCCACCAGCGGGCGGGTGGCCCGCTGGAACTCGACCATCTCGCGGGAGAGTTCGTAGATGCGGCGGGAGACCGCGGGGTCGCCGCGGAAGACCTCGGTCTCGATCTCGTCGATGTCGTTCTGGACACCGGAGACGACGGGGACGTACCCGTCGACCACGGAGTCGAGGATCGCGTAGAGGACGGCCTCCGGGCCGAGCTTCAGCAGCTCCGTGGTGTCCTCCATCCGGCGCCGCACCGCGGAGAGGTCCGGCGCCGCACCGTGCCGGACGGTGATCAGGAAGTCGGGTCCCACGAACACGTGCAGTTCGCCGAAGTCGACCTCCTCCAGCGCGTCCAGGTAGCGCGCGGCGCGCAGCACGACGAAGAGCGTTTCGCCGTAGCGCTCCAGTTTCGGCCGCTGGTGGGCCTCCATGGCGTCCTCGACGGCAAGCGGGTGCAGGTCGAACTCGGCCGCCAGGGAGAGGAGTTCGGCCTCCGTGGGACGGGCCAGGCCGATCCACGCCATGCCGTCCGGCTGGTCGCGCAGTTCCCGGAAGGTGTCGGCGAGGGACGCGGGCGTGGAGACGCGTACGCCGTCGCGGTACAGGGCGGCCTGCACGACGCTGCCGGTGTCGGAGGGTTCCGTCGCCGGCGGGTCGGGGCGGGGCGCCGGGGGTGCGACGGGGGGCGCGTCCGGCGCGTTGAGGGCGCGCCGCCAGACGGACTTCTTGCCGTTCCTGGCGGCCGGGCGGGGGCGTCGCTCGGACATTGCGGCTGCCTCCCATGCGGGTCCGTACGTGTGTGTGATCACCGAGCAGGATATACGGGTCAAATGTCACGGGAAGGGGGCGGGCGTACCGACCGGGCACAGCTTGGCCGGTCATCGAGGACGGAGGGTGTCCGCGAGCCCCGTTAACGTGCGGGGCATGACGAGGACGAACGGCACGACGGCGGGCTCCCCGGAGAGGCGCGGCACCGAGGCGCACGGCGCCGCCGAGCGTACGGACGCGCAGCCACAGACGCAGGCGCAGCCACAGGCACAGCCGCGGACGCAGGCGCGGGGGAACGCGCCCGCGAAGGCGTCGGTGACGGCGCGCGCCGGCGAGGCCACGTCCGCCGTGCCCGTGCTCGGCCCCCGGGCTCTCAACCGCGCGACCCTGGAGCGCCAGCACCTGCTGCGCCGGTCCGCCGCTCTCACCGCCACGGAGGCGGTCGGTCACCTCGTCGGCCTCCAGGCGCAGAACGTGAAGCCGCCGTACTACGCCCTCGCCGCCCGCCTCGAAGGGTTCCGTCCCGAGGATCTGTCGACGGCCATGGCGGACCGGGCCGTCGTCCGCATCGTCACCCTCCGCTCCACCATCCACACGCACACCGCCGCCGACGCGCTCTCGGTGCGCCCGCTCGTGCAGCCGGCCCGGGACCGGGAACTCAACGCCTTCCGCAAGGGGCTCGTGGGCGTGGACCTGGAGCGGCTCGCCGTGATCGCCCGTGAGCTGGTGGAGGCCGAGCCGCGCACCATGAAGCAACTGCGGGAGGCGCTGCTCGCCCGGTGGCCGGACGCCGACCCGTTCGCGCTCTCGGTCGCCGCGCGCTGCGGGCTGCCGCTCGTCCAGGTCACCCCGCGCGGACTGTGGGGCCACAGCGGGCAGGTCGCGCTGACCACGGCCGAGCACTGGCTCGGCCGCCCCGCCGAGCCCGCGCCCGCCCCCGACGCCACCGTGCTGCGCTACCTGGCCGCCTTCGGGCCCGCCTCCGTCAAGGACATGCAGACCTGGGCGGGGCTGACCCGGCTCCGGGAGGCGTTCGAGCGGCTGCGGCCACGGCTGGTCACCTTCCGCGACGAGAAGGGGGTCGAACTCTTCGACCTTCCGGACGCGCCCCGCCCCGACCCGGACACCCCGGCCCCGCCGCGTTTCCTGCCCGAGTTCGACAACCTGCTCCTCGCGCACGCCGACCGTTCCCGGGTGGTGCCCGCCGGCCTCAAGGGGCGTACCTGGGCGGGCAACCAGGCGTACCGCACCCTGCTCGTCGACGGATTCCTGGCGGGGCTGTGGCGGCAGGACGGGAACGTCCTCACCGTAGAGCCCTTCGGCACGCTCACGAAGGGGCGACGGGAGGAGGTGGTGGGGGAGGCGGAGCGGATGCTCCGGGTGATGTCCGGCGACGGGTCGTACGACATCCGCTTCGGGACCGTCACCGGGTAGCGGCGCTCGTGACGCTCCCCGCCGCGCCTTCTTGCCGCACCGTCCGGACGCGTCCGCCGGATGGCCGCCGGATGCGCGTGCCGTACCCGTGTGCCGGGACGGCGATGGTGGAACAGGGGGGGGGGTGGGGGGGGGGGCGGGGTGGGCCCCCCCCCCCCCCGGAGCCGCGGGCGGAGGGGC